>JANLSO010000167.1:0-4249 GCA_031362405.1 Thermoleophilia bacterium | reverse complement strand
AGGAGACCAATCGCGAAAGGTTTTGTGTGTATAAGGCTGATACGGGTCTGCGCGCTGGTGGGCCGACGCCGAACGGCTCATTGCGAGAGGCCCGAAGAACCAGGAAGAAGCTAGACCACGACCCAGCCCGCGTAAAACCTCGTCACCCGTCGAAGGCCCGACGCGCGTACAGAATCCCGTGCGCACCCTGTACAAACTTCCCCGGAACGAGCCGAGAACCCGCATCAGACGGTTAAGCGAAACAGTCCCTCTTGGAGTGTTCCGGTGTTAGATTCGGATTACCAGGAGAAAACGCTTGACGGGGCCGATTTGACCGCTTCGGCGCCGAGCGATGCGGTCTGAACCACGAAGGGCCGCTCATTCCCTCGGGCGGGGCGCCCGTTCTGGAGGAAATGGGTCGCGTGTTCCCGCTTTAGACCGAGTTCCCAAAGCACGGCGCGTACCGCAGGCCGGTTGACGATCACGCTCTCGAGTGCGTGTCCGGGGCTACCGTGGCCCTGAAGACACGCAGAGATTCTTTGAGGGCGCCGTCGTTTCACTCCGGATAGTCATTGCTGGTGTCGCCGGAACAATGCGAACCGCCACCACCGGGAAACGGTGAGAAAACCCCCTTGGCTTCCACCCTGATGCGTTTTGGCCGAGAGGAAATCGTGGTATCCGCCAGCCTCTCCCGTGAAGAACCTCTCGGCGTACTGATAACCCTTGGTGTCGTAGTGCGCGAGCACCTCCGTGGGTTCGCCGCTCTCGTCGAGAGTTGACCGGCAGAGGCGTCGAGTGTCTCGGTCGATTGTGATCCGAGCACGAAGGGCGTCAGGGAGCCGTTGCCAGATTGCTCAACGGCGCGGGCGATCTTTCGAGTAGTGGAACCGCTTCGGGTAACGAGACGCGAGCGTGCGGTTCCGAGCAGTGACCGCGTAAACCAGGACGGTGTCGGCGTTCACCTGAGAGCGCAGTGACGAAGAAGTCCTTGTGCACCCAGAGGTGCCGCATGGTGGGTGGCCAGTGGCGATCCGTATACCCCTCCATGCCGACGCTGGTGCGTGTCGATCGGCGTTCGTGAGTGGCGCGCTCATGGCCGGTGTTCTTCCGAGGGCGGATGAAAAAGTACCCGGTCGGCGCGTTCACGTTTAGTTGCGACAGCCGCGACTTCGCACCGCGACGGCGAAAGAGGGGGTCTGCCCCGGGTAGGGCTGATCCGCCGTCTTCGACCTCCCGACCGCCTCGTCCTCTGTTTCGCGCGCCCTGGGGTGAGCTACGCGAAGGACCGACGCGTCCGTACGGAATCTCGGGCACAGCCTGTACAAACCGGCCCGGGATCGGGCGAGGACCCGCACCAGGACCTCATCCAAGACAGTCCCTTCTTCTGGATTGTTTCGGCACGGGTTCCCGGGCCTTCTGAGCGTCCAGATCCTGGGCCTTCGGAGCAGCGATCAAGAACGACTGCCGGCGCTTTCGGAACGCCTCGGGGCTTAACGTGGGGATCGTTGTTGATTCGCCGAGCGCTCGCCCGTGCCACGCGAAGGATCGACCCACGGGAACCACGTGGCTGCCTGCTGCCAGCCCGCGGAGGTCAGGCGCGAGCGGGTAGGTGAGAGGGCGGCGACGACGGTACTCCCTGCAGGTGTCAGTCTGCTCCATCAAGAACCGAAGCGTCTTGGCGCTGACGATCCGCCAGCCGAGCCGTCCGGCGATCTCGAGTCCGCGCACCTCAGAGAGCGGTCACCGGCCCCAGCCGGCGTTGCCGCGCGGGTGGCCGATCGGTCGCGGTCTCCTCGCGCCCAAAGCGTTGCTGTGTGGCCTGGCGAGTCGTGCCCAGAGTGCGCCTGATCTGCTCCCAGCTTGCCCCTGGGGCCCGCGCCGAGATCGCCGCTTCATTTCAGCAGGCCTCCGATGGCGGATGTTGATGCGAGGGCGAACGTCATCGAGTAGCTGACACCAGGCGGTCGAGCCCTATCGACGACGGTGAGATCCTCCCCATGCCCCAGGTGCTCACCCCACCGATCGGAGTCGCCGCACGGTGGAGGTGACTTCCATGGCAATCGATGCGCTGTTGCTCGACCCGGGGTGGTCTCGTTCAGCTCGCGGCAGGGGCTACCCTGCAACGACCTCGACTCCTTTCGGAGGTCATCGATGTCGTCAGTCCGTTGCGGGATCCTGCCCCCGTATATCCTCGAGGGAATCGCCACACACGGGACCAAACCCCAGCGCGCCGACGCCCTGCAGGCGTTGTCACACGACCACTCGCTCCGGGCGGCGCGGATGGAGGGGGCGCTGCTTCGGCCCCCTCGTCGGCGCGTACCCCACGCCGCGGCTGCGCCGGGAACGCCGAGCCGCACAATCCGCGATGCCGGCTCCGGTACCGATGTGACCCGGGCCCAGGTGGTCCGCACGGAGGGCGGCCCCGCCACCGCAGACGCGGCCGCCGACGAGGCCTACGACGGGCTCGGTGCCACCTACGACTTCTACTGGTCGGTGTTCGGCCGAGACTCGATCGATGACCAGGGTCTTCCACTCGACGGGGTCGTCCACTACGGCAGCCGCTATGACAACGCATTTTGGGACGGACAACGGATGGTCTTCGGCGACGGCGACGGAACGATCTTCAACCGCTTCACCGCCTCCCTCGACGTGATCGGTCACGAGCTCACCCACGGGGTGACCGACGACGAGGCCGGTCTACGCTACTTCGGGCAGCCGGGCGCGCTCAACGAGTCGGTCTCCGACGTGTTCGGTTCGATGGTCACGCAATACGCCCGCAAACAGCAGGCGCATGACGCTGACTGGTTGATCGGCGCGGATCTCCTGGGCGACTCCATCAACGGCACGGCCCTGCGCTCGATGCTGAACCCCGGTACCGCCTACGACGATCCGCGCCTTGGTGGCAAAGACCCTCAGCCTGCGCACTTTGGAGACTTCGTGCAGACGACCTCCGACAACGGCGGCGTGCACATCAATTCGGGTATCCCCAACCGGGCCTTCGCCGAAGCGGCCGTGGCGATCGGCGGCTTCGCCTGGGAGGGGGCTGGGCGCGTCTGGTACGAAGCCCTGCGCGACCCCGCGCTTCGACCGACGAGCAGCTTCACCGCGTTTGCGCTGCTCACGGTGCGCACCGCCAGTCGTCTCTTTAGCGCCGGCAGCCCCGAGGCGAAGGCCGTCTCGTCAGGGTGGGCCGCGGTCGGGGTACCGGCGTGAGCGACCTGGTCATCGAGTTCGAGCGCAGCGGCGGCTTCGCCGGGCAAACGCTGTCGACCCGGGTGCGTAGCTCTGATCTGCCTGCAGGGCAGGCGGCCGAGCTTGAGCGGCTCGTTACGGAGGCCCGCCTGCGCACGCCCGCGACCCATGAACCGATGGGGAAGCCCGACAGGTTCCACTACCGGCTACGCATCAGTGGCTCGACCGGCGCGGACTGCGACATCGGCCTGGCCGAGGAGTCGCTGAGTCCCGCGGAGGCCCGTATCGTCGAGTGCCTTACGGGCATCGCCCAGCAGAATCGCGAAGCGGGGGGCACGACGCGCTCATAGCTGCCCGGGCGCCAAGTTGCCCAGCCCCACCGAAGCGACGCGCCTCGGCCGACCCGTCGAGGCGACGAATTCTCGCCCGCATACCTCGAGCGCGAATAACCTGTCTACCGGTCTGCGTGACCGCGAGGAGTGAGGTCGTGGGACCTTGGTTCCGACGCCGCGCAGTTCCGCGATAACGACGACGACGCTCCCCCGCGGCGTTCCAGGGGAGGCGTCTTGCGGCAACGATCTAGCCCGTGACGATTCTGAACGTGGGGCTGGTGCGGATGGCCGAACGGTTTCCGGTGGAGTCCTGAGCCTGAAGGTTCACCCGATAGCGGCCCGGGCCGAGGCGGCGCGAGCGGGTCAGGCTCCCGAAGAAGCGCAGGTTGTTCTGTCCGGCTTTGGCGCTGTTCCGCACGAGGGTGCCCGCCGTGCGCACGCGAATGCAGCGCGGTAGCGCACTCCGTGTTGGCGTCGATGAAAGGCATCGCCGACCGACCCGGCGGCCGGTGCCGACACTTTCGAAGCTGAGCGTCACGCGGGCGTCTTCGCTGAGACGCCACCTGATCTTCGTACCGGCCGCCGCTTTTGCGAACCGGGGCAGCGTGGCGCTACCGCGCCACGACCGTGGGCTCACGGAGACCCGGGGGATTATAGGGGCGATCGTGTCGGTGGCGGGGCCGCCGCCCGTCGCGGTGGTGCCGCCACCCACACCCCAGCCACCAGTGGCGGGGTAGCCCACCCCC
>JANLSO010000134.1:0-31558 GCA_031362405.1 Thermoleophilia bacterium | reverse complement strand
ACGCGCCCGGCGTTGCCTTCAAGACCTCATTGATCGTCAGCGTCACGCCGTTTCCCCCAGAAGTTCGCGTGCCACGTCGCGGTCGTCGAACGGGGTGATCACCCCGGCGACCTCCTGCCCCCGCTCGTGCCCCTTGCCCGCGATGAGCACGATGTCACGGTCGCCGGCCTGTGCAAGGGCCGCGTGGATGGCCCGGCGCCGATCGGGCTCGATCACCATCGAGGCAGGCCCGTCGGTTGCGCCCGCAACGATCTCGGCGATGATCGCCTCAGGGTCTTCGCTGCGCGGATTGTCGGAGGTGATCACCGCGACGTCGGCGAGCCGGCGGGCGATGGCTCCCATCAGCGGCCGCTTGCCACGATCGCGGTCGCCGCCGCAGCCGACGACGACGATCACACGGCCCTCCCCCGCCAGGTCGCGGACCGCACGAAGGACGTTCTTCAGCGAATCGGGCGTGTGGGCGTAGTCGACGAGCACGGGGAAAGGCTGGCCTGCCTCCACCGGTTCGAGCCTCCCCGGGACGCCGCGCAGACCGGCAATCCCGGCCGCTACGTGTTCGTGGGAGAGCCCGAGCAGCTCACCCATCGCGATCACGCCGAGCACGTTGGAGAGGTTGAAAGCGCCGCGCAGCGTCGTCTCGATCTCCAGGACCCCGCGCGGCGTGCGCACCTGCGCCGAGGTTCCCCGCAGACCCAGGTCGAAGCGCATCGGCGCAACATCGGCGGGCTGGTGGATCGCGTAGCCGAGCGCCGTGGTCTCGGTGGCAAGACGGCGGCCATACTCGTCGTCGAGATTGACGGCCGCCGGAGGGTTCGCCCCATCACCGGCACGACGCACGAACAACGCGCGCTTGGCCCGGTAGTAGGCCTCGACATCCGGGTGGTAGTCGAGGTGATCGCGGGTGAGGTTCGTGAAGAGCGCGGCCGCGAAGGGCACCCCGGCGACGCGGCGCTGATCGAGGGCGTGGGAGGAGACCTCCATCGCGCAGGCCGTGTCTCCGGCCACGTTCATCCGTGCGAACAAGCTCTGCAGCTCGCGCGGATCGGGAGTGGTGTGAGAGGCGTCGATCGCCGCGCCCGCGACAATCGTCTCGACGGTGCCAATGAGGCCGCAGTGACGGCCGGCGGCCTCGAGAACCGCCCGCAGCAGGTAGGCGCACGTGGTCTTGCCGTTGGTTCCCGTCACCCCGACCACCCACAGCCGGTCGGCGGGTCGGCCCGCCAGCGCGACCGCCGCCAGTGAGATGGCCAGGCGCGCGTCGTCGACCAACACCTGAGGAACGCCGACATCGAGGGGTCGCTCGACCACCAGCGCCGTTGCACCCGCGGCGACCGCCTGAGCCGCGAATTCGTGCCCGTCGGCAGTGACACCGGGCACGCAGACGAACAGGTCGCCCGGCTGGGCCCCGTCGGCCCGTGGCGCGATGCGATCGATCGTCGTCTGACCGAGCAGGGGTGCATCGGCGGGCGAAGAGCCATCGGGTGCCACGAGGCGGGCGCCCGGAATGCCCTCGATGAGTTCGCGGAGGGTCATCGGCGCGCCGGAAATTACCACGCCCGAACGACCGTTCAGGGAGTGATGCCCAGCTGGGGAAGCGCGAAGGTGGCGATCTTCTCGAACGCCGGCGCGGCAACCTCGCCACCGAAAATCGACCCGTTCGATGGTTCGTCGACGGCGACAGCTATCAAGAGTTGGGGGTCGTCGGCCGGCAGGTAGCCGATGAATGAGGCGACGTAGCGGTCTTCATACTTCCCCGTATCGGGGTTGCGAATGCGCGAGGTGCCGGTCTTGCCTGCAACATCGAAGCCAGGAACCTGCGCCTCGGTGCCTGTTCCGCTCTCGCTATCGACAACCCGCTTCAGCATCTCATTCATCTGAGCCGCGGTCTCAGGGCTGAGGATTCGCTTGGGCGCGGCGATAGTCGGTGCGACTCCGCCGACATCACCCACAATATGAGGAGTGACGAGCTCGCCGCCATTCGCGATCGCGGCGTAGGCGCGAGCCATTTGGGCCAGCGTGACGCTGATGCCCTGGCCGATCGGGATCGTGAGGATCGAGGTACCCGACCAATCCTTTTCCTCGCGCACAAGACCCGCTTCCTCGCCGGGGAAATCAATGCCCGTTCGGCCGCCGAAGCCGAAAGCGTGAATCCAGCGCTGCACGCCACGCGGACCCAGCTTGTTCGCGATTGTGTAGGTCCCGATGTTGCTCGACTCGGCAATAATTTCGGACACGTCGAGCGTGACGGGAAAGTCGCGATGCGACTCATGAAGCGTCTGCTCTGAGATCGTCCCAGGAAAGAGAGTGACCGTCGGCGGAAGGTTGAACGATGACGTGGGCGTCACCACACGCTGCTCGAGGGCGCCGGCGACCGCGACGACCTTGAAGGTCGATCCCGGCTCGTAAAGGCTTGACGTGGGCGCGTTCTGCGTCGCCTCAGGCGTCGTGGTTCGGCGGTCGTTCGGATCGAATGTCGGCACCGTGGTCATCACGAGGATCGACCCGTCTTTGGGATTCATCACGATCGCGCTGGCGCTCTTGGCCTTATTCGCGTCGACGACGTCCTGGAGGATCTGCCCCGTCTTCTCCTGGATCGCCGCTTCGATCGTCAACGTGACGTTCTTTCCCGGAACCGGGTTGGTCTTGCTGATCTCGTCCACGGTGCGATTGAGGGCATCGCGGGCGTCGAGCCGCGAACCGGGGACGCCGCTCAGATCCTTGTCGCGTTGCAGCTCGATTCCCGTCAGGCCGGTGCCGTCAGCCTTGACCAGCCCTACGACCTGCGCGGCGTCTTGACGGGGGAAGTACCGGGTGTACGTGTCGTCGAAAAAGATCCCTGTGAGCTTCAGCTCGCGAATCTGGCGGGCACGCCGCTGATCGACGTTGTGCTTCAGAAGGACGTACTGGCTCTTGCCCGTGAGCTTCGTGGTGAGCTCTGCGACAGGCAGCTCGAGGATCGGGCCGAGCGTGCGGGCCATGCCCGCAGGGTCGGCGATGATGTCCGGCGAGGCCGAGATCGTCGCCGTGAGCTGATCGGTGGCGAACTGCTTGTTGTCGCTCGACAGGATCGCGCCGCGGATCGCCGGCAAGATGGTCGGGTGGCGCTGCGCATTGCGCGCCTTCTGGGAGAGCTCGTCAGCGCGCACGACCCCGAGAAACGTCGCGCGGGCGCCCATCAGGCCGATCACGACGACCGTCACGGTAAGCAGCACGCGAATGCGGTGGCTCGCGGCCGCGCGCGCGCGCGACGGGCGCGGGCTCATGGCAACGTCGGGTGCTTCGGAGCCGTCAAGTAGCGGACGTCCTTACCCGGGGCATCGACCATGCCCAGCTCGCTCTTGGCGCGGGCGGTCACCTCGTTGTCGCGCTGCCCGAGCTCGGCGTTCAACAGCACGGTCTCGCCCTCGACCTGTCGCGTCTCTTGAACCAGGGCACTCGTCTGAGTGGTCAGCGTCAGCTTCGAGACGTTGATCCACACGATCCCGCCGAGCATCAGGGCGATGACCGGCACCGGCCACCACCCGGCACGCAGGCGCGGTCGCGCGGGCCGCGTGACCACGCGAGGAGCCGGACGCCGTGTCGGCGCCGACCGGGCACGGGTGGCCGCGCGTTCGGCCGGGGTCGCGACCCGTGCACGGGCTCCCCGAGCGCTCACCCGTCGACCTTCTTGGTGATGCCCCGAAGACGCGACGACCGCGAGCGCGGGTTACGCTCCGCTTCCGCGGCCCGCGGCCGGATCGCTCGGGTCGCAAGGAGCGTCCCCTCGGGAGTGCGGCCGCAGCCGCAGACCGGCATCCCCGGCGGGCAGATGCACCCCCGGGTGCGATCACGGGTGAAGCGCTTGACGATGCGGTCTTCGAGCGAGTGGAAGGCGATCACGGCCAAACGGCCGTCGCGGCCGAGGATCTCCCAGGCGCCGTCGAGCGCGGGTGGCAATACGTCGAGTTCGTTGTTGACGGCGATCCGCAGGGCCTGAAAGACGCGCTTGGCGGGGTGGCCCCCGGCGAACTGCGCCGCCATCGGCACGGCCGAGCGGACCACCTCGACCAGATCGCCGGTGGTCGCGATCGGCGCGCTGGTGCGGCGACGAACGATCGCCCGGGCGATCGCGCGGGCAAAGCGCTCTTCCCCGTAGTCGCGGAACCAGCGCGTGAGTTCTTTGTCAGAGGCCGTCGCAACCAGATCGGCCGCCGAGATCGGAGCGGTCGGGTTCATCCGCATGTCGAGCGGAGCCTGGCGGGAGTACGAGAAGCCGCGCTCCGGAAGGTCGATCTGCATCGACGAAACGCCGAGGTCGATCAGCACCGCGTCGGCCACCAGGCCTTCGTCGGCCAGCATCGGCAGGGCGTCGGCGAAGTTCGCGTCGATGAAGCGCGTGCGGCACACGAGGTCGTCAGACAGCCGGTCGAAGAACGGGCGGGCCGCCGGATCCTGATCGATCGCGATCAGCAGTCCGTCGGGGCCAAGACGCGCGGCCAGCGCGCCAGAGTGGCCGCCGGCACCGAAGGTGCAGTCGACGACGATCGCGTCGCGGGCAGGAGCGAGCAGCTCGATCACCTCGTCGAGCAACACGGGCTCATGCGCAACGCTCGCGCTGAGGTCGCGGCTAGGCACTGCGGTTGGCAAGACGCTTGGCACGGGCAGACACCCCCTCGCGACGAAAAGCGGTGATCCTTTCGCTCAGGCGCTCGGGATTCCACACCTCGAGGTAGTCGTGAGCTCCGACGACGCTCACCAAGCCATCGACGTCCGCGTACTCGCGCAGGCTCAGCGGGAGAAGAACCCGTCCCTGCTTGTCGAGCTCTTGCTCGTAGGCCCCCGCCGAGAGAAAGCGCGACATCTCACGGCTCTCGTCGTCGAGAACGCTCATCGCCCCGAACGTCCGCTCGATGAGCGGCGACCAATCGACCCGGGGCACGATGACCAGGCACTCATCGAGCCACCAGCCGACCATGGCCCCGTCCGCGAAGCGCTCGCGTAATCGGGCGGGGATGGCGAGGCGAAAGCGGTTGTCGAGGCGACATTCATGCGTTCCGGTGAGCTGCCGGGCGTTCATATGCCCCACGCTACCCCACATTTCCCCACAGAACAACGCAACGTTGGTCGCGCTTCCCCCCTCTCGCCCCATCGGCCGTCGCGAGCCCGCCACACGCGAGCTGCGAAAGGCGAACACTTGTTCTCGTCCGAGGCACGAACTATTGTTCGCTTCATGACAGTTCACGCACGCATCCCACTTCGCGCCACCCCGTCCGCCGCGCCTGCCCCCCGGGCACTTCGCGAGGTGCCGCCGCTCGCCCCCGTCACCACTCCTCGCGCCCGCGCCATCGCTCTGTACGGGTCGGGTCTGGTCGGTGGGTTTCTCCTCGCCGGGGTCGCGTCTGCCCCGGGCGGAGGTGCCATCGTCACGGCCCAACTGGTCGGCGCCGCCATTGCGGCGGTCGCCGCGGCCGGAGGATGGCTGGTGGTGCTTCGTGGCCACCGAGCCGACGGGCAAAGAAACACCTCTACCGAAGGGCCTCGCGATGACGTCCGATCGGATACCGTCGCGGCGTGGCCGATCACGGATCTGACGCAACGCCGTCGCTCGTGGGAGCGATCGATGTAGGCACCGACACCACGCGGCTGCTCATTGCCCGCGTGGTGGGAGGCCGGCCTGAGGTTGTTGCGTCAGGAGCATCACGGACGGGGCTCAGCGACGCGATGGCCACGACCCGTCGGTTCACCGTTGCCGCTATGGAGCGCACCGAGCAGGCGGTTGGAGTGATGGTCGCCGAGGCGCATGAACTCGGTGTAACAGAGCCGGTGATCGCCGTGACGGGCCGCTTTCGGGATGCCCTCAACGGCGACGAGCTGCTCGACCGGATCGAGAAGACGGCCGGCACCCGACCGGTGGTTTTGACGGCGATCGAAGAGACGCACCTCACCTTCAACGGTCTCGTTGCCGGGACCCCGGCGTTGATCCCGGTGCTCGCAATCGATCTCGGCGCGGCAAGCCTCGAGCTGATGGGCGGCACGAGCGAGCAGCTCGATTGGGCCGCGTCCGTACCCCTCGGCACGCGCATGCTCAACGAGCGATATGAGCCCTCTGACCCGCCGTCGCTCGATTTGGTCGGGCCGATGCTGGTCTACGCGCGCTCGCTGCTCGACCGCGTCGCCAAGGGGCACCACGTCGATTTAGCCCTCGCGACCGGAGGCGGGGCCGAGGCCGTCGGGCTGCTCGCGGAGACCGACCACCTCGACCGCAACGCGCTCGTACACGCCCTCGAGCGCCTAGCCGCGATACCGGCCGACGACCTCGCCGACGATGTCGGCATCTCGGTCACACGGATCGCATTCTGTCTGTGCGGCACGACCGTCCTTGAGGCGGTGCGACGGGCATTCGATCTCGAGTACCTGACGGTGAGTCGCGCCGGTCTGCGCGAAGGTCTCGTCCTGGAGCGCTCGTGACGCGCGAGCGGCACCCCTACCTCGCCCACTGGGGCCTGGTCGAAGCGCCATTCCAGCTCGAACCGGACACCCGTTACGCCTTCGAGCGTTCCGACCACCGCGAGGCCCTCGCGCGAATGCTCTTCGGCCTCACCCAGCTCGGTGGGCTCGTGCTCGTTACCGGGGAGATCGGTTGCGGGAAGACTCTCCTCGCGCAGACCCTGTCGCGGACGCTCTCGGCGGTGGGAACCCAGGTGGTCTCGGTGCCCAACCCTCCCCGTACCGGCGCCGCCCTTCTCGCGGCGATGATCGAGGCGGGCGATGCGGGCGTCCCGCGGGGATCGGCCGCGCAGCGCGCTTCGCAGCTGCGCGCGCACGTCGCCGAGGTCGCGGCGGCCGACCGGCAGGTCGTCTTCGCGATCGACGAGGCCCAGCGCCTCGACGCCCGGGCGCTCGACGAACTGCGGATGCTGACCAACGGCGGCTCCGGCCCCGGAGCGCCGACGTTGCTGCTCGGGCAGCCCGAGCTCAGCCAACACGTGGCGAAGCTCCCGCAGGTCGCCCAACGGGTGGTGGTGCGCTTTCACGTGCAACCGATGACCGGCGACGAGGTCGAGGAGTACCTCACCCACCGCACGCGCGTCGCGGGCGCTCGGCGCCGGCTGTTCTCGCGCCGCGCCAGCCGCGCGGTTCACGACGAGACCGGGGGGACCCCGCGTCTGGTGAACCTCTTGTGCGCCAACGCGTTGTTTGTCGCCGCCGCGCGCGGCGAGACCGAGATCGGCGTCGACACGATTCATGATCTCGCCGAGGATCGCCGTCAGTCCGAAGAACTCGCCTCAGAACCGGAGACGTCGTGAGCCGTGTGAGCTACCAGTCGTTCCTCGATGGCGGGGCGAGCCTCGGCGCCGGGGCGACATTTCGTCCGCTGACCGACGATGACATCGCCACGCGCAAGAAGAACGCGGGTCGCGAGCTGACGGTGGCGATCTCCAAGAAGCAGGCGCGGTGGCTACGCGAAGTCGATGAGATCTCGGGTCGCGGCGTCGATGCCGGGGCCATCGTGCGCGCGCTGCTCGACGTCGCGACGCACCTTGACGTCGACTGGGCACTGATCGCCGGTGGTTCGTCGGTACGGGCAGCGGTGCGACAGTCGATTTTGTTGCGCGAACCTGCAGGCGGATCCACCCCCGACGCGTCCTGATGGCCCGCGCGTGGAACGTCCGTGGCCTGAAGGACGACTCCCGGTTCACCGACGCCGCCGGTCGGGTGATCCTGACCCGCTGGCGAGAGATGATGAGCTACCGCGAGGGGACCCTCGCCGGCGATGACATCGAAGACCTCCATGCGATGCGCGTGTCGTCGCGCAGGCTGCGCGCCGCGATGGACGCTTTCGCGGGGGCGTTCCCGGCCAAAGGGTTCCGTCGCTACCTGCGCGAGGTCAAGACCGTGACCGACACGCTGGGCGAGGCCCGCGACCTGGATGTTGCGATCGAGGGCCTCGAGGCGCTGCGCGACGAGATGGAACCGGTCGCCCAGGCAGGAGTCACCGGGCTCATCGACCGCTACCGGCAGGAGCGCACGGTGGAGGGCGTCAACATCGCCGACCTGTTCGCCCGCCTCGAAAGGGAGCGCTTCGCACGTGGTTTCGAGCGGTGGGTGCACACGCACACCGGGGTCGACGTGGCGCGTCTCGCACCCCGACCTCCGGTGGCGGATCCCGAGCGATAGTGGCCAAACCCCGCCCCGTCGCCGGCATCCGGCCGAAGAGCAGGCTACGTCCGAACGCCCGCCGCATCCTCGGGGTCCGCATCGAGGAGGTCTTCGCGTACGACGGGATCATCGCCGACCCGGCGCGGGTCACCGAGCTGCACGACATGCGCATCGCCTGCAAACGCCTGCGCTACCTGCTGGAGATCTTCGAGGTCGCGTTCTCGTCCGACCTCGACCCCTTTCTCGAGCAAGTCAAGCGACTGCAGGACATCCTCGGCGACATCCACGATTGCGACGTTCAGGTGCCCATGCTCGTCGAGCACCTCGGCTGGCTCGAGGCCCGCGAGACCGAGGCCATTCGCATCGCTGTAGCGGCGCCGGCGCGCCGACCCGGTGCCCGCGCGAGCGAGGCGGCGTTCGAGCGTTTTCAGTCGGAGATCGAGGCGGCACGACGTGTCGATGAGCGCCCGGGCATCCACGCCCTGATCGCCATGCGTCGCGCCCGCCGCGACGACCTCTACACCGCGTTTCTTGACGAGTGGCGTGCGATGAAGCGCCAACGGTTTCGCGCGCAGCTCGAATCGGCCCTCGGAATCGCCTCCGCCGACGCGTGACCCCGAAGCGTCGAAAGAGCTCGGGCGAGCATCGCCTCGCCGTCATCGGGGATGTCCACGGAAATGCCGCGGCCCTCGAGGCGGTGCTGGATGACATCGCATCGCTGGGGATCACCCGCGGTATCTGTACCGGCGACCTCGTGATGCGCGGCCCCGACCCCGAGCGTTGTGTTCACATCATTCGGCGGCTCGGGTGGACGACGGTGCAGGGAAACACCGATCTCAAGGTGGCGCAGCGCGCGCCCCGCCCCGACGGGCATCCCGCATCGCTACGTGTCGGTTCACGATCGTGGACGACATACCATCTCTCCAACGACAGCCTGGCCTGGCTGACCGCCCTCCCCCGCCGTGCCCAGCAGGAGATCGGCGACGCGCGGATCACCGTGAGCCACGGTGCCGCGGGCGATCTCCCGGTGATCGTCGACGAGAACACCTCCGACGGCGACCTCGACCGGGCGCTTCACCACCTGAAGGCCGACTGCATCGTCGTCGGGCACACACACTGCGCGATGGTGCGGACGGTCGAACGAGGGCTGATCCTCAACCCCGGAGCGGTCGGCGAGGGCAGGGCGAAGGATCAACGACCACAGTGGGCGATCCTTACCCTCACCGACTCGGGTCTCAACGCCGAGCTACGTCACACCGAGCAGCGTCTGGCTCCGCCACGGGCGCACTGAACGTGGCCACCGCCACCAGCTGAGACCCATGGCGGGCGAGCCGCGCCGCCGCCGCGAAGGGTGCGACCGCCGCGACGAGGCCAAGGCTCCACCCTCGGTGGCCCGGATGCAGCTGGTGATCGAGCCGGGGCGCGAGTGAGTACGCCAACGAGGTGGGCATGGCCCAGCCGCCCGCCACGCGGACGTCAATCGCATCGAGACCCACCCCCGCCAGCAGACGGCGGAGAACGTGGGCCCTGAAATGCCACCGGTGGCGGGCCGGCTCCCACCCGTGCCACCGACCGCCGAACAGGCGGCTCTCGAGCGAGGCGGCGTTTGGCACGGCCAGCACCAGCCGCCCGCCGGGCGCGAGGGCGCCGGCCATCTCTGCGAGGGCCGCGTCGACATCGGGGAGGTGCTCGAGCACGTGCCAGGCGAGCACGAGGTCGGCCTGATCACGTGGCAGCGTGCCCGGTACGAGCGGTGCTTCGATCACGTCGATTCGCCGGCCGAGGCTCGCCCGGAGCCGCGCCGCCTCGCGAGCATCGGGCTCGAGGGCGATGACATGCATGCCGGCCTGCGACAGAACCCGGCTCCGCGCTCCGGCACCGGCCCCGACGTCGATGGCGCGACGACCCGGGCGGATCGCCGCACCGGCGGCTGTGAGCTGGCCCGCGATCATCCGGTGATTGAGCAACCGACCGACGACCCCGCCGGGGTGCCATCCCGGCGGGGCCACGGATCGAACATCCCGGCCGACTCGAACGGTCTGACCGATACCGCACCCGGGTGCCACACAGCGCACGACCGGCACGGCGGGCCCACCGCTGCGGTCACGGGCCCGGACCCAGGGGATCGTGTTACCCCCGCAGCGTCGGCACGTCATGACCGGAATCAGATCATATCGCGGTCACGTTGGCGTGAGCGCCCGCGGACCGCCCGTACCCCGACCAGCCCCGCCCCACCGACGAGGGCGAACGGTGCGAGAAGGACGCCGGCGCCGAGTGTCCACGCACCGACCGAGGCCAACCGGGCGCCCGAGCGCCGCAGGCTGCCCTCGATCTGCCCGTCCGGTGTGACGGCCGCCGGCGGGCCGTCGGTGGTCAGATCAAGGCTGAGGCGTGCGAACTCGGCGCGACGCTTCAGGCCGTCGGTTCGCGTTGTGGTGGCCCGCAGTTGGGCCTCGACCGCAGACAGCTGCTTCTTCAGATCGGCGTCGTCCGGCTGGACAACGAGCCGCGCACGGAGGATCTCGGCACGCTTTTCCAGAAGCGTTGCTGCCGTGGTTTGGGCGGTGACCGCCGGGGTGAGGTCCCTCATGTCGGCCTGCTGCCTGAGCACGGTGCCCAGGCCGCCAAAGGCGGTGATCGCGGCTTCAGCGCGGGCCACCGGCACCCGAAAGACGAGCGCGTTGTCGCCCTGATTGCCGTTCGGGACCGAGTACCGCGAGCTGACCGTATAGCCGCCGAGGCGCCTCACCTCGCGCATGGCCTCGTTGCTCGCCTCGGAGAGGGCCTGGACATCCGTGACCTGAACGCGGGTTGCCGAGCGGACCTCCTGAAGACGGCCCGATCGCGCGCCGATGGGTGGCGCGGCTTCCACCGGGGACGCACCCGGCGCGACCGCCTGGGAATCGTTGGCAGAGGGTGCCGCGGATTTCGTCCGTGCGTTGGCCCCCGGCGCTGACAGGCGCGAGGTTGACGGATCGTTGGTCACAAAGGTCGAGTTCTCGTTTACCGGCCCGTCGCTCCCGAGCTGGGGCACAACGATCACGGCGGCCGCCGCCGCGGCCGCGAGTGTTCCCGCGATCGCGAGCCGAGGTGGCGCAAACCATGCGCGCGCCCGCTTGCCACGCGGGTCACGGGCGGGCTGTTTGGCAGCGTGCTCGAGGATGCGCGCCCTGAGATCCGGTGGCGCGCCCGGCTCCAGGTCGCGGACCCCTTCGAGCAGTGAGCACAGGTTCGTCTCCGCGTCACCCTCGGGCGAAGCGCCGTCGATGAGGGCGTCGAGTCGTGCGGGATCGATCTCCTTCATGGCGCGTCCTCCTCTCCCAGGTGGGTGCGAAGCTTTGACAGGGCCCGATGCAGGCCGGTACTCACGGCGGAGGTCGACATGCCCGAGACCTCCGCCGCCTCGGCGCCGTCGAATCCGAGCACGACCCGTAGCGCGATGAGCTCACGCTCCGACCGTGACAGGCCGCCCAGAGCCACGCGAAGATCCGGCGACAATCCGCCGACCTCCGGCGCCGGTGATTCGCGGGGCTCCTCAGATGCGTAGCGCTCGTCGCGTCGGCGGCGACGGCCCTCACTGCGAAAGTGGTCGAGCGCCTGCCGACGTGCGATCTCGATGAGCCACACACCGGGACGCCCCTTGCGCGGGTCGAAACGGCGCCAGTCGCGCATCGCGCGCTCGAATGTGGCCGACGTCAGATCGTCGGCGAGATGTGGATCGCGGGTGAGATGCAGCAGGTAGCGGTGCACTGAGTCGAGCTCGGTGGCGGCGACCTCCGCGAAGCTCGGGCGGGTGACGGGCTCTTTCACAGCGACGTGGCTCACGACTCCTCTCCGTCGCGGCAGCCCCGCGCGTCACACCCGTCGTCTAACTCGACGTTGCCTCCACCGAGGGAAGGTGCACGACGACGACCGTTCCGGGCGGCGGCGTGGCGTCCTCGATCCTCGCATCCCCGCCGTGCGCGCGGGCAACCTGGCGCACGATCGCAAGGCCGAGACCCGATCCCGGCCGTGGCCGTGCGTCGGGAGCGCGCCAGAAGCGGGCGAAGACCTTTTCGTGATCGTCCGGCGCGATTCCGGGGCCGTGGTCGCGAACGCGCACCTCGTCGCTCCCGACTTCGACCTCCACCTGGCCCCCTCCGTGGATGGCGGCGTTGTCGAGCAGGGCACCGACCGCCCGCTCGAGAGCCGCCGCCTCCCCAACGACGATCATCGGAGCCGTCGCGACCGCGAAGGTCGCCTCTGGGTGGACCGCCCGGGCGCGCGCCACGGCGTCCTCAACGAGTTCGTCGACCGCCACGGGTTGGGGATCAACGGGGTGGCGCTCTCCCCGGGTCAACTCGACGAGATCGCCGACGAGGCGGCCGAACGCATCGAGCTGGACCGCCACATCGCTTGCGACCCGGCGCCGCTCGCCATCGTCGAGCGGCACACCAGATGCGAGCAGCTCGGCGTTTGTGCGCAGGGCGGTAAGCGGGGTGCGCAGCTCGTGTGAGGCATCGGCGACGAGCTGCTCCTGAGCCGTGCGGGCCTGCTCCAGGTTTGCGAGCATCTCGTTGAAGGTGTGGCCGAGGCGCGCCGGCTCGTCGTTACCGGAGACCGCGATCCGATGCGAGAGGTCGCCGGTGCGCGCAACGTGTTCGACGCTCTCGGTGAGGCGGGTGACCGGGCGCACCCCGCGTTCGGCGACGACCAGGCCGAGCAACCCGGCCAGGAGAATCCCGGCTCCGGAGATTCCCATCAGGCGGCGCCCGAGGCTCGTCAGGGTGCGATCGGTCTCATCGAGGCTGCGGGCGATCTGCACCGCGAGGCCTGGGCGCACGGCAGCTGTGAGCACTCGCGTGGTGGTGCCCGCCACCTCGACGGTCGTGAACCGCGTGCCGCCGCTGCGGGCGACATCACGGGCACCCGCATCGACGGGAAGCGTCGGCTGGCCAGGGGGCAGTCGCAGCGGGCTTCCCTGCGCGTCGATGAGCTGTACGAACGCCCCCGGCTCGCCGAGCCTGCCCGGTCGGGGGCCCCCGACTACGGACGGTAGGCCCCGACCGTCGCCGCGACCATCGATGGCAGGCCCGGTGGCATCGCCGCGACCGTGTCGATTGAGTTCGGCGACGGTGCTGTCGGCCTGGCCGCGCAGATCCCGATCAACGCGATCGTTGAGGGTGCGCGAGGTCGTCGCATAGGTGGCCAGGCTCGCGAGGATGATCGCCAGCGCGACGGCCACCGCCGCCGTCAACGCGATGCGGGTGCGAAGGCTCACAGGCGTAGGGCGTATCCAAAGCCCCGGATCGTCTGCAGGAGCCGAGGCTCCCCTTCGGCCTCGAGCTTACGGCGCAGATATCCGACATAGACCTCGACCCCGTTGGCCGAGGCGCGCGCGTCGACGCCCCAAACCCGGTCGAGGATCTGCTCGCGGCTCAGAACGCGCGTGGGGTTTCGTACAAAGAGTTCGAGGAGAAGCATCTCGGTTCGCGTGAGGTCGAGCAGACGTTCACCGCGTCGAGCGGTCATCTCGGTGAGATCGATGCGCACGTCGACGAATTCGAGCAGCGAGGGCCCGTTGGGGTCGCCCAGTTGACGCCGCACGAGCGCGCGCACCCGCGCCAACAGCTCGGCGAGCGCAAAGGGCTTCACGAGGTAGTCGTCGGCCCCTGCGTCGAGCCCTTCGACCCGGTCCTCGACGGCCGCGCGCGCCGTCAGCATCAGGATCGGCGTCGAGATCCCGTCACGGCGCACCCGACGGCACACGTCAAAGCCCGAGCCGTCGGGAAGGTTCACATCGAGCACGACGAGGTCCGGCTCGGCGCGCACGGCCGCCATCCCTGATGCCGCATCGCTCGCCAGGCTCACCGCGTACCCATGTGCGCGCAGAGCCCGTTCGACCGATGCGGCCACACGGGGATCGTCTTCGATCACGAGAACACGGGCGCCCATCCGCCTATCTTGACGCCCGCGACCGCACCACGGAGCTAGGGACGCGGACCTCCACCACCGAACGGGCCGCCGTGGTGCTCGCCCGGACCGCCGCGGCCATGGCCACCGCCGCCGTCCATCGGGCCGAACCCGCGGCCGAGGTCCCCGTCATCGTTGGCGCTGCGTTGGCGGGCGTCGGCGAGAATCCGATCGGCTTCGGTCTGGGTGATGCGCTGGTCTTTGACGTCCTGATCGAGGCGCGCCTTCAGCTTTGCCACGCGGAGTTCCTTCACCGCGGCGCCCAGCGTTCCGTTCGACTGGGCCGCGCGCAACGCCGCCGCCTCGTCGGCGGTGAGCACGCCCTGGGTGACCATCGCCGGAAGGTTCGCGATAAAAATCTTCTCGCCCGCCGCCTTCTCGGCAGCGCGCAGCTTCGCCACGTCGATGCCGAGCTCGGCCGCAAGGGCGGTTTCGTACGCGGCGCGGCGGGCGGTGTTATCGGCCCGCGCCTTCTTCACGGAGGGCGCCGAGGCGGCCGTTGTTCCGGTCGCCGTGGCGGTCAACGTCGTCACTGCGGCGCCGAAGCCGATCGCCGGAAGCACGGCGACGCCGGCGCCGATCGTGGTGATGGCGGCGGCGGCGGCCAGTCGAGCACGCGTCTTCTTCATGGGGTGTCTCCCTCAGATGTCGATGCAGGCCCATCGGCCTCGTGGCGACGAGAATGAACCCCGGTCCTGAGAGCCACCTGAGATACGTGTTGACAATCTGTTGGCGGATCTCGGGCTACTCCAGCAGGGCGCGGCGGCCCCCGTGATCGAGTGGATCCACGCGGCGTACCGTTTCGAGCCCGGAGAATGCGGCGTCGGCGGTCACGATCGTGTCGATGCCGTGATCACGGCACGTTCCGAAGTGGACCCGATCGTTGATTCCGAGCCCCGCGGGGGCGACAAAGTCGAGCGGATACCGCACGGCCCGGTCGGTGACGGAAAGCAGCGGAGTGAGTATTCGGTAGGCGCGATCGGTGATCCCATCCAGGCCCGCGACCCTGCCCGATCTCTCGATGTGCCAGAGCTCTTCGAGGACCGCCGTCGAGGTTCGCCCCGCGCCTGCCGAAACGACGGCTTCGAGAATTTCGATGCACGGCTCTCGGTACTCAGATTCGGTCGCTGCGTAGATGATCACGTTCGTGTCGATGAAGAAGGTCAAGGCGTACCTTTCTGCCGACAGGTCGTGAGCGACCCGATCACGCTCGTCCGCGATGATCCGGTTGAGCTGATCGGGCGAAACAAACGCCGCCCGCATCGCCCGCATCTCATCCAGCGCGTTCGCGCGATCATCGCGCGATGGAACGCCGAGTTCACGATCGAGCGCGACGCGCACGACAGCGGCGATCGACGTCCCGCGCCGGTGCGCCTCCTGCTCAAGAAGTCGCCGCTGCTCTTTGCTGAGCAGGATCTGCAGTCGCTCCAGATACATGTGTAGAAATACACAGTCACGCCGTCACGTTATCGAGGGCCTTTAGCGCCACACCCATCCCGGCGCTTCTGCGAGGGGCCGGGGGTGGCGGGTCGTGCGTGGGTGCGCCGGGGCGGTTCGGCGGCGCCGAGGCCGGATGATCACCGGCGGGGCCACGACCCGCGCCGGAGGGGAGACGAGAAGGCCGAGCGCGCGCACGGGATCCACCGGCGGTCGCCGCGACACGCGGTGGCTCCCGAGGACGAGTAGCCCCGCCATCAGGGCCGCCACCATGGCGACCGCGGCGATCCAATCGACTCCGGCTGATCCGGCGTATCGCCCCCTCACACTCCCGCCCCGACGATCGGGCCGATCTGGCGGGCCAGCTCGATCGCCAGTACCGCCATGACGAGAAGCATTACGGCGGGCACAAGGACCAACGCAACGACGAGCTGGATCTTTGGTGCGGCCTTGGCGGCCCGGTCGCGAGCGGCGATCCGCCGCGCCGATCGTAGGGCCTGTGCCTGACCGCGCAGCGCATGGGTCAGTGGAGAACCGAGTTCATCGGCCTGCAGGAGCGCGGCGACCGTCTGGGCGAATTCCGCGGCGCCCGTGCGCTCGGCAAGAGCCCGGTACGCATCACGCCGTGGTGCCCCGAGAGCGAGATCACCGATGACGCGTCGCACTTCTGAGCCGAGGGGCCCACCGAGCCGTTCTCCTGCGGTGCGCAGCGCCGGATCAAGGGCCATCCCCGACTCGACGCAGACCCCCAAAAGATCCAGGAGGTCCGGCAGCTGCCGGACCAGCCGATCGCGTCGGCGCCGCCACTGCACATCGACCCACCGGCCGGGTGCCATGACCGCGATGACCGCGAGAATGAGCCCGATGAAGAGTCCTCCGACTCCTGTGGCCACGGCCAGCAGAAGTGTGAGAACGCCGCCCACAAGGGCGCCCGCAGCGCGCATTCGGGCCAGATCCGACGGGCTCATGCGGCCGTCGAGGCCGGCGCGTACAAGTGCCGCCTGTGCGCCCGCGCGCCCCGCATGTTTGACCATGCCCGCCGGAACTGGCAGACGCCACGCCAGGCGTAAGGCCGACGGCGTCTCATCACCGGTGGCCTGTGCTCGGGCCGCCTGCCGTCGTCCCCGTAACCCCACGGCGGCAGCGATGAGCGCCAGCACCCAGAGCTGCCCCGGCCCGATCGCACCCATCATGGCTCCACCTGCCCGAGCCGGCGGATGAGAGCGAGACCGAACACGAACATCGCCGCTGCGACGCTGCTGATCATCAGCCCCGGGCCCTGGCCCAGGGTATGGCGAAGAGTTCCCGGTGCCGCAATCTCGAGTACGACGGCGCCGCCCACCGGCAGCGCCCCGACGAGCCAGGCGGTCATCCGGGCCTGGGCCGTCGCGGCGCGAAGTTCTTTGGCGAGCCGTGCGCGATCGTCGAGCCTCTCGGAGAGCTCGGCCAGCACGCGCGCCAGGTTGCCGCCGACGTTGCCGTGAACAAGCACCGCGCACGTCAGCATCTCGACGTCAGGGTGGGGCACGCGTGCCGCGAAGGCCTCGAGCGCCCGCCCGCTGCGCGCACCAAGTGCCAGTTCGGCACTCATCAGGGCGAGTTCGGTCCGCACGGGTTCCGGTGCATCGGTCGCGGCGCGGTCGAGGGCCTGACGGAACGAAAGCCCGGCACCGAGCCCGTCGGCGAGATGTTGCGACACACCGGGCAACTGCTCGGCGACACGCCGCGGGTACCGCCGCTCGAACCCACCCAACACCGTGTGGCCCCCGCACACCAACGCCCCAGCGGCGACGGCTCCCGCAAAGAGGCTGGCCATGGCGGCAGCGACAAAAGCCGCCGTCACGAGCAGACAAGCCGTACCGCCAAGCGCGATCCAGACCGCCGAAACCGGAATCCCCGCGCGCTCGACACGTACCGCGAGGTACTCCAGGCCACGGATCGCCCATGGCGGGGCGCCGGGCGAAACCCAGGGTGAGCCGGCGATCAGAGTGGGCGCGACAACCGACCGAAGACCGAGCACGGCGAAGACGGTTCCCACAGTCGCCAGCGCAACCGGCAACGCGTTCACGTCGCACCCCCGCCGAGCCGTGCCAGAAGATCGACGCCGGCCGGGGTGAGGGTCAGAACGTCGGGCAGGGAACCTCCCGGCCGCTCGGCCAGCGATGTGAGTTCGGCGACGCCGTCGACGGCGTGCACCGCAGCGATCTCCGTGATCCGCCGCGTGCCGTCAGGCGTCCGCGCCTGATGGACGATCACATCCAGAGCCGAGGCCACCTGCTCGCTGACGGCCCGATACGGAAGCTCGAGATCACCCATTAGGGCGAGCATTGCCAGCCGCCGTACCCCGTCGGCGGGCGACGACGCATGCAGAGTCGACAGTGATCCCTCGTGGCCCGTGGTCATCGCCTGCAACATGTCCAAACTCTCCCCGCCCCGGACTTCCCCCACAACGATGCGGTCGGGTCGCATACGCAGGGCGTTGCGGACAAGTGCACGGATGGTCACCGCCCCGCGCCCTTCGAGTGATGGCGGACGGCTTTCGAGACGCACCACGTGGGGCAGGTTGAGCCTCAGCTCGGCGGCATCCTCGATGGTCACGACACGTTCAGAGGGCGAGATGGCCGAGGCGATTGCCGCGAGGGTCGTGGTCTTGCCACTTCCCGTGCCGCCGGTGACGAGGATGTTCAGGCGGGCGGCGACCGCAGCGTGGAGCAGCGTGAGCGCCTGCGGCGTGAGGGTGCCGAGCGCGACGAGATCCTCACCCGACAGCGCGCGCGCCGCGAAACGGCGAATGGTCACCACCGGCCCGTCGAGCGCCAGCGGGGGGATGACCACGTTGACACGCGAGCCGTCGGAAAGCCGGGCGTCGACCATGGGGCTGGCCTCGTCGACGCGCCGCCCCAATGGGGCGAGGATCCGATCGACGACGTGCATCACGTGGGCGGCATCCTGAAAACCGGTGGCCACCGGCTCGATACGACCCGCACGCTCGACGTAGAGGCGCGCGGGCCCGGCAACCATGATCTCCGTGATCGTCGGGTCGCGCAGAAGCGGCTCGAGGGGCCCCAATCCGAGCGCCTCGTCGACGACCCGCTGAGCAAGGTGGTCGCGCGCCGCGTCGTCGAGGACGACACGATCGGCATCGAGCAGACCCTCGACGATGCGTCGCAGCAGCTGCGGCGAGACCTCGTCGCCTGAGAGGCGTAGCTCCGACACCGCGCGGGCGCGAAGGGCCTCGATTCGGGGGGCATCGCTGGCCTCGCGCGGTGGGTCGAGGCTCACGGGCGCACGCCCACTCGGGCGTCGCCGGCATCGACGACGAGCCGCGCCACGTCCGCGATGGCGGCCGCGAGCCGGGCGCGTCGACCGTCGGGAAGGGCACCGCTGAGGATGCTGTCGGCCTCGCGGATCGAACGCGGGAGCACCGCGCTGAGTGGGAGGCCCACGGCCCCGGCAACCGCATCGGCCCGCAGCGTGCTGTGGCGGGACCCGAGGTTGACGACCAGCAACGGCGGCGTATCCCGACAGTCGAGGTGATCAAGGAACCGGCGACCGACGCGGCAACCCGCCAGATCTGCCGGTACCACCATCACCACTCGACATGAGGCGGCAAGGGCCATCACAGACCCGCCAAGGCCCGAACCGCAATCGATCACGACGGGCAACGGCGAGAGAGACGCGACGCGACGTGCCACCTCGAAGGACCCGGGATCGCTGGGTCCCGGCGTCGGACCGGGTAGCAGCCTCACGCCCGATGGATGCTCGAAGGCGGCGGCCGAGAGATGGTGGTCGGCGAGCTCGCCAACGAGAGCGGCGACGTCATCGAAGCCGGGCGAGGTGGGTACGCCCCACGCATCGGCCATGCCCCCGCGTTCGCTGTCGAGATCGACCAGCAGCGCGGATCCCGACATCTGCGCGACGTGCAGGGCAAGGCCCGCGGCGACGAGCGTGCCTCCCCCACCCCCGGCCGCGGCGGCAACGGCGATGGGCCGGGTCATGGCGTGCCCGGGGTGGTCAGGGGCACCACAGGAGCAACATCCCCGGCGGGTCGCACGAGCAGACGAACGTCGCGTGCGAAGTTCAAGGCGGCTGTAATGCGCAGGGCGTCCTGCGAGGAGGCACGCAGCATCACCGTGGGAGCACTCGCCGATGGATAGCCGGCGTCCGGGGCTAAGGTGTCGACCGCCAAGACCTCGGCGTCTTCGACAACGACGCGCGTGCGCCCGGCCGCGCCCTCTCCCGTCGATGCGACGACATCGACCCGCAGCCCCGGAACAAGCGACGCGGCGAAGCCTCCCGCCGTCGAGGCGGGCACGGGGACCGCCCGCTCGCCGGCGGCCAACGGCGCGGTCGATACCGCCCCGAGCCCGCCGACAAGCGCTTCGGTAATTGGTTCACCGGCTAAAACCGGGCCGTTGATCCGCCGACCGGCGATCTGCTCGACATCGGAGACAAGACCGACCAGCGCGGTGCCGGCGGGGATCGGCACCCCGATGAGCTGCTGACCGACCTGCGCCGGGTCGATGATCGTTCCTGCCGGTAGGGCGACCTTTGCCACCAACACCGTGGCGCCGGGTCCGGGGCTCGATGCGGCCCGGACGGTCATCATCGCGGCCAGAAGACCCGCGACCCCGGCGATCAGCAGCCACAGACCACCGCGGCGCGAACCGCGACCGATGCGCCCCCTCATGCCGCAGCTCCGACGCCGGCCCCACACGCGGAGCAGCCGCCGCCACGCAGCCCCCCGGCGTCGACGCACCGAGCGCACGGTGCCCAGGCTCGTGCGGCCCACCGCGCAATCACCGTGGGCCGCCGGGTCGACAGGTGGTCCCACGCCTGGACGTCATTGCCCGGAGCGTTCCGACCGACCATCTGCAGAACGGGCTGCAGGTGACACTCGACGGCCGTGATTCCCGCGTCGCGCCAGCGCGCGGCGAGAGCAACGACCCAGCGCGCGGCATCGGCGTCGGCCGGGAGGACGACGGGGTCGAGGTCGAGCGCCCGCGCCGCCGACCACAGGGCGATCGCCCCGGGGTCGCTCCATGGGGGCCGAGCAAGCACCCACGGCCGAGGCCCCTCGGCCAGAAGAGCATCGAGAGCCGCGCTCGGGGAGATCGGCAGCCACCCCGAGCCGGGTCGCCGACGGCGACCGCGTGGAACCAACCTCACCCCATCGATGCCGTCGGCGATGGAGCATTCTGCGATCAGTGACGTCACGGCCGCGCCCCTAGACGCCGTCGGGAAGAAGCCGGTAGCCGACTCCCCAGACGTTGGCGACATACCGCTGGGCGGCCCCGCACATCGCCAGTTTGCGACGCAGCCGGCTCGCGTGTGAGTCGACGGTGCGGGTGCGGCCCACGCTCACATAGCCCCAAACGTCGCGCAGGAGTTCCTGCTTGGTCAGCACCCGGCGCGGGTCGCGGGCCAGGGCGTCCAGCAGCGCGAACTCCTTCGCCGACAGCTCGACGATCCGGCCGTTGAGGACAGCGCGCCGGGCACGCCGATCCACCACCAGCGGCCCGATGCGCAGTTCGTCGGTGACCGTTGCCCCACGCGAGCGGCGTAGCACTGCCCCGCACCGCGCCAGCAGCTCGGAGTAGTCGTACGGCCGGCAGACGACGTCATCGGCTCCGCGCTCGATGGTCCGCACGATGCGATGCACGTCACCGCAACCGGAGATGGCGACGATGGGCATGCCGGAGTCCCACGGGTCATCGGCGCCACCCGAGCGGACCATGCCGATCAGATCGAGCCCGGCGGCATCGGGGAGATCCACGTCGACGATCAGCAGGTCGGGGCGGCCCGTTCGAAGCTCACGACGTGCCGAGACGGCGTCGGCCAGAGCGTTGACCACGTACTGGTCGGCGCCGAGGTTCTCGCTCAGGTAGCGGCGGGTCTCCTCGGATGGATCCACGAGCATCACCGTTGGTGGCGGGCCTGCCGATGTGATCGTCATCATCAACCTCCTTCGTGGGGCGCCCGTGCGGCGCCGGCAAAAGGTAAAGAGACGGGGGGTCCGAAAATCACCCCCCTGCGACGCCATCCTTTGTGCGCTCTTTGCGAGTTTCACGCGCCGTTGGACGGCGTTTGACCGCGCAACTCAAGCCGGAAGGCCTCGGCGACGAGGGAAGGGCCGTGGACGACACCGCACCAGACCAGACGCCCGCCCCGGCCGATTTGCGGTGGCGTGACCTTCGCGACCACGACCTCATCGCCGCCGACCTCGTCGAGGCCGACCTCACCGGCTGCGATCTGCGCGGAGTGCCGATGGTCGGCGCAGACCTGCGCGGAGCCCGCATGGTGGAGGTCCGCGCCGAAGGCGCCGATCTGCGTTGCGCCCGACTCGACGACGCGCGGCTGATGGCCGCCAATCTCGAGCGCGCCAACCTTCGGGAGGCCACTCTCAGCCGCGCCCAGCTGTCCCAGGCAAAGCTCGGGTGGTCGTACCTGACCCTCGCCCAGCTCGACGGAGCGTCGCTCAAGGGCGCCGATCTGCTCGAAGCCGAGCTTCATGGAGCCGATCTGAGCGGAGCCGACCTCACCGAGGCATACGCCGAGGGCGCGCATTTCGACCGCGCGAACCTCGCCGGAGCCGATCTGCGCTGGAGCCACCTCGGCCGCGCCAAGCTGACCAACTGCGATCTCACGGGCGCACGTCTCGAGGAGGCATCGCTGGTGGCGGCCGACCTCAGCGGCGCGATCCTTCGCGACGTCCAGCTGGCGCGCGCAGACCTTTCCGGTGTCATCGCGATCAGCGCCGACCTCGCGGACCTCGATCTGACGGGCGCCGACCTGTCGGGCATCGATCTCAGCGGGGCCGATCTACGCCGCGTCAGTGGCGCCGGCCTACGCCTGCGCGGCGCGACGCTCGCCGGAGCCGATCTGCGCGGAGCGCAACTCGAAGGAGCCGACCTTCGCGGATGCGATCTGTCGGGTGCGCACCTCGAGGGCGCCAAACTGTCAGGTGTGCGACTTCAGGGAGCCAACCTGCGTGGCGCGACGCTGACCGGTGCGATGCTTTCCCTGGCCGACCTCAGCAACGCCGATCTTCAATCGGCCGACTTCCGCGGATGCGTGGCGCGTGGCGTCACCCTCAACGCCGCGCGCGCCGAGCGCGCACGCTTCGATGGGGCCGACCTGATCGACGCGACGCTCATCGAGACGTCGCTCACCTCGGCGAGCCTTGTCGATGTGACCCTCCAAGGTGCCCAGATGCACCGCTGCGACCTGACCGGCGGCTCGCTGCGGCACGCCGACCTTTCGGAGGTCGATCTGCACGCCTCCTCCATGTCGCGCGCCGACCTGACCGGCGCCGACCTTTCGCGCGCGCGCCTGGTCGATGTCGACCTGCGTGGGGCGCGTCTTGGCCTCGCCGATCTCTCCCAGGCCGACCTCACCGGTGCCCAACTCGAGGGCGCCATCATCCGGTGGACCCGCCTTGTCGGAGCACGGGTTGAACGCTCGGCCCTCGGCGGTCTCGTCATCGGCAGCTCCGTCTAACTCACGGCACGCTCGACCCGATCGCCGACCGCCAGGCCGCGCGCCTGGCCCACCGGTAGTTCGATCACCGCCCGCGCACCGCGGCACGACGCCGCCCGCCATCGCGGCAGCGGATCGACCACCCGCATCACGGCACCAGCAGCGTCCACGAAGACGCAGCCGATTGGGGCCCTCAAGCCCACGGTGTGGACGCTCGAGCATGGCTCGAGCCAGAGAGATTCATCGGCAGCGAGGTCGGGCGTGAACAGCAGCCCAGCAAGACGCGCCCCGAGGCGGTCGGCGCGATAGCAGCGGGTGGAAACCACGCGGCCGTCAGCGAGGCGAACCAGACGGCCGGGTGAGTCGGTGAGTCGATTGATGCGTCGGCGCGACATCCATGCATCCTGCCAGGGGAGGTGTTCTGTCCGAGTGCCGGATTACGCTGACCGCCATGTCTGATCCACACGATCCACACGAAGTTCTCGCGGCCGTGCGTCGGCTGGAGGCCGAACTCGACGAACTACGCGCCCGCACACGGCGCTCGGCCGCGCCCGACCTTGAGGGTCTGCGGCAGGCGATCGCCGCCGACTCCGCCCGTGAGCGACGGGCGGTCGTCGAGGATCTCGACACGATGCTCGACCTGATCGGTGAGTCGTGGCGCGACACCCGCGGCCAGATCGGCCGTCTCGAAGCTCGTGTCGGCGAACTCGGCAGCCAGGTCCAGACGCTGGTCGACGCGATGCGCACGGCGACCTTCGAGGTGAGGTTCGGATCGGCGACTTCGAAGGAAAATGGGAGCGGAGCCGGCAGCGCGCATCACGTCAACGGCGAAGCGCACAACATTCGCTGAGGGTAGAGATCTCATGACGAGCTGGCCGCTCTTTGAACTGCGCGTGCAGACCCCCGACCTCGTACTGCGACTACCGACCGACGACGAGCTCGACCGGCTCGCCTGCCGGGCCGTTGGACATTTACTCACCCCCGAGACCGCGGCCTTTCTCACTCCGTGGGCGATGCTCCCCTCCCCCGCGTTCGAGCGTGGCCTGCTGGCGTGGAACTGGCGGCATCGCGCCGCATGGACACCTCAGAAGTGGCGCCTGCAGCTGGCGGTATTCCTCGACGGACAGCGCGAGCCGATCGGCTCCATCGACCTCAGCGCCACCGACTTCCCGGTGTGTCGGGAGGTCGCCACCGGCTCGTGGCTGCTCGACTCGGCACGAGGGCGCGGCTGGGGACGCCAGATCCGGATGGGCGTGCTGCACCTGGCGTTCGATCACCTGGGCGCACACATCGCCCGCTCGGAAGCGAACACCGATAACGCCGCCTCCCTGGGCGTCAGCCGCAGCATCGGATACCGCGACGACGGCACCGAGCGGGTCGCGTGCGACGGCCGCATCATCGACCTGCAGCGGGTGCGACTCGATGCGGGTGAGTGGTGGTGCCCTGAGGGGTACTCGGTGGCCGGCCTCGATCGATGCCTCGACATGTTCGGCCCCGGCGTCCCCGCCGAGGGGCGTAGCGCTCCGTGAAGGGCCATCGCCAGCTGCGCTGCATCGCTGCTGACTGAGCGTTCGTTCGGCGCCGACGATGGTCGACGGCGCCACGCGCGACGTTGACGACCGCCGCGATTCCGCTGGCCAGGACGAATCCCAGCGCAGCCAGGATCTCGCATCGCCCGGAGATGCCGGCCGTCGCGTCGGGCAAATCGGTGAGGAAGTCGAAGACGATGTGCACGGCGACGCACAACCATGGCGAACTGGCGTCGGCGATTGGGATGACATTGCGGGCACGGTCAACCACGGCCACCAGCTCGCCGAAGCATCCGGCGTGGAACAGATGCGACCACTCCGCAGCCACCCCATGGGCGACAGAGGGAGCACGACGATGATCGCCAAAGTGCCCTGCTGCAGCCCGGCAATGACCGCGTCAGTGGAAGGCCGTCGTCGACAAGCAACCCGAAGGCGGCCCGACCCCGACTCGCTGCACCGTGGCAACGAGTTCCGCCGCCACGGCCGCGACGACCGTGATGTAGTCCTCGGCGACCACCTCGACGCGTCCGGCCTCGACCATCGGCCTGGGCGCGGTCCACGCCGACCCGGTGAAATGCCCGTGGCCTTCCGGTCGGCGGTGAAGAACCGATCACCGCCACTTCGAACCCCTGTGCGCTCAGCCCGGAACGCCGCGGGAATTCCCGCGGCGTAGCTCTTCTTTAGGCCGAGGGGCGGAGGGCTCCCTGGAGGGCGGTCATGGCGCGGGCGAACAGGATGCCCATCGCATCGGCCGCCTCATCCGGGCTCGCCTGTGGGCCGAGTGTGCCGAGACCGGCGGCGGCGAGGTCGACCGCCCGCGAGATGATCTGCCAGCGGTCGACGGCGGCGATCTGGCCGCCCGACTCGGCCTGCATTTCGTCCATTGCCTCCTTCTGGGCCCGCATCAGCTCTTTGAGGCGCTCTTTGAACTCCTCGCCGGCGCCCTCGCCGAAGGCAAAGTTGAAGGGGAGCTCGTTGTCGTCGTCACTCATGGAAACCCCCGGACTCCTTGGTTAGAGACGGATCTCGCGGATCAGGGTGCGGCTGAGGATGTGGATCGTGTCGATGAACTGGACCGTGTTGCCCTGGAGGTCCATCACGATCGAGTGGGTGCGTGCCCCGTCTGCGAAATACCGTACGCCCTTCAGCAGACTTCCATCCGTGACCCCGGTTGCGATCACGTAAAAGGGGCCGGGACACAGATCGGAGATCGTCAGGACCTTGGTCGGGTCGTCGAGACCGTACTCTGCGAGCCGGCCCTTCTCCTCGTCGGTGCGCGGCCACATCTGGCCCTGGATCTCGCCACCGAGACATTCCAGAGCAGCGGCCGTGATAACGCCCTCGGTCGAGCCGCCAATGCCGACGTAGAGGTGGTCGCCGGTACCGCGGACACCCACCGACATACTGGCGGTGATGTCGCCGTCGGGGATCAACCGGATCCGTGCCCCGGCGGCCCGAATCTCGTCAATCAGCTCCCGGTGGCGGGGACGGTCGAGCACGACGACCGTGAGATCGCGGACCCGACGCTGATAGCAGCGCGCCAGGATCTCAAGGGTTTCCTCCATCGGCGCGTTGATGTCGACGCGCCCCTTTGCGGTCGCCCCGACGCAGATCTTGCGCATGTAGATGTCAGGCGCGGCCATGATTCCGCCGGGTCGCCCGACGACGCAGATCGCCACCGCACCGTTGTCGCCGCGCGCAACGAGGTCGGTTCCCTCGAGCGGATCGACCGCGATCTCGCAGCGCATTCCGCCCGTGCCGAGCACCTCGCCGACGTAGAGCTCGGGGGCCTCGTCTTTCTGGCCCTCACCGATCACCACCGTACCGGTGATCGGGAGCTTTCCGAACTCTTCCCGCATCGCATCGACCGCCGCCTGATCTGCGGCATGATTGTCGCCACGTCCGAGCCAGCGTGCCGATGCGATCGCGGCCTGTTCGGTGACTTTGAGGAAGTCGACCGCCGGAACGGTCGCCTCGGCCGGCGGAGTCGTTGCCACGATGCTCAGCCTGCCTGGCGGGCCTTGCGGGCCGCCGCGTCTTCATTGAACTTGACGAGACCGGCGTTCGTGAGCGGGTGCTGGAGCATTTGGTAAAAGACCTTCGGTGGGATCGTGGCGATGTCGGCGCCCATACGGGCGGCCTCCGTCACCTGGACGGGTGTGCGGATCGAGGCGGCCAGAACCTCGGTGTCGTAGTGCGAGGCCATCAACGCCTCGACGATCTCGCGCAGGGCCTCGAGGCCGTTGTTGCCGATGTCGTCGTAACGGCCGACGAACGGTGACACGAACGCGGCGCCGGATGCCGCCGCGAGCAGGGCCTGAGGGGCGGTGAAGCAGAGCGTCATATTGACGCGGATTCCCTTTGAGGCCAGCACCGCCGTGGCGGCGAGGCCCTCGGCGCTGGTCGGCAGCTTCACCACGATGTGCTCGTGGATCGCGGCCAACCGAACGCCCTCGTCGATCATCTCGCCGCGCGACTCGGCGACAACCTCAGCCGATACCGGGCCCCTGACCAGCTCGCAGATGCGACGGTAGATGTCGTCGGGGTCACCGTCCACCGCGTTGAGCAGGCTGGGGTTGGTGGTGACACCCGCGAGCACGCCCCACTGGGCGATGGTCTCGATGTCGTTGATGTCTGCGGTATCGACGAAAAGCTTCACGGCGTCGTCCTTCCGATGTCTGGCGGGAGAGCCCCCACGCGCGTTGCCAGGATACCGCAGCGACCTACTTGGCCACGTCGCGCCAGCCGTCGACGGTCCCGGCCAAGAGGGCTTCGGTCATTACGAGCACGTCGCGCATGAAGGCGACGTCGTGGACGCGGAAGATCCGCGCGCCAAGGATTCGGCACCACGTGACGCCGGCAGCCGTCGGAGCCTGGCGGTCTTTGGCTTCACGCCCGGTGACCGCACCGAGAACCTTCTTGTTGGAGATCGGAACGAAAACCGGCCGCTCGAGATCGGCGATCTCGTCGATGCGGTTGAGCAGGTCGAGGTCTTGGGCAGGTGATTTCCCAAGACCGACGCCGGGGTCGATGACGATGCATTCCGGGTTGATCCCGGCCGCGATCGCTGTGGCGAGCGCTTCGCGGCCCCACGCGAGAATCGCCTCCGGCACATCGACATCGGGGTAGCTCTCGGGCCGGACCTTCGGCTCCCCGAAAAAGTGGGTCAGGACGACCCCGACCCCGGTATGGGCGGCGATGCGGGTCATCTCGGGCTCGCGCAGGCCGGTCGGGTCGTTGAGGATCGACGCACCGGCCGCGATGGCGGCGTCGGCGACCTCGGGCTTGAAGGTGTCGATCGCGACCGGCACGTCGAGACGCGCGACGAGTCGCTCGATCACGGGCACGACCCGGGCGATCTCCTTGGCAACATCGGTGTGATCCGAGAACCGCAGGCTCTCGCCACCCACCTCGACGATGCTCGCTCCCTCACCAGCCAACCGCTCGCCATGGGCGACCGACGCGTCGGTGCCGAAGTGGCGGCCCTCATCGGTGAACGAATCAGGCGTTGCGTTGACGATGCCGACCAGGTGCCCGTTCGCACAGTCGAGGGTGCCGGCGGCGTGTCGCCAGACGAGCCCGCTCACCCGATCGACCGCTCGAGCCGCCCGTCGGCGCTGGTCCACCGCGCGCGGCACCCGACCGGGGCAATCCGACTCACGCGGACCACTGCATCGGCGGCGCCCGCCCCCAGGGCGCTCGTCGCGGCGCCCGCGACCTCGTCGGCGGCCTCGGCACGGCACCACAGCAGCACGCTGGGCCCGGAGCCAGAGATCGTCACACCCAGGCAGCCATGAGATCCGGCGAGCCCCCGCAGCGCATCGAGACCGGGAACCGAGGCCGCACGGTAGGGCTCGTGGAGGTGATCCGTGAGATGAGTACCGATGTCATCGAGGCGACCGGCCGCGAGCGCCAAGGCGAGCCCGATCGCGTGGGCCACGGTGTGGGCAGCATCACCCAGGGGAACGGTTGCCGGTAGAGCTTTGCGCGCAACGTCGGTGGCGACGCGCACGCCCGGGATCACCGCGACGAACGCCAAGCCCTCGGGAATGTCGATGTGCTGCACCTCGGGCCCCGGTGCGACGGCAACGAGACCACCGTCGAGGCAGGCCGCCGCGTTGTCGGCGTGCCCTTCGAGGCTCACGGCACGCTCGAGGATGTCGCCGGGGCTCCAGCGCAGCCTGCCGAGCGCGTTCGCGGCGACGAGGCCCGCGCAGACGGCCGCCGCCGACGAACCCAAACCCCGCCCCAGCGGAATACGGTTCTTGCACTCGATGTCGAGGCCGTCGAGGCTCGGAAGCCCGAGAGCAATCGCCTGGCACACGAGGTTCGAGGCGTCACCGGGAATCTCGCCGGCCCCCTCCCCCGTGACGCGAAGCGCGAGAGGCCCGGGGCGGCGCGTGATGACCACCGCGTTTGTGATGTCGAGGGCGACCGCCAGCGAATCAAAGCCTGGGCCCAGGTTGGCCGAGGTCGCCGGGGCGCTGATGATCAGCGACTCGGGCCGGGCCTCGCCGACGGAGTCGGTCATCTGATGTCGCGGGCGATGATCTCGGCGTACGTCTCGCGGCGGGTCACAAGACGCGAGCGTCCGTTGTCGACGAACACCACCGCAGGACGCGGCTGCCCGTTGTAATTCGAGGCCATCGAGACGCCGTACGCCCCGGTCGCCGGGAGGCAGACGAGGTCACCCACCTCCAGCGGGGGAAGATGGGCCTCGCCGACGAGCACGTCACCGCTCTCGCAGTGCTTACCGACCAGGCGCACGACGGAGGTCCGCTCGGCATCGGCGCGGTTGGCCAATAGCGGCTCGTAGACGGCGCCGTAGAGCATAGGCCGCAGGAGGTCGCTCATCCCGCCATCGACCGACGCGTAGGTGCGGACGCCCGGGATCGTCTTGATGCCGCCCACGCGGTAGAGGGTGACGCCCGCACGGCCGACCAGCGAGCGGCCCGGCTCGGTGAGTACCCGAGGCATCGCCAGGCCACGGCGGCTCCACGACTCGCGGACGGCGTCGACGAGTGTCTCGGCGAAGGTCTCGATCGACGGTGGTTGGTCGGCCGCCGTGTACGCGATTCCGAGGCCGCCGCCGATGTCCATGATCGTGATGTCGTCGGCTCCGACCTCGACCGCGAAGTCGGCGAGGATCTCGGCCGCCGCAGGAAACACCTGCAGGTCGAACAGCTGCGAGCCCAGGTGAACATGCAGGCCGACGAAATCCAGGTGGGCCGCGCCCCGGGCCGTTTCGACACCCTGACGGGCAAGGCCCTCGCCGAGCGGAAAGCCGAACTTCGAGTCGACCTGACCGGTCGAGATGTAGCTGTGTGTCGACGGCTTGACCCCGGGAGTGATCCGCAAAAGCACTTTCTGGACCACCCCGCGTGCCGCGGCCTCGCGGTCGATGAGGGCGATCTCATCGATTCCATCGACGATCACATGGCCGACGCCGGCATCGAGCAGCTCCCCGACCTCGCGGGCGTCCTTGTTGTTGCCGTGCATGTGGATGCGCTCGGGGGGGAAGCCGGCGGCAAGGGCCGCGTGCAACTCACCTCCGGAGGCAACATCGACCGACAGGCCCTCCTCCAACGCGAGCTTCAGCATCGCCAGGCCGAAGTAGGCCTTGCTGGCGTAGATGACCTCACTGTCGGGCGCGTTGGCCGCAAAGGCCTCGCGAAACGCACGCGCGGTGGCCCGAAGAGCCCCCTCGTCGTAGACCACCAGGGGCGTGCCGTGCTCCTCGGCGAGTTCGACGAGGTCGCACCCACCGACCGACAGGTGGCCCGAGGAGGTGACCTTCGCGGAAGGGGGAAGGACCTGTTCGAGAGCCAGCATTCGGTGGCGGAAGGTACCAGACAGGGCACTATTCTCGGAGCGCAGTGGCCGTTTCCCCCGAGCCCCGATTCTTTACTCCATCGACGGCACCCTCCTCTCGGCCCGGCTGCACCGATCGTCCGATCGCGCCGTCCGGGCAGGGCTCGGTGGCGGCGCGCTCGACCCTGTCCGCGGCGGTCTCGACGCCCACCGTTGTCGTCACACCTGACCTGTCGGACGCGGTGAACACCGTCAACGTGGCGCGGCTGGTGAGTATCCCCGGCGCGATTCTGTGCCCCGCCTGCACCAAGTGGCTGATTGCCCTCCTGGACCCCGACGGCACGAGCTTCGCCTTGAGAACGTCGCCTTCTCGATGGTCATTGCGTAGCGAGCCCATCGGTGGCGTGCGAGGCTCTGCGGGGTGGAAAGCCTCGCCGCCCTGGACGCCGAGATCGTCACCTGCCGCGCCTGCGCACGGCTCGTCGAGTGGCGCGAGCAGGTCGGCCGTGAGAAGCGCAAATCTTTCCGCGATGACACCTACTGGGCGCGGCCGATCCCGAGCTTCGGTGACGACCCGGCGCCGATTCTGATCGTCGGGCTGGCTCCAGCGGCTCACGGTGCGAACCGCACCGGCCGCGTCTTTACGGGCGACCGGAGTGCCGACTTCCTCGTGGCCGGGATGCACCGCGCCGGCCTGGCCTCACAGCCGACCTCGATCGCGGCCGACGACGGCCTGCGTCTGATCGGCTGCCGCATGACCGCCGCCGTCCGCTGTGCCCCGCCCGGGAACACCCCCACGCCCGATGAGCGAACCGCCTGTCGGCCCTACCTCGTCCGCGAGCTGGCGCTGCTTCATCCGAAGGTGATCGTTGCCCTCGGCGGCCTGGCGTGGCAGGAGACCCTACGAGCGCTCGAGCCGCCCCGGCCCTGGCCGAAGTTCGGCCACGGCGCCGAAGAGCTCATCGGAACGGCAACCCTCCTCGGCTGCTATCACCCCAGCCAGCAGAATACGTTCACGGGCCGGCTGACGCCGCCCATGCTCGATGGCGTTCTCGGTCGGGCCGTAGCCCTCGCGAAATCCCGGTGAGCGCGAACGCCACCGTGGCGGCGATGAGAGGGAGAACGGTCAACAGGATCAGCACGTCGGCGATGCGACCGGGACCCTCCATCAGCCGGCTTACGCCCGGAGTGCACAGATCGGTGCCTGGCAC
>JANLSO010000123.1:0-18678 GCA_031362405.1 Thermoleophilia bacterium | reverse complement strand
GTCGCCGCGGTGCTGATGCTGCGCCCCAGCCTGCGGATGCCGAAGGCGGCACTTCCGACGCTGATCGTCATCGGTCTGCTCGACACGGGCGCCAACGCCCTGTTCGCCGCTGCGGCGAGCCTCGGCTACCTCAGCGTCGTCGCCGTGTTGGCGTCGCTCTACCCCGTCGTGACGGTCGCGCTGGCACGGCTGAAGCTCGGCGAGCGGATCTCCCCGCCCCAGACGTTCGGCGTGACCCTCGCGTTCGTCGGCGTAATGCTGATCACCCTGGGGTAGGCGCCGCCAAGTACTCGCCGACGTGTTGGCGGAAGGCACCGACGAGCCGCGTGACGTGGGGGCCGACCCGACCGTCGCCGACCGGGCGGTCGTCGATCCGCGTGATCGGGAGCACTCCACGCGTCGAGCTGGTGAGGAAGACCTCCGGCGCGGCGGCGAACTCGTCCAGGCTCATGTCACGCAGCTCGATCGGCATCAGGCCGGCGGCGACGTGAAGCATCCGACCTCGGGTGACGCTCCCCAAAACGTCACGACCGGCCGTCACGAGGATGCCATCGGCAGTGATGATGCCGAGGCCCGAGCGTGCCCCTTCGAGCATCCGGGAGCCGTCGTGGTAGAGCACCTCGACGGCCCCTTCGGCGCGCATCCGCGGAATCAGCTGCACGGCGATCAGGTAGTCGGTCGTCTTGGCGTCAGGCAGCTCACGCAGGTTCTGGTGGGTGATGACCTTCGCGCCGGTCTCGTAGAGCTCTTCGGGTGCCAGGGTCACGCTGATCGGAGCCAGGATCAGGTTCGGCTCGCCGGGTGTGAAGATGTCGGCCGAGTTGCCGCCGGTGAGCACGATCTGGATGCCCGCGTCGCGCAGGTCGTTCGCGGCGATCAGGCGGGTGACCAGCGCATGCATCTCGGTGGTCGACGGCCCGGCCAGGCCAAGTAGCCCGCAGGAGCGCGCGAACCGGGCCAGGTGATCTTCGACAAAGAGCGGGATGCCGCCGACGACCCGAAAGAACTCGAACGCCGCAAACCCCCGGCGCAGGCCGAGATCGCTGACGTGAACGGTCGCATCCGCTTCGGGGAAGAGCTCGCCGTTGACGATGACGTTCCAGGCCACAGTGGCAAGGCTATCCACCGCTACTCTGACGCGCGGCACACACACGAGGGGTTCGCGTTGGCGCAGTGGGAGTGACTGGTACACCCGGGAAGACCCGGCCACGTGGGTTCTGGCCGAGATCTTGGCGGCGCGAGCTACGACGACCCCCGACCGGGACTTCCTGCGGTACGCCGTCCCTGGAGCGACTGGACCTGGTGGTGGCTGAACTTCCGAAGCCGGAATACGTGGTGGTGATGGACTCGGACGCCGGGGCGGCGAGGCCGCGCGCGCGAAACGCGTCGCTCAGCGAACTGCTCGGCTCCCCCGACGGTGAGCCCGGGATCGATTATTCGTGGACGGCCGACGCGCGCATCATGTTCACCTCGGGCACGACGGGCCGCTCGAAGGGCGTGATCAAGCAGAACGCTGCCGACTACTTCTCGGCTCGGGGGCTACTGGAAGTGTTGGCCGCCCGGCGTGGCGGCGATGTGGCGGCACCAACCGTCCCCTGCCCGCCGATACTCCGGGCGAGATCGTCGTCGACATGAAGATCCCGCACACGTGATGCGCGCCTACTTCGGGATGCCCGAAAAGACGGCCGAAGACTTCGGGAACGTGAAGCTCCACACCGGTGACCTGGGCATGATGGACGCCGACGGGTACCTGTACTTCATGGATCGAGTGAAGGACTACATCCTTTGCCGGGGCGAGAACGTTTCGTCGATGGAGGTCGAGCGGATCGTTTGCGACCACCCGAGCCTCCGCGAGGCCGCGGCGATCGGTGTGAAGGCCGGCGAGGGTGCATCCTCAGAAGACGAGATCCTGATCGTCTGCATCCCCGAGGCGCTCACCCCCGACCCCGTCGCGCTGACCCTGTGGCTCGCCGAGCGGATGCCGTACTTCAGGGTGCCGCGCTACGTCGGCTTCGTCGACACCCTCCCGAAAACCCCGACAGAACGAGTCCAAAAGGTGAAGCGGCGCGATGAGGGCACGCCCGATGCGTTCGACCGGGAAACCGACGGCCCGAAGCTCAACCGATGAGCACGCGCCCGGTTCGCAACCTGCTCAACTTGCAGGACGTCTGGAAGGGCTACGGCAGCCGCTCGGTGCTGGAAGGGGTGTCGCTCGGGATCTCCGCCGGCGAGCGCATCGGCGTCGTCGGCCGCAACGGCGACGGCAAGTCGACGCTGCTGCAGATCATCGCGGGAACGATCTCACCGGATAAAGGCCTCGTGACCCACACCGGCAGCCTTGATCTGAAATCGATCGCGCAGACTGACGATCTGGATGACACCACCACCATCCGCGAGGAGCTCGTCGGTGGCCGCGCCGACCACGCGTGGGCGGCCGACCCTCGCTTTCGCGAGGTGCTCGACGGCCTGCTCGGCGGGGTCGAGATGGGCCGCTTTCCCGAGGGCCTCGATTCGGCGATCGCACCGCTGTCGGGTGGTGAGCGACGCCGCATCTCACTCGCCAAACTTCTGCTGGGGAACCCCGAGCTGCTGCTGCTCGATGAGCCCACCAACCATCTCGATGTTGAAGGCGTTGCGTGGCTTGCCCATCATCTGGCGCGTCGACGTGGGTCGCTGGTGGTCGTCACCCACGATCGCTGGTTCCTCGACGCCGTCTGCACGGGAACATGGGAGGTCAGCGACGGCAGCGTCTACCAGTACGAGGGTGGCTACGCGGCCTTCGTACTGGCCCGGGCCGAGCGCGACCGCCAAGCTGCGGCGACCGATGAGCGGCGGCGCAACCTGCTCCGCAAAGAGCTCGCCTGGTTGCGGCGCGGCCCTCCGGCGCGAACCTCCAAACCTCAGTTTCGGATCGACGCCGCCAACGCCCTAATCGCCGACGAACCCGAAGCCCGCGACCGCGCCGAGCTTTTGCGCTTCTCCAGTGCCCGGCTGGGCAACAAAGTCCTCGACGCAGAGGACGTGTCGGTCTCGTTCGGCGATCGTGTCCTTTTGAGCCACCTGACCTGGCGGCTCGGGCCCGGTGACCGCGTCGCGTTGGTCGGAGTGAACGGATCGGGCAAGACGACCCTCATCCGGCTGCTCGCCGACGAGCTGGAGCCGACATCCGGCGAGGTCTCCCGCGGCACGACGGTGCGGCTCGCGCACCTCTCCCAGGACACGGCGGAGGTGCCGGGTCACCTGCGGGTGCTGGAAGCCGTCGAGAGCGTGCGCCTGCGCACCAAGCTCGGCGACGGACGCGAGATGACCGCCGGGATGATGTGCGAGCGCTTCGGCTTCAAGGGCCCGCGGGGGCGGACGCTTGTGCGCGATCTGTCGGGCGGTGAGCGGCGGCGGCTGCAGCTGATGCGGCTGCTGATGGACGAACCCAACGTGCTGGTGCTCGACGAGCCCACGAACGATCTCGACATCGAGACCCTCAACGCGCTGGAGGATCTCCTCGACGCGTGGCCGGGCACGCTGATCGTCGTCAGCCACGATCGCTACTTCGTCGAGCGGGTCTGCGACAACATCTATGCCCTCGACGAGCGCGGCGCGATCCGCCACCTGCCGGGTGGGATCGACCAGTACCTGGAGCTGCGCGGCGGTGCGCCGCCGGCGCCGACGCCGGTCGCGAAGAAATCCGCGGCCAAGAAGTCCTCGTCAGGGTCCGCCCTGAAGGCGGCGCGTAAGGAGATCCAAAAGCACGAGCGCGAGCTGGAGACGCTCACCGAGCGCGAGCGGGTCGTCCATGAGCTCATGGTCGAGGCGTCGAGCAACCACATGCGCCTCACCGATCTCAACAACGAGCTGAAAACGCTGCACGGTCGCCGTGAGCTCGCGGAGGCCGCATGGCTCGAGGCCAGCGAGGCGTTGGAGGCATAGCCGTTGCGGCCGGCCGTCCGGCGGGCCGCAACGCTGCGCTACGCACTACTTGACGGTGACGGTGCCCTTCATCCCGGCAGCTTCGTGACCACTGACGCTGCAGTAGAAGGTGTACTTCTTGCCCTTCTTGAGGGTGGCGACCGCCTTCGACACGCCGCCTTTGGTGACGACCTTGCCGACGGAGCTGACGCCGTTCCCGCGCAGCGCGATGTTGTGCGGGATCGCGCTCGGGTTGCTCAGTTTCAACGTGACCTTCCCGGCCACTGCGCTGATCTTCGTTGTGCTGAACTTCAGCTGGGTCTTGTTGGCGCTGAGGTTCTTGGTCGTCGCGGCGGTGGCCACAACAGCGAGGCTGCCGGCGCCGATCGATGCCGCGGCGATCATCGCGACGGCGGCGCGGCGCATCTTCGTGGAGCGCATGAGGGTCCCCTTCTGAGGAATGTGGGTCGTTCCCGACCTACCGTAGTCGGAAGTATCCGGATGAGTACAGAGACCCCACCGAGGCCCCGAGTATTCCGTCTGGTGGTGACTAACCTGAGCGCGTGACCGGCCTCGTTCTCGCGCACGCCGCCGCGACCCTTGTGATGGTGGGCGTCATCTGGATCGTGCAGGTGGTTCACTACCCCCTGTTCGCGCAGGTCGATGGCGATTTCCGCGTCTATGCCGATGGCCATTCTCGGCGGATTACCTGGGTCGTGGCGCCGCCGATGCTCGTCGAAGCGGGCACCGGGCTTGCGATCGCAATCCGCCCGCCCGACGGGGTCTCACCGACGCTCGCCTGGACCGGCCTCGCTCTGATCGGCGTGCTGTGGCTCTCGACGGCGTTGCTGCAAGTGCCCGAACACCAGCGCCTCGGCCGCGGCTTCGATGCGCAGGCCCACCGACGGCTCGTTCTCGGGAACTGGGTGAGAACCGTCGCCTGGAGTGCCCGGGGAGTCCTTGTCCTACTGCTGCTGACCCAGGTCCGTTAGCCCGGTAGCATCGACCGACCTTGAATCCGGTGCCTGGCACTGAATCCGGTGCCAATCCGGTGCCTGGCACCGGGGGTGACAAACCGGCGGCAACGCGGTTGCTCATCGGTGCTGACGATGGCCGTCAGCGCGTCGACATCCCCTCCGGAATAAGTGTTTACGTCGTGCCATGTCACACCCGGTGCGTGGCACCGGGTGTGACATCGGCGCGGGAGACGAGGCCTCGGGATGCGTCGAGGCGGAGTGGGTCGCCGGTCACGAAAGCTCGTGTGGCGCCATGGACGTTGGTCACGGCCGGAAGGCCGATCTCGCGGAGGATGATCGAGCCATGCGAGAGGTCTCCGCCGGTCTCCACGACGACTCCGACGACCTGGGCAAACGTGGCGAGCCAGCCGGGGTCGACCGATCGAGCGACCAGGATGATCGCGGCGCCGGCGAGATCGGGCGGGGGCGACGCGGCCGGCTCGGCCAGCACCCACGCACGGCCTTCGATGGTTCCGGTGGTCAGGCTGATGCCGGTCAGGCGGCCACCGGCAGGGGCATCGGGCCCAGGTGCGTCGAGATCCTGGAAACGGGTGACGAGATCCGGAAGGTCAACCGCCGCATCGGCGGCGATCTCCGCGCGCCGACGTTCGAGAAGACCCTCGGGGAGTGGGGCGGCGTCGAGTGCGCGCGCCTCGTCGATGTCGAGATCCCAGATGTCCGCGCCGACGGGACTCAGCTCGAGCAGCCGGTCGCGGATGCGTCCGAAGCCGATCATTGCGGTGGAACGCAACCGTTCCCGGGCCGCCATTGGGCGGCGCGCCTGCCACCACAGCGGCAGCGTGATCACACCGAGAAGGGTCCGGGTCGGAGCCGACGTTCGCCCCGGTGAGGGTCGCGCGGCCATCGGCAGAATCGCTGCGGGTTGCTCGCGGAACCTCGGTCGTGCGATGTCGCTCTCGAAGACTCCCCGGTGGCCGTGACGGTCAGACCACCGCGCCCACGCGGCCTCCCACGTCGGCCCCTCGGGGAGCCGCCCGGCGGCGAGCAGCGCCCGGGCCGCCGGGTCTCCGGCGCCGAGACGGCGCAGCTCGTCAAGGTCGTCGCCCATGGCGGTCGCGGCCGTTCGTTGCCGCGCCGCGTGCTGCTCGAGTGTCCCGAGGCGCCGCAGGATGCTGACCGGAACGCTCGCGGCCGATGTCAGCGCCGCCATCTCGTTGACGAGGGTCACGTACTCCCAGCGCAGCGTCTCGATACAGGCCGCAGTATCCGCCCCCGGGTCGGCGGTGCGCGCCAGGATCTCCGCCTCGGTGCGCGCGGTGGCGGTCGCGGCCCGGGCCTGGGCGATGCCCATACGCGCCAGCCGTGGCGCGGCGCGCGCGAGACGCCCCGATCGCAGGCCCGCCTCGAGATGCGCACTGCCACCAAGCGAGTCGGTCACCAGGCGCGACGGCATCCCCCACACACGGGTCATGTCGACCAGCAGCGACAGGTTCAGCATCGGCCGGCCCCGGAACACTTCGATCAGCGGCCGCGAGGTCGGGATGTCCGGGTCAAACTGTCGAAACCACTCGAGCAGTTCCGTCGAGCACGAGGCGATCATGCTGGTCATGAACCGCGATGGCAGCGGCGGCAGGATCTCCTTGTGGTTGGCGATCGTGAAGGTCTCGTCGCGACGGGGAGCCCGCGTGATCGGCCGCACCTGAAGCAGCCAGGAGACGGTGCCGTCATCAGCCCACTCGACATCCCAATCGCCGGCGCCAAAGACGCCTCTCACGCCGCGAAGTAGCCGGGCGAGGCGGGCCGCGAAGGGCGGGCCATCGAGGGCTGCGCGCTCGCCGCGGCGCAGTTTGGGCAGGCTCAATTGCTCTCCGGGCGTGGCGCCCGAGACCAATGCGTCGCCGAGGCCGGGGGTCCAGTTGACGAGGTCGTCTTCGTGCGCGGTCTCGGTGAACGCGACCCCGGCGTGGCGCGCCGCCACCATCCGCATCACGATCACCGACCGTGCGCCGCCATGCGTGGCGCCCGAGGCCCACACACGAGAGATCGCGTCGGTCAGCGCGACGGTGTCGACCGCGACACCGAGTTCGGTGTGGAACCGCCCCGCTCCACTGGTGACGTCGCCGTCCTCCCCAGAAAACGCCGACCGCACGGCGAACGTCCGATCGGGGCGGCTAAGGCCGATTCGACCAACGAGATCGTGGGCACCGGGGCCCGCCGCGGGTAGTTCGACGAGCACCCAGCCGGGCGGCACCGGGAGCCCGGCGGCGGCGGCCCGGTCGAGCATCGCGGCCTTCGGTGGGGCGCCGACGGCCCGACCGGCGCCAAGGCGTAGGGCCCTCAGACGGTGCTCCCGCCGCTCAGTTCAACGGCGATACGGGCGGTGTGCGCCGCATACTGGGCGGGCTGTTCGATCATCGGGAAGTGATTCCACTCGGGCACGATCTCGACCCGACCGTCGGCGAGAAGTGGGCGCACCATCACGCTGTGGTTGGCACGAAGAACACGATCGCGGCCACCCCACAGGAGCACTGTCGGAACCCGAACCGTCTCGAGACCCAGGAACCAGGAGGGCGTGATGAGGTCAAACATCTGGCTGAACGCCGGGCAGCGGCCATAGTCGGATAGGAACTGCGCCGAGAACTCACGCGGCACGTCGCCGCCAAAGAGCATCCGTCGCCATACGGGCCTCAGCGCCCGCGTGGCGATCATGCGCTGCAGGCCACCCCGCGCCCCGGGAACGCGCATCGCCAGCGGAAAGATCCGTCGACCGAGGAGCGGGCCGACCGGTGCGTGGAGGATCACCCCGTCACAGATCTCCGGGCGGCGGCCGGTGAGATCGAGCAGCATCGATGCGCCGATACCGTGACCGAGCAGCACCCGCGGTCGCGGCACGTCGGCGACCATCTCCGCGATTCGGTCGGCGTAGTGAGACAGCGTGGTGAGCGCCTGGTCACGTGCGACGCCACCGAAGCCGGGCAGGGTGATCGCCGAGAAGTCGACCCCTACCGGAAAGTGCGGCGCTGCAAGAGAAAAGCGGAAGGCGCCACCGCCGTTCCCGTGCACGGCGACGAGCGAAACCCGATGGCCCGGCGGTGTGGTGCTCACGCGGCGAGCAACGGGATCGCGCGCCAGTCGGGGTGGTCTCCGGCATGTTCTCCGTGGTGCGTCCAGACGACCTGTCCGTCGCGGATCAGGAACATCGTCGGGAGGGTCCAGCCGTCGCCGACCTTCCTGCCGATGCCGTTACCTTTGACGAGCGCGCGGACCGCGCAGGCGGTCGAGCGAGGGCCGAACATCTGCGCGAGGTTGCCGCGCCCCACCCCGAAGTGGCGGTAGAGACGCACATCGGGATCGCTGATCGCACCGACGTCGGGCCAGAGGCGCGCGAAGAAGGCATCGCCCTCGGCGGGCGTGCCCTGATGAACGAAGACCACGCGGGGATAGGCCACCGAGTTCTCGACGGTTTCGCGGAGATCCCGGACCACCTCGCGGCAGAACAGGCAGCCGAAGTGGCGCAGGAAGACCACGAGTGTCGGCTCGGTGGAGACCACCTCGGCGAGTGTTGCGCCGCCCAGGTTGCGGCCTTCGACCGGCCCGTCGACGAGGGCGGGGGCGATGGGAGAAGTCGTCATCCGTACATCGTGGCGTAGAGACGCCGTGAGTGCGAAGGGAACGGGCGCCATGGAAGGGTAGCCGGCCGACCCGTCCGACTACCCCTCCTGGCCATGCACCCGGGGTCAGGCCCGGGTCGACGAGACGGTCAGGCGACCGCCCATGCGAGACACTCGACCGGCCCCGCGAGGCGGCGGCGACGGGCTTCGACGTAGATCGCCTCTCCGGTCTCGTCACGGATCAACCGGCAGATCGCCTTGAGGTCGTCTCGTGACGCCACCCGCTCGTCGAATCGCGCGACGGTGTGGGCGCGGGTCATGAGGTCGGTGATGTGGATCGAGTATGTGCTCACCTCGATGAGAATCGACCAGCGCGGCGCGGTGATCATTGGCCCGTCGGCGAAGATTCTTAGGCCAGGGATCGGCCCAGCCACCAGCCGACCACCGTCAGGGCGAAACCGGCGACGAGCGATCCGACAAGGTTGGCGACCGCGTGGCCCCTGCGGCCGTCGTGACCAAGGCGATGGCTTTCGAGCATCCACGTGCTGAACGTCGTCGTGGCACCGAGCAGGCCGCCGCCGACGATCAGCAGGACGCGGTGCGACGACCCTGCGCCGACGATCACCCCCAGAGCAAAGGCCCCGACGAGGTTCACCGCCAACGTGCCGAGGTGCGTACGGCCCGGCCCTGTCACGTGTGCCGCGCCGAAGCGGACCATCGCGCCGACCGCTCCACAGCCGCCGACGGCAAGCCAGACCCACGGGGTCACACGACGGGCTCGGCCTGGAGTGACCGTCGCGAAACAGCGACGGTGATGAGAATCCCAAGGCCGAGGCTCGCGGCGAGGTAGGCCGCCGCGAGCAGCAGGGCGCCCTCGCCGATCAGCTGCACCGCCTCGATCTGGAAAGCGGAGAAGCTGGTCAGCGCACCGCAGAATCCGGTTCCGATGAACGACACCACCGGGCCCGGATGATGCGCGAGAGAGCCGACCAACCATGCCAGCAGGGCCGTCCCGGCAAGGTTCACGAGGAACGTCACCCACGGCCATTGGCCGGCCTCGCGGGGCGCCAGCTCGACGAGCCCCGTTCGAACGAGCGCTCCCAGGGCTCCGCCGACGGCGACCGCGACCAATGCATTCGGAATCACGGCTGGGAAAACAGTCGAGCGCACGGCCGCGCACGCTACACCGGCGCGCCGGACGAGCGAGCCCCGCTACGCTTGCGACGTGATCGAACTGCGCCGCGTCGCCGTCTACTGCGGCTCTCGAGTTGGTGGTGACCCGGCATTCGCGCGAGCCGCGGAGGATATGGGCGCAACGCTTGCCGCCCGCGGGATCGCAGTCGTCTACGGGGGCGCCACGGTCGGCCTTATGGGACGCGTGGCCGAAGCGGCCCTCGGCGCGGGTGGCCAAGTGGTCGGCGTATTGCCGCAAGCGCTGGAAGTCCGCGAACTGGCACACCGAAGTCTCTCGGAGCTGCACGTCGTCGGCTCGATGCACGAGCGCAAGGCGCTGATGGCCGACCTGGCTGACGGTTTCATCGCGCTCCCCGGGGGCCTCGGTACCCTTGATGAGCTGTTCGAGGTGCTGACCTGGGCCCAGCTCGGGATTCACGAAAAGCCGATCGGGCTGCTGAATGCCGGCGGCTTCTTCGACCCACTCCTTGCGATGGTCGACCAATTCGTCGCCCAGGGCTTCGTCGACGCGGAAGTGCGTGGGGCCCTCGCCGTACACGAGGACCCCGCCACTCTCATCGATGCACTTGCCGTAACCACCCCGCCCGCCGGGCGCTGGACCGAGGCAGCAGCACCGCCCGCGCCGTAGCTGAAAGCGCGTTTCCCGACGCGCGCCACGAGGCCGAACTCGGTAGCCGTACAACCACTCGACACTTTGTGCCTAGGTATCACGATGTCCACAACTGGTGCCGGGCACCGGATGTGGACAACGCCGGCTCTCCGCAAGCCCGCCTTCCGGGCGGTCGATCAGCCCCGGCCAGCCACCCGCGCCGGAGTGCGTATAACTGGTGTCTGGCACCAGTTATACGCACTCTCTCCGGATCAGGCGCGGTGCTCCTGCGCCAGCTCGGCGATGCGCGCAGTGGCTTCCTTTGTGCGTTCGGCGAGCTCGCGCACCTCATCGGCGACGACGGCGAAACCGCGGCCCTGCTCACCGGCGCGGGCCGCCTCGATAGCCGCGTTCAGCGCGAGGAGGTTCGTCTGGCCGGCGATCCCAGAAATCTCCGAGACGAGGGCGGTGATGAGCTTGAGGCTCTCCTCCAGCTGCTGGCGTGCCTCTTCGCCGCTCTTCAGGTTCTCCTCGCTCTTGGCGGCGTGGATGTCGGTGAGTACGCCCACAACCCGCAGGGGCGCGCCGTCGGTGTCGCGGCGCGTCTGGCCCCGAGTGCAGAACCAGCGGTACTCACCGTCTTTGTGTGAGAGCCGGTACTCGAGCTCATACGGCGTGCGGCCCGATGCATCGGCGATGTGGGCGGAGAAGGCCGTGATCGCCGCGTCGCGATCTTCGGGATGCAGCCGCGAGGCCCAGGCGTCTTGGGTGTTCGGGAAGTCGGTCTCGTTCTCGAAGCCCAGGAGCCGGCGGAACTGGTCGCTCCACCAGAAGTGGAACTGGCGCTTGGCGGGGTTCGTGTCGTCGACCTCGATGTCCCAAAGGCCATCGGTGAGAAGCTCACCGGACAGTTCGAAGCGCGTCAGGCTTTTTGCCAGAAGGCCCTCGTTCTCGCGCAGCTTGTTGATGTCGGCAAGCGAGCCGGCGACCCGCAGGGGAACCCCCGCGCCATCGCGCTCGGTGGCGCCCCGGGCCCGGAACCAGCGGTACTCGCCGGTCTTCATCGCCAGGCGGTAGGTGATGTCGTAGGGCGTCGCGCCCGTGCGATCGGTCAGATGCGCACCGAACGCGGCGAGCGTGCGATCGACGTCGTCGGGGTGCAGGCGCGAGGCCCAGCTGTCGAGCACGTTCGGAAAGTCAACCTCGTTGGTGTAGCCGAGCAGACGCCGGAACTGGTCACTCCACCAGAACGCATTGCTGGGGTTCACCGGGTCTCCGGCGACGACTTCCATGTCCCAGAGCCCGTCGCTGGTCGCGCGGTTCAGCAGGTCGAAGCGATTGCGTAGGTAATCGACGCCATCCTCGGCCTCGGTGAGCGCGGCGGCCTGCTCGCCGAGTGCCGCCTCGACCTGCTCGGCGGCGGTGGCGGCGGCCTCGAGCTCGCCGCCGAGGCGCTCGGCTTCGGAACGGGCGGCTGCCGTCTCGGTGATCGCCTGATCGATGCATGCGCGCACGCTCGCGAGAGCGGCAACCCGGCGGGCATCGCCGGTATACGCCCACGATGCCGCCTCGCCCTGCCTCACCGCCTTGGCTGCCGCCTCGATCACGGCCAGCAGTTCGCTCTCGCCGCGCATGATCATTTCTCGCCGACTCCCGGTCACGGTTCGTGGGGACCTTCACCCGGCCCCGGGCTTGCTATCGGCGGTGCGGTGGCGAAATCAAGTGGTTGCTGTGCGATCCGCACGAGATCAGGCGTGGAGACTCGTATGCCCCGTACATCGCCCGAGCCGATCTCCGTTACAGGCTCGTATTGACCAGATTTAGAAATCCGGTTATTAATAGCAGTATAACGACGCCCGATAGCCCCGCACGACGGGGCGCGATGACCCAGGAGACCTCGATGTCCAGCTCCGCAGCAACGGCGACCATCCCGGCCTCGGCGGATCACATCCCCGACGTGCCCGTTCTCACCGCCATCGGTAACCGCCGCACAATCCGGTATTACGACCCCGACAAGAAGGTCGAAGACTGGAAGATCCAGGCCGTCCTCCAGGCCGCGCGCCTGGCGTCATGCCAGGGCAACATCAACGCCACCGAGGCGATCGTCGTCAGCAAGGACACCACGGACCTCTGGGACGAAATCGAGGAGTGCGTCTCCGGCTTCAACGTCCAGATCATCAACCAGAGCTCGCACATCATCTTCTGGCTGACGAATCTCAACGCCTGGTACGGCCGCGCGAACGACGGCCTGTCGACGCTCGCGCTATCGGGAGCGCTGACGAAGTACCACGGCTGGAACTACGAGTTCTCGATGACCCAAACGATCCCGCGCCTTATGAGCTTTCCCGAAGAGCGCACCGACCAGCTGCTGCGCTTCGAGACGGGACTTGCCGTATCCCAGGCGATGATGGCCGGCCAGGCACTCGGCCTCGGCCAGAGTCTCATCGCGTTCGGACGCAAGCCGGGCGGGATCGACAAGGTCTTCGGCTACCCGTCGCACTACAAGTTCACCTGGGCGCACGTTCTTGGCTACCCGCTCGAAGGCGAGAAGGCCGGTGGCCAGCGGCCACGCCTGAAGTTCGAGAAGCTGTTCCACAAGGACGCCTTCGGCACGCCCTACATGCCCGACCCGACCGTCGACGATCTGTTGAAGGCCAAGGGCATGATCCAAGAGCAGGCGCCGCTTCCCGGCCGGATGGATGAGCTCGACGCGATGGCCGAAAGGTTCGGTCGCGAACCGGGCTGCGTCTCATGGCCCGAGCGCGAGATTCAGCGCCTGATGAACGACGACGACTGGGACTTCGGCCCCCGCATCAAGGAGCACGCGCAGTCGATAATCGACAAGGGGGGGCTCCCCGACTACCCGGAGGAGATGCGCGAAACGTTCGCGCGCATCATGAAAGAACGGGGCTTGGATACGTCCAAGTACCTCAGCTAGGCCGCGGCTCCCCTGGCGCGGCTTCACTGACGGCGACCCACGCTGGAAGGCAATGGGTCGCCGTCGGTGGCGATTCCCCTACAGCTCGATGGTTCGCCCCGACTCCGCAGAGAGGTAGAGCGTCTCGATGGCCCGAGCCTGAGCACGCGCATCGTCGGTGCCCGCCATCAAGGTCGACCACCCTCGGATCGCATCGCCGACGGCCTCCATCTGGAGCCGATACGAATCGGCATGCTCGACCACGATCCGCTCGACCCGGTCGCCGTAGCGCACCTCGATGACGGGCTCGCGACAGTGCCAAGGGTCGCCGAGAAACAGCGATGCCTCCTCACCGACGATCTCCAGGCCGTAGCGATGGGGAGTCAGGAACCCGCACTCGAACTGGCCGAGCACGCCGTTATCCATCCGCATCGTGGCCGCGAAGACCACGTCGACTCCCCGAGCACTGAGCACCTGCTCGCCGCTGACCCTCGCCGGCTCGGCCCCGCTAATCAGGCGAATGGCACTGACGCAATAGCAGCCGACGTCCATCAGGCTGCCCCCATCCAGCACGGGATCGAAGCGTGTGTCATCGGCACCCCGAAGCTGCTCTAACGGGATGCTGAAGGCGGCCCGCACGACTCGCAGAGTACCAATTGCCCCCTCGCGCACGAGCTCCGCGACGCGCGCCGTCTGAGGGTGGTGACGCCACATGAAGCCCTCGGCGAGGACGAGTCCCTTACGGTCGGCGAGCTCGCACACCTCGGCGACGTCGGCCGCGTTCCGGCTGAACGGCTTCTCGACGAGCACGTGCTTGCCGGCGTCGAGGGCCCGGCGCGTCCAACCGACATGCTGAGAGTTGGGGAGTGGGATGTAGACAGCCTCGACATCCGTGTCATCAAGAAGAGCCTGGTACGTCCCGTGGGCGCGCTCGATGCCGTTGGCGAGCGCGTACCGGCGTGCACGACGAAATTCCCGGCTCGCGACCGCAACCACCTGGACGCGGTCCGAAGCCCGCGCACCAGCGAGTACCAGCTCGCCAATGGCCGCGGTCGAAAGAATGCCCCACCTCACCCCCATGACGACTCCGTCATGGGCCGCAGGGCGATCTCTAGCAGCCGCACTCCACGCGGCCGGGTCACGGCGAACAAAACAACGTCGGCAACCTCCGCGGCGGTCATCATTCCGATCTCATCCTCGGGTTGGCGCCCGTGCCCGAACGCGAAGCCGGTGGCCACGCCCCCCGGACACAGGTTGGTGCACCGTACGCCGTGCTCGCGAAGCTCATGGTCGAGCGCCCGTCCCAGACCGACCTGGGCGAACTTCGACGCGCAGTAGACCGCCTCCCCGGGCAAACCGCGCCGCCCTGCTTCGGACGCGACAATCACCACGTCGCCGGCGTCGCTGCGCATCAGGTGAGGCACCGTTGCCTGCAGGATGTGGAGGGTCCCCTTGACGTTGACGTCGATCATTTCGTCGATGTCGTACGACGTGAGCAGATGAAACGGGCCGTAGCTGCCCACGCCCGCGTTCGGTACGACGATGTCGAGGCCGCCGAAGTGGCTGACCGTTTTCTCCACGGCCGCCGCGACATCTTCCCGGTCGCGCACGTCGCAGCGAATCGCGAGCGCGCCGGCGACCCCCGGATCTCCGCCTCCACGCGAGAGAGCGGCAACACGGGCTCCCGCCGCGGCAAGGCGGCCGACAACCGCCGCTCCGATGCCGCGGCTGCCTCCGGTGACCAGGGCAACTCGCCCGTCGAGTGACGTCATATTCGGTCCATTCATATCCCGGCCACCGGAGTGGGGCGCATGGTCATCTGAACCTCCCGTAGATCAACGTCGTCGGGCCCGGGTACCCGGCTACCGGGCAGGCGGCATGCCGCTGTGCCCCAACCGACGGCACGGCGCAGGCCTTCGGGATCATCGAGCTCGTTGGCAAGGAACCCCGCAAGCAGGGCGTCACCGGCACCCACCGGGCTTTCGACCGCCCGCGGGGCAACGCAGGCGTGGTAGCAGGTGTCGGCGCGCACCAGCAGGGCTCCGTCGGGCCCCAGGGAAGCGAGGACCCCGCCCACGCCGATGTCGAGCAGAGCACGCGAGGCACGCTCGGCGTCGTCGACGGTCGCGATCGGCGATCCGTAGAGGTCGCCCAGCTCGATCCGGTTCGGCTTGACGAGGTCGGGGCCCGCCGAGACACCATGGCGCAGGGCGTCTCCAGCGGCATCAAGAGCCACCCGGCACCCGAGGGCCTGCGACGCGCGGATCAGCTCGATGTAGACGTCGGGTGGCACGCCGGGCGGGAGGCTTCCCGCTAGAACAACCCACGCGCTTCCGGCGACGGCGGCCATGATCGCGGTCATCACCCGATCAAGCGCCGCGGCGTCGTAGCTCGGGCCGGGGCCGTTGACCTTTGTGACAACACCCGCCGGGGTGACGATCGAGACGTTCGTGCGAATGCGTCCGAAGATCGGGATTACCTCGAGGACGGCCTCGGCATCGAGCAGCTCCCGGTAGCGGCGCGCGGTCGCCGGAGGGCCGATCGGCGCCACGGCGCGTGTGGGGATGCCGTGCGCGGCAAGCGCTCGCGAGACGTTGACCCCCTTGCCGGCCGCCTCGATTCGTTCGCCGGTGGCGCGGCTGAGCGCCCCGATCTCGATACTCGGCACCTCCATCGTGAGATCGAAGCTCGGATTCATCGTCACGGTCGTGATCACACGCGTTCTACGTCCACACCGGCCGCAATGAGTTCCGCGGCTGCGGCGGGGTCGAGGCCGCTATCGGTGATCAAGAGGTCGACGTCGGAGAGCTCGGCAAAGCTCTCGAAGTGCTCGCGCCCGTGCTTGGTGTGATCTGCCAGTAGCACGACCCGGGGAGCCGACGCGACGATCAGACGCTTGATCTCCGCCTCCACGTGGTTGGGCGTGGTGAGCCCCCGCGCCAGCGATAGTCCGTTCGTCGCGATGAACGCCACATCGACCGAAATCGAGGCGATGTGGTGCTCGGCCCACGGGCCGACCGTCGCGAGGGTCGGCCCGCGCAGCTCGCCTCCGGGCATCAGGATCGTCGCGCCGTTTCGACCGGCCAAGGTGAGACCGATCGTCAGCGAGTGGGTCACGACGGTGAGGCCGGGTCCGCCGGTCATGAGGTCAGCAAGGGCACCGGTCGTGGTTCCGGCGTCGAGGAAGATCGCCCCCGACTCAGGGACCTCCTCCAGCGCTCGGCGGGCGATTCTTCCCTTCTCGGAGACGTTGCTGAGCGACCGCTCGAGCACGGCCGGCTCGAGGCTGTTGCGCTCGATCGAGATTGCCCCGCCGTGTACGCGCCGAACGTACCCGGCCGCCTCGAGCTGGCCGAGGTCACGCCGGATCGTCTCCGTCGTGACCGCGAGGTCAAGGGCGAGATCCGTCACCGTGACGCGACCCTCACGGCGCGCCTGAGCGACGATCTGCTGACGCCGCTCGTGGGCGAACATGACCTCGGCCATCAGGTGCCGGCAGCCCTCTGCGCGTTCGTGACGTCGTCGACGGTCATCGCCCCGGTCATGATCGCCACCGCTTCCGACATCGTGTGCGACTTTGGCGTGACGATGGCCGCCCTGCGGCCGAGGCGATGGATGTGGATCCGATCGGCGAGCTCAAAGATATGCGGCATATTGTGGCTGATCAGCACAATGGGAAGCCCGCGCGAGCGGACGTCGGCGATCAGGTCGAGGACGCGGCGTGACTCTTTCACGCCGAGCGCGGCGGTCGGCTCGTCCATGATCACCACTTTGCTGCCGAATGCGGCGGCCCGGGCCACCGAAACGCCCTGCCGCTGGCCACCCGACAGGGTCTCCACCGGTTGGCGGATGTCCTGCACCGTCAAAATGCCGAGATCGTTCATGTGCTTGGCGGCATCGGCATCCATGCCCGACTTGTCGAGCATGCGAAACACGCTTCCGAGCAAACCCCTGCGCCGACGCTCGCGGCCGAGATAGAGGTTGGTCGAGATATCGAGTGACGGCGCGACGGCGAGGGTCTGGTGGACCGTCTCGATGCCGAGGCTGCGCGCCTCCACGGGGTTCTTGAACTTCACCGGCTGGCCATCGAGGAGAATCTCGCCCTCGTCCGGCTGGACGGCACCCGACAGCGCCTTGATGAGAGTCGACTTGCCGGCCCCGTTGTCTCCGATGACCCCGACGATCTCGCCGGGCAGGATGTCGAAGTCAGCGCCGTCGAGAGCGACGACGCTCCCGTACAGCTTGACGAGGCCACGGGCTTCGAGAACCGGGGTGACGGTGGATGTGGTGCTCATGCCTTCACCCTCCGAATCCAGTTGTCGGCGGCTACGGCGACGAGAATCAATGCGCCGACCGCGAAGCTCTGCCAGAGCACTTCCAAGTTTGTCAGGGCGAGGCCGTTGCGCACGAAGCCGACGATCACCGCGCCGATCAAAGCGCCCACGATGGCGCCGCGTCCTCCGAAGAGGCTGATGCCGCCGATCACCACCGCCGTGATCGAGTCGAGGTTGGCGTCGACCCCTGACTGCGGGCTCACCGAACCGAAGCGGCCGATGGCGATCCACCCGGCGATGCCACAGATCACGCCCGCGACGATGTACACCGATAGGAGTACGCGATCGGTACGAATACCAACGAGGCGCGCCGCCTGAGGATCGGCTCCCACGGCGTACACGTGTCGCCCCCACGCAGTCCATTTCAGCGCGTACCAGGCGATCGCGAACAGGCCGAGCATTATGATGAGCCCAGGGTTGATGATGAACCCACCGATCGTGATGGATTCCCCCGTCCACTTGAGGAACGGCGCCTTCTCTTCGAGGTCGAAGATCCCGATCGTCTGGCTCTCAGATACATAGAGCACCAGGGCCCCGTACGCGGCGAACGTACCGAGGGTGGCGATGAACGGCGAGAGCTTGAAACCGATCACGAGGACGCCGTTAATCAGGCCGCACAGGGCACCGACTCCGATGCCGCACAGGATGGCGAGCCATGCCGGGAGGCCGGTATCGACGGCAAGCCGGCCCATGACCACCATCGAAAGGAGCGCCATCACGCCGACCGACAGGTCGATGCCGGCGGTCAGGATGACGATGGCCTGGGCGATCGCGAGCGTCCCGAAGAACATCACCTGCTGCAAGACCGTCGACTGGTTCCCGGCATCGAGGAACGTCCTGCCGTGAATCAGGCTAAAGGCGAAGAGGGTTATTGCCAGCACGATCAGCGACGAGCCGACCTCGTACCGGTGGAGAAAGCTCTGAAATCGCTCGAGACGCGACTTGTCCCGTCGTACGAACTGCTCGGCGGATGACGCACCGGTCGCTTCAACCGCAACTTCCGGTCCGCCACTCAGGTCGGACATAAGATGTCCTCCTTCGGGAAGGGGTCTACGAACCACGGGACGAGCGAACCGAGCAGGGGGGCGCCCCCCGGCGCCGACCCGCTCGGGCAACCCAACAACCCCAACCCGGCTCCCCCCCGGCCCCCCGG
>JANLSO010000111.1:0-34333 GCA_031362405.1 Thermoleophilia bacterium | reverse complement strand
TCGCCGTCTACCGGAGCCGTCTCGAGCAGGAATCCGAACGCCCGGTACCTGAGACCGTCGCGGCCGCGCGGTGGCTCGATCGGGTCTTCGAGCCTGCCGTTGCGGCGATCCCGGATGATCTGCGGGGCAAGCTCGAGGCGGCTGAGGTCTATCACCAGCTTCTGGAGCACCGGTGGTTCCTCTCCCAGCAGCGGGGGCTCGATGTCGGCATGGGTGAGGCCATGAACTCCTACATCGCCGACGTGCTGCGTCATGCACCTGAAGAGCGCAGCGTATTGATCAACGCCGAACGGGGTGGGGGCCCTGACGATCTCGGGTAGTTTTCCCGTCGTGCCCTCGCCTGAACCCGTGACCCCCTCGACCGGCTGGGGCGTCGTTCACCTCTTTCTGCGTGCGCGCCGCGGCGAGGCGGGAGGCGAGCGGATTCTCGAGCACCTCGCCGCCTTCGCCGATGGCGACGCGCAGCAGGTGATCGCGTTCTCGGTGCTCGGTGCGCGGGCCGACCTCGGGGTGATGGCCCTCGGGCCAGACCTCGACGCTCTCGATCAGCTGACCAAGCAGATCCTCGCCGGACCGGTCGATCCCGTAGCGTCGTTCGTGTCGCTCACCGAGCTGAGCGAGTACACCTCGACCGAAGATGACGAACGCACCCGCCTCGCCGCCGCTGGCGAGCCCGATCTCGAGGCGAAGCTGGGGGAATGGCGCGCGCGGATGGCCGCCTACCACGAGGCGCGGCTTCACCCACAGCTGCCCGATCGTCGGGTCGTCGCCTTCTACCCGATGGCAAAGACACGCCGGCCCGGCGCGAACTGGTACGAGCTCGACTTCGCCGAACGCAAGCGGCTGATGATGGGTCACGCAACCGTGGGTCGCCGCTACGCGGGGCGGATTCTCCAGCTCATCACCGGCGCCACCGGCCTCGACGACTGGGAGTGGGGGGTCACCCTGCTCGCCGACGACCCGGTTGCGATCAAGGATATCGTCTACGAGATGCGTTTCGACACCGTCAGCGCCACATACGGTGAGTTCGGTCCGTTCTGGACCGGTTTGGTGATGAACCCATCCGACCTCATGGCCCGCGTCGGGCTGACGTAAGGGAGCAGCAGTGCGCGGACTGACTTTTCAGGCAAACGAGAACGTTCAGGTGCAAGACGTCGACGATCCGGGCGTGGTCGCGCCGACCGATGCGGTCGTGCGGGTCACGATGGCGGGCATCTGCGGTTCTGACCTGCACGTTCTGCATGCGGGCGAGCAGTTCGGATTCTCACCCGGTTCGCGGCTCGGCCATGAGTTCCTCGGAACGGTTGAAGAGGTCGGTGGCGGTGTGACCTCGGTGGTCCCTGGCGACCGCGTTCTCGCCGCGGTGTGCGTCAGCTGTGGCGAGTGCATCTACTGCCGCGAGGGCATGCGCTCATCCTGCGTGAAGATGTCGATGTTCGGATGGGCGTCACGGCTGTGGGGATACGGAGGAGACGTCGAGGGCGGCCAGTCGCAGTTCGCGCGGGTGCCGCTCGCCGACGCCAACCTGGTAAAGATCCCCGAATCGTTGGCGGCGCCCGAGCACGAGAAGCGGCTTCTTCCCCTGATCGATGTCATGTCGACCGGCTGGCACGGGTTGGTCGCCGGCCACGTGCACGCAGGCCAGAACGTCGTCGTGATCGGCGACGGCGCGGTTGGTCTGTCGGCTGTGCACGGTGCCAAGGCGATGGGCGCCGCGAACATCGTCTGCCTCGGCCATCACCCCGACCGACTCGCCGTCGCCAAGAAACTCGGCGCGACGGCGATCGGCACCTCGCGCGAGGTCGAAGAGCTGAAAGAACTCGTGATGACCAACACCAACGGACAGGGTGGGCACACCGTCGTCGACACGATCTCCAGTGGAGCGTCGATGGCCACGGCGCACGCGACCGTCCGCGCGGGCGGCAGCATCGCCTGTCTGGGGATGGATCACTTCATGGGCCAGACACCCGAGGTCAACTGGTTTGACCAGTTCCTTCGCAACATCACCGTGACCGGCGGCTTGGTGCACGGCCCCGCCTACCTGCCGGAGCTCCTGCGCCTATCGGAGAACGGAACGATCGACCCGAGCCCGATGTTGAGCCACACCCTGCCCCTCGAGCAGGCACCCGACGGCTACCGAATGATGGCCGAACGCGCCGAAGGCGTGATCAAGGTGGCCGTTCAGCCGAACGCCTGATCGAGCGATGACGACCCGCGGACTCGACGAACGACTCGTCGCCTGCGGGCAGGGGCACCTGATCGACGCGGTTCGTCGCGCGCCGGCGCTGCGTGGTCAGGTCGCGGGTCTCGACCTCGACCTGATCACGCAGCTGGTCCGCACATTGGTGCGCTCCGACTCCGGGCACCAGGCTCCCGGTGAGATCGCGCCACCACGCGCCATCCCCCTTTCTCGCGATGCCGTCGACGACGCTCGAGAGGCCGCCGCGCGTACGGCGGGCGAGCAGGCGCTGCGTGACGGGCGGGTCGCGGTGGTGTTACTGGCCGGCGGACAGGGCACCCGGCTCGGGTTCGACGGCCCGAAGGGCGACTACCCGCTTGCACCGATCACCCGGCGCACCCTCTTCGCCCACCACGCGGCCAAGGTCGCGGCGATCCGAGCCCGCTATGCGACGCCGCTGCCCTGGTTCATTCTCACCTCTCCGGCGAATGACGCCGAAACGCAGCGTAGCTTCGCCGGTGCCGACTTCTTCGGGCTCGACCCCGGCTCGGTGAGGTTCGTCGTGCAGGGAACGCTGCCGGCCGTCGATCGGGTCACCGGAGCGGTGCTCCTCGAAGCGCCCGATCGCCTGGCCCTCTCGCCCGATGGCCATGGGGGGCTGCTGTCGGCCCTACGTCGAAACGGCGCGCTCGACGAGATGGACGCAGTGGGCATCACGATGTTCCAGACCTTTCAGGTCGACAACCCCGCACTTCGTCTCGCGCGGCCTGAGGTGATCGGTCACCACCTGATGGCCGGGGCGCAGATGTCGTCGCTTGCCGTGCGTAAACGCACGCCGGCCGAGAAGATGGGCGTGATCGCGCAGATCGACGGGCGCACGGGGGTTGTCGAATACAGCGACCTCCCCGACGAGCTGGCCGAGCAGCGTGACGCCGCCGGGGAGCTTGTGTTCTGGGCGGGCAATGTCGCCGTCCACTGCATGGACGTCGCCTTTGCCCGGCGACTTACCGACGACGGCCTCGCCCTGCCGTACCACCGCGCTGTGAAAGCGGTGCCCTTCGTCGGCCCCGACGGCATGCTGATCGAGCCGTCCGACCCGAATGCCGTGAAGTTCGAGACGTTCATCTTCGACGCCCTCCCATTCGCCGAGAACTCGGTGACCCTGGAGGTCGCCCGCGACGATGACTTCTCGCCGATCAAGAACGCCGAGGGGGACGACTCACCCGCGACGGCCCGGCGCGACATGAACCGGATCTACGCCCGCTGGCTCGCGGCGGCGGGCGTAGAGGTACCGCGCGGTGACGACGGCGAACCGGTTGATCTGGAGATCGACCCGCGCCTCGCACTCGATGCCGACCAACTCGCGGCGATTCTGCCATCGGGAACTACGATCACCCGGCCCACCGTGCTCGGGCCGCCGTAGAAGAAGGCCCTGGGACTTCGCGCTGCAGGCTCGGTCGACGTTATCCGGTGTCTGGCTTCAGATAAACGTCGCGAATCAGTCGGCGCGCACCTGGCGGGGCAGGGCGAAGACGACGCCTTCGGCGCTGGGCTCTTCTGAGCCGGTGCGGTCGAACCCGGCGGCCTCGAGGGTCTCGGCGACTTCGCGTACCAAGACCTCGGGCGCGGAGGCTCCGGCGGTGAGCGCAACCTGTTGCTTGCCCACCAGCCACGCGGAGTCGACGGCGGAAGCGTTCTCGATGAGATGCGCCTCAGCCCCGGCCGCGCGACCGACCTCGACCATTCGATTCGAATTCGACGAGTTCTGCGAGCCCACCACCAGCACGAGATCGGCGCCTGCGGCAACGGCCGACTTCACGGCGTCCTGACGGTTCTGCGTGGCGTAACAGATATCGCTTTTGGTCGGCGACTGGAGTGCGGGGAATCGCTCATGGAGGATGGCGACGATCTCGGCGGTGTCGTCGAGCGACAGCGTGGTCTGCGTCGTGAGCGCGACGTTCTCCGGGTCGGGGACGGTCACCGTGCGGGCCTGCGCGGCATCCTCGACCACGATGACGCGCTCCGGGGCCTCGCCGCGGGTTCCGATCACCTCGTCGTGGTCGTTGTGGCCCACGAGAAGAACCGTTGCGCCGCGTGAGGCGTAGCGGCGCACTTCGGCGTGCACCTTGCTGACGAGGGGGCACGTGGCATCGATGACCCGCAGATCACGCGCGGCGCAGTTCTCGTGCACGGTCGGCGAGACCCCGTGGGCCGAGAGGATGATCGTCTCCCCCGGCGGAACGTCGGTCTCGGAGTCGACGAAGACCGCGCCGCGGGCAGCGAGGCTCTCGACGACGTGCCGGTTGTGGACGATTTCGCCCCGCACATAGACCGGCGGGCCGAGTTCGTCGAGCACCCTCTCGACGGTCTCGATCGCGCGATCGACGCCGGCGCAGTATCCGCGAGGTGCGACGAGCGCCATGTGGGCGTTGGTGGCCATGCCGTGAGGGTAGCCGATGGCACGTTTCGGGATCGACGACCGTGGCAGGATGCGCCTGTGAGTGGCCACGGAATCGCGACGCTGTCGACCGGCAAGGGGCCGCCGGTTCTCTTGATCAACGGGTGGTGCTGCCCGGCCGATGCATGGGGTGCGGTACCGGCGGCGCTCGCGGCGGCCGGGCTACGGGCGGTCGCGGTGGATCTCCCCGGGTGGGGCCGCAGCCTCGCACCGGACGGAATGCGCCACCGTGCCGTCGAGTACGCAGATGCGCTTGAGCCGTTACTCGACGAGCTCGGGCCCCTGGCGGGAGTGATCGGGTACTCGCTCGGCGCGCAGGTCGTGTTGGTTCTTGCGACGCGCCGGCCTGAGCAGATGAGTTCGATCGTGCTGCTGGCGCCGATGGTCGTCCCGATTCGGGTACCGACAATTCGCTCGCGCGATCCCCTTGGCATCCTCGGTTTGCCGGTGATCGGCCCATGGCTGGCGCGCGTCGGGCTCTTCGGTCTGCGTCAGCGACCCGAACTACTCACGCGCGCCTATGCGAGAGCGGCCGGGGCGGGTCGCGTCCTCGCAGGTGGCGACCCCAACCGTGATTTCTTCATCGCCCAAACCCGGCGCTCGCTCGCTGAGACCCCCATGCGGGTCGTTGCGCCCGCGATCAGCTACGCCGTCGCCGCCGACCTGCGCGAGCTCGCCCCCGACGTCACGGCGCCGACCCTGGTGGTGATTGCCGAGGGCGACGGTCTCGCCCCGGCACCCGGGGTCACCGCGTTTGCGAACGAGCTTTCGGATGCTCGGGTGTTGACGGTTGCAACGGGCCACTTCCCGCATCTCGATCTGCCGGATGTGGTGGTGCCCGCCATTGTCGAGCACCTGCGGGTGCCGGCGTGAACCTCACCGAAGAACTTTCCACCGTCGCCCTGCGCGCCGCGAATGCCGCTGCCGTTGAGCTCATGACCCGCTTCGGTGGACCCGCCGCCGGTGTCTCGTCCAAGACCAGCCGCACCGACCTTGTGAGCGACGCCGACCGGGCGGCCGAGCGGGCCATCCTGGACGTCCTCACCGCCGATCGCTCGGGTGATTCCGTGCTGGCCGAAGAAGGTGGCGGTGCCGATACGGGTAGCGCTGTTCGCTGGATCGTCGACCCCCTCGACGGCACCACCAACTACCTGTGGGGCATTCCCCAGTGGTCGGTGAGCATCGCGGCCGTCGACGATCGCGGCACCGTCGTCGGCGTCGTGCTCGACCCGTGCCGTGGAGAGGTGTTCCGTGCCGCGCGTGGCGAGGGAGCCTGGCGCAACGATCAGCCCCTCGTGCTCGGACCCGCCGCCGAGCTCGGCGAGGCTCTGGTCGGGACCGGGTTCAACTACCGCGCCGAAGAACGCGCACGTCAAGCCCCGATTGTCGCCGGCCTGCTCCCCGCGGTGCGCGACATCCGCCGCTTCGGTTCGGCCGCTCTCGATCTGGCCTGGGTCGCCGCCGGCCGCCTCGACGTCTACTTCGAGCGTGGAGTCGAGGTCTGGGACTGGACCGCCGGCGCCCTGCTCGTCGCCGAAGCCGGAGGCGTCGTGACACCACTTCCTGCGACGGCCGAACGCCCCCCGGGCGTCATCGCCGGCCCCCGCTCGCTGGTCGAGGCCCTGCGCCACCGCATCGAGCCGGGACCTCGTGCGTGAACGGTGCCCGGCACCGTTCACGCACAGATCGGTGCCGGGCACCGATCTGTGCAGAGGGGGCGTGATGTGACGCGGCGGCTGTGGGAGATCGACGTTGCCCGGACCGTGGCGATCGGGATGATGGTCGCCTACCACGGCGCCTATGACGTCTGGTTCCTTGCTCCGTCGATCGACATCGACCCGTTCAGCGGCGGGTGGCGGGCGCTGCAGGTCGCGACCGGCTCGTCCTTCCTGTTTGTCGTCGGGCTCAGCTTTGCCGTTGCCAACGCACGTGCCCGCGCTCGTGGAGGGAAAGGTGCCGCGCTCTGGCTCCATCACGCGCGCCGGTCAGGGCAGGTGCTTGGAGCGGCGGCGCTCGTGACCGTCGTCACCCTCGTCGCCCTCGGCCCAGATGACTACATCCGCTTCGGGATCCTGCACTGCATCGGGGTCTCGGTGCTCATCGCACCACTTCTTGCCCGCCTGGGCGTGTGGAACGTTGCTCTGGGTATCGGCGTGATCGTGATCGGATTCTGGATGCGCGGTGTCGCCAGCGGTTTTCCGGGGGCCGTGGCCGTGGGCTTCGACTCGGGAAGCGCCGGCGTCGACCACTACCCGCTGTTTCCCTGGGCGGGGATGGTGCTCGTCGGGATGGGGGTCGGAAGCCTTCTCTACCCGCGCGGCGAACGGGTTGCGCCGCTTGCACGCCTGGCCTCGCCCGAGCCCCGGGGGGGATTCCCTCTCGGGGCCCCGGGGCGTCGTGCGCTTCCGGTCTACCTGTTGCACCAGCCGCTGCTGATCGCACTCCTTACCGCGGTGCTCCTGGCTTTCGGTGTGGAGATCGACCCGCGTTGAGTTAGGCCGGCGCCGCGGTCTTCTTCTTGGCCGGAGGCCAGTGCAGCGGCCGATCAAGGCTCATCAACGCGGCCTCCTTGAAGGCCTCGGCGAGCGTCGGGTGCGCGGCGATCGAGTCGCCCACCGTGTCGATACGCGCCTCGGCGTCGAGGGCGATCACACCGGCGTTGATGATCTCCGTGGCCGACACGCCGACGACAACAACGCCCAGCAGCTCGTCGTGCGTCGTTTCGTGGATCGTCTTCACCCAGCCGGTCTTGTCGGCGAACATCGCGGCCCGCGCGACGGCCGAGAACGGGAACTTTCCGACCTTCACATTTGCGTCACCGAACTTCTCGCGTGCCTGGGCCTCCGTGAGGCCGACGGCCCCGACCTCCGGGTCGGTGTAGATGCACCGCGGCACGGCGCCGGACATCACGATCGCGTGGCCGGCGATGTTCTCGGCGGCGATCTCCCCTTCGCGAAACGCGGTGTGGGCGAGCTGCCAGTAGCCGGCGACGTCGCCGACGGCATAGACATGGGGGAGCGACGTCCGCCGCTGGCCATCGGTGACGATGTGGTTGAGGTCGTGGTCGATCCCCACCTCGGCAAGGCCAAGGCCCTCGGTGTTCGCGCGCCGCCCGGTGGCGACGAGCACGAGATCGCCGGTGACGGACTTCTCGGCGTCGCCCTTCGAATACGTCAACGTCACGCCATCTCTGTCGTCGGTGATCGCGCTCGCCCGCGAACCGAGCTCGAGGGTGATGCCCGCCTTGGTGAACGCCCGCTCCAACTCCTTGACGGCGTCGGCGTCTTCGGCGGCGATGAGGTGGTCCAGCATCTCGACGATCGTCACCTCGCTGCCGAGGTGATGGAAGATCGAGGCGAACTCGACCCCGATGACCCCGCCTCCGAGCACCACAAGGCGCTTCGGGATCTCCGTAATGGCGAGCAGGCCGGTGGAGTCGACGCAACGCGGGCCGTCGATTCCGTCAATGGGTGGCCGCACCGGGCGCGAGCCGGTGGCGATCACGGCGTTGGCGAACGTCACGGTCTCGCCGGTGTCGGTGGTGATCGTATTCGCGTCGGTGAACTGGCCACGGCCCTCCACGAGGGTGACCCCGTTGGCCTTCAGGAGCGCGGCGACCCCTCCGACCATCCGGTCGACGATCTCCTGCTTGTTGGCCTGGACCTGCGTGAAGTCGACCTCGGCGCCCGACACCGTGATGCCGAGCTGGGCGAACGCATGGTGGGCGTCTTTCATCGCGTGGGCGCTCTGAACCCATGCTTTCGTCGGGATGCAGCCGACGTTCAAGCACACGCCCCCAATGGGGCCCTGCTCGATGACGGCAACCGATTTACCGAGCTGCGCGGCACGAATGGCGGCCGGGTAGCCGCCCGGTCCTGCTCCCAGAACGGCGACGTCGACTTCGATCACGTTTTCACCTCAAGAGTTTTCCGCGGGGGTCCGACGCCACAGGGTACTACTGGGCTCCCGTCGTCCTTCGGAACGGCTGCCGAAGAACCGTTCACACGGCGTTCACAACAGGGTCACAGCCCAGTCACCCGGTGACGCAGCGGCCTCGGTTAGCTTCGCAACCGTCTACCGAGACCGCGCATCTGGCCGGTCCTCCTTCCGTCCGAAAGGGCCCCTCGCATGGCAGCATCTCGACGTCGTATCGCGCTCGCGCTCGCCGCCTCCACCATTGCTCTGGGTGGCATCGCCGCCGGTTGCGGAGACGACAGCAGCAGTGGTTCCGGCACGTCCGGTGCCGGCGGCGGTCTTTCCGGAACGATTGCTATTGATGGCTCCTCCACGGTCGGCCCGCTGACCTCAGCGGCCGCCGAGGCCTTCAACGCCGAGAACTCGGACGTCAACATCACGGTCGGAACCTCCGGCACCGGTGGCGGCTTCGAGATCTTCTGCAAGGGCGAGACGGCGATCTCAGATGCGTCGCGCGGCATCAAGGACGAGGAAATCGCGGCCTGTAAGAAGGCGGGCATTACGTACGAGGAGATTCGGGTCGCCTCCGACGGGATCACCCTCGTCACGAAGAAGGGCGCCGACATCGGCCCCAAGTACGCGTTGACGATGGAGCAGCTGAAGGCCATCTGGGAGCCGAAGTCGACCATCAAGAACTGGGCCGACGTGCCCGGTGGCGGGTTCAAGGATGTTCCGCTGGCGTTGGCCGGTGCGGGTTCGCAGTCGGGCACCTATGACTTCTTCAACGAGGAGGTCATCGGCAAGGACGCCAACGACAAGGTGATCGACTCGCGGCAGGACTACTCCGCCTCCGAGGACGACAACAACACGGTCGTCGCAGTCGAGAGTGCGCCGGCCGGCCTCGGCTACTTCGGGTTCTCCTACTACGAAGAGAACGTCGACAAGCTCGAGGCCTTCTCGCTCGACGGTGTGACGCCCAGCGTCGCGACGATCACCGACGGGTCGTACCCGCTGTCACGGCCATTGTTCATCTACGTCTCCAAAAAAGAAATCGCCCGGCCCGAGGTGCTCGCCTTCGTCAAGTATTACGTTGAGAACGCGACCACCCTTGCCAAGGAGCAGCTGTTCGTGCCGGCCCCGCAGGCCTCGATCGCCAAGGACCTGAAGACCATCGCGACGTACGAGTAGCATCGTCCCGTGGCGGATGAACACTCCACACCGGCGGCGGGTCTTCGGACCCGTCGCTTTCGCCCCGCCGAGCAGGCCAGCATGCTGCTCCTCGGCGCGGCGGCGACGATCTCCGTCTTTATCACGGTCGGGATCATCTTCACCCTCATCGAGGAGGGCGCGGGTTTCTGGGACAACACCTCCGTTGCCGGGTTCCTGACCGGCACGCAATGGTTTCCCAACGGGGACCTCTTCGGGGTGCTCCCGCTGCTCTCGGCGTCGCTGCTCATCGCCGCGATCGCGGCGGTCGTCGCGGTTCCGCTGGGTCTCGGATCCGCGATTTACCTCTCCGAGTACGCCTCGGAGCCGGTGCGCCGGGTCATCAAGCCGATTCTCGAGCTCCTCGCGGGCATGCCGACCATCGTGCTGGGCTTCTTCGCGCTGTTCACTCTGACCCCCGCACTTCGCGGCCTCGGCGTCCTGCCCGAAGGCCGGATCTACAACGCTCTCTCGGCCGGGATCGTCGTCGGGCTTCTCATCGTGCCGCTCATCGCATCCCTTTCCGAGGACGCCTTCCGCGCAGTGCCCAGGGCAATGCGTGAGGGTGCCTACGGCTTGGGCTCGACCAAGCGCATCGTCTGCACGAGGGTGGTGTTTCCCGCGGCTCTCTCCGGGGTCATGGCGGCGATCGTCCTCGGTTTGTCGCGGGCGATCGGCGAGACGATGGCCGTCACGCTTGCGGCCGGGTCGCAACCTGCTCTCACCGGCGATCCGCGCGAGGGGATGCAGACGATCACGTCCGCGATCGTGCAGATCTCAAAGGGCGAGGCGGCGCGGGGCAGCGTTCAGTACGAGTCGGTCTTCGCCATTGGTCTCGTGCTCTTCGTGGTGACCCTTCTGATCAACATCGGCGCCATCGCGCTGGTGCGCCGCTACCGCACGGTCTATCAGTGAGGCCGCAATGACCACGACCGCCCTGCCTCGCGCTGACGAGGCGACTCCCCGCCCCTTGGCGACGAAGCATCGCCGGCCGGCCGATACGCTCTTCCACGCGGCGGTGCTCGGCTCGGTCGTGATCGCCCTCGGCTTCCTCGCGTGGCTATTCATCTCGATCCTCATCGAGGGCGCCGGAACGCTGAGTACCGATTTTCTCACGCAGAAGGCCTCGCAGCGGAACCCGTCGATTGCCGGATTCACCAACGCTCTACGTGGATCGTTGGTGCTGATGATGATTACCGCGTTCGTGGCGATTCCCCTCGGCTTCGCCGCGGCGATCTACCTCGAGAAGTTTGCTCCCCTCTCGCGTGACGCGCTCGTCGGCGTTGCCCGTCGACGCGAACGCAGCCTGCGCGTCCGCCTCGAGCGCGGGGAGATCTCCGGCGTCCGTCTGGCGCTTGCGCGCCTGTGGGTGAGAATCGGATACGGCTGGGCGAGGATCGGGCCGCCGATCAACACAGCGGTCGAGGTGAATATCTCGAACCTCGCGGCGGTACCGTCGATCATCTACGGCGTCCTCGGCCTGGCGCTGTTCGTCTCGATCGCCGGCCTGTCGAAGTCCCTCTTGGCCGGTGGTCTCACACTTGCCGTTCTGGTCTTGCCGATCATCATCATCGCCAGCCGCGAGGCCGTTCGCGCGGTACCGAGTTCGATCGAACAGGGTGCCGTCGCCCTCGGCGCGACACGCTGGCAGGCGGTGCGTAAGCAAGTGCTTCCGGCGGCCCTGCCCGGAATGATGACCGGTGCGATTCTCGCGATGTCGCGGGCGATCGGAGAGGCGGCGCCGCTCATCGTCGTGGGAGGAATCACCTTCGGTACGGCAATACCGAGCCTCAACCCGGTCAATGCCGGCGACCAGCCGCTCTTCGCGATGCCGCTTCAGATCTTTAACTGGGCAACGCAGACGCGCGAAGAGTTTCATCAGCTCGCGGCCGCGGGGATCCTCGTTCTCATCGGCACGCTGGTACTCCTGAATCTCACCGCGATACTCATCCGCAACCGTTTCACCCGACGCTGGTAAGGACGGCCATGGCAGACTCCCCCGCAACGACTACTGACGATCGGCTGGTCGCGCGTTCCGTGGAAACACCCGAGCTGCGAACCGAGACAAGCGACATTGCGCCCGTGACGACCGACGGCAAGACCGTGGTCTTCGGATGCGAGAAGGTGACCGTCCACTATGGTCGCGCGCGGGCGCTGGAAGATGTTTCGTTGAACATCTACCGCAATGAGATCACCGCCCTCATCGGCCCCTCCGGCTGCGGCAAATCGACGTTCCTGCGGTGCCTCAACCGTATGAACGACCTGATTCCCGGGGCATCGGTCGACGGCCTCGTCAGCTTTCACGGTGAGGACATGTACGCCCCAGAGGTCGATCCGGTCGATGCGCGTCGGCGGATCGGGATGGTGTTCCAAAAGCCGAACCCGTTCCCGAAGTCGATTCGCGAGAACCTTGCGTTCGGCATGAAGGTCAACGGGATCAAGCCCACGGGCGAGCGCATCGAGAAGGTTCTTCGCGAGGCGGTGCTGTGGGACGAGGTAAAGGACAAGCTCGACGACGACGCCTTCGCGCTTTCCGGCGGCCAGCAACAGCGCCTGTGCATCGCCCGCGCAATCGCCGTCGAGCCCGAGGTCATTCTGATGGATGAGCCCTGCTCGGCTTTGGACCCGATCTCCACGCTCGCGATCGAAGAGCTGATGCGCACGCTACGCGAGCGGTACACCATCGTGATCGTGACCCACAACATGCAGCAGGCCGCCCGGGTCTCCGACCGAACAGCCTTCTTCACGGTCAAGGTGTCCGAGGCCGGTCGCTACGGGGTTCTGGCGGAGTACGACGGTACGCAGCAGATCTTCCAGGCCCCGAAGGACCAGCGCACCCTCGACTACATCACGGGTCGGTTCGGCTAGAGATCCTGGGGAGACCCGGCCCCCTCTGCAGGCGGCCGGGCCCAGGATGCACCGCTGAACTACCGGGTGGTGACGACGACCTCGAGGTATTCCGCGAGCACGACCAACGCCGCGTCTCCCGCGCGGTTGTGGCGGGCAAGCAGTTCCATCAGCGCGGAGTGCAGCGCACTCTGGTCGGCTGCATCGAGCGCGGCGAACGCCTTCACGATGGGGCCGTAGTAGGTACCGAACGTGTCGATGAAGTGCTCGGCCGAGCGATAGCGGAACGCGAAGTGGACGCGTTCGCACCGGATGTCTTCCGCTTTGCGCCCGAACAGATCGATAATCCCTGGCTCGGTTCCCCATGCCATCGGTGAGGCGATTCCCAGAGGCGGTGGGACAAACCCGGCCACCGTTCGGAACAGGTCACCGATGAATCCCTCGGGAGTCCAGTTGGCCAGGCCGATGCGGCCGCCTGGTCGGACGACCCGCACAAGCTCCGACGCGGCCGCGACCTGGTCGGCGGCGAACATCACCCCGAACGTGGACAGAGCCACATCGAAGCTGTCATCGGCGAACGGCAGCGTCTGCGCGTCGGCGACCGTGAACGTCATCGGCAGCCGGTCGCCTGCGGCCCGGGCCCGGCCCTGGTCGAGGAGCGTGGGCACGTAGTCGCTTGATGTGACGTGCGCCCACCGCCGCGCCGCGGCGAGCGACGCGTTGCCGTTACCGGCCGCGACATCGAGCACCGCCTCGTCAGCGCACACGTCGGCTGCCTCGCAGAGGGTTTCACCGACGATCTGAAGTGTGGTTCCGAGGACGCCGAAGTCGCCTGCCGACCAGGCGGCCTGCTGGCGCGCCGTGATGGCGGCCAGATCGGGTGCGGGTGGGGTCTCGGTGGGTGGTGCGGGTGTTGGCTGGGTGGTGCTCATCTCGTGGTCTCCTTCGTTGAACAACGTCGAGATGGAGCGTGCTCGCCGCCGCCGATTGACGCTCGTGCGCACGTCGGTGAGACTTGATCGAGAATCCGGCATCGTGAGCGCCCGTGCTCGCGTGTCCGGTTCGGTTGATCGAGAATCGGGCGGGTCGATATGGCAACCCACGATGTGGTGTCGCGAGTCCTCAGCAGCGTTCGCCTACGAGGAGCCGTCTTCTACGACATCCGTGCCGGTGGGTCGTGGGCCGCCGCTGCTCCGGCGGCATGCGACATCGCGGCGGCGGTCATGCCCGGGTCGGAGCACGTCATGGAGTACCACGTCGTCACACGTGGTCACGCCTGGGCAGCGGTTGTCGGCGAGGCGCCGGTGCGCATGGCGCCGGGTGACGTCGTGGTCTTCCCACACGGCGATCCGCATGTCGTCTCGAGCGCCCCGGGCCTCGCGCCCGCTCCGGCCGACACGGCGTGGCACATCGCGACCGCGAACGAACACAAGCCGATCCCCGTGTCGTTCGTCGGCACGGGCCGCTTCTCTCGCGGGTCGGCGGACGACGCTGCGCAGACGGTGATCGCCTGCGGGTTCCTTGGCTGTGACGCCCGCCCCTTCAACCCCCTCATCGCGACGTTGCCGCGCCTTTTCCACGTACCGGCCGAGGGTGCCGAGGGCTGGGGCATCCAGGCCGTGCGCCAAGCGGTACGCGAGTCGACCGAGAGCCGGCCGGGAAGCGCGGCGGTGCTCGAGCGCCTCAGCGAGATGATGTTCGTCGACGCGGTGCGCCGCTACATCGACCGGCTCCCCGAGGACGCCACCGGATGGCTGGCGGGTCTGCGCGACGACTGCGTCGGCGGAGCGTTGACGTTGATGCACGACGACCCCGGGCACCCGTGGACGATCGAGGAAGTCAGCGCTCGCGTGGGGCTGTCGAGGTCGGCGCTGCACGACCGATTCGTGCGTCTGATCGACGATGCCCCGATGCAGTACCTCGCTCGCTGGCGCATGCAGGTGGCGTCTACGCGACTCTCAGAAACGAGTGCGTCGGTCGCGACGATCGGCTTCGAGCTGGGCTACGGCTCCGAGGCCGCCTTCAGTCGGGCGTTCAGACGGATCGTCGGCACCGCCCCGTCGCAGTGGAGGAAGCAGCGTCAGGCCGAGGATTCTCCGATGGGCGCGGCGGGCGAGTAGACCGAGGCTACGCAAAGTGCTACAAATAGCCCATGAGACAGATCGGGATTCGAGAGCTTCGCCAAAACGCCAGCGAGTACGTCAGCCGCGCCGAGGCCGGAGAGACGATCCAGGTAACCGATCGCGGACGCCCCGTCGCGCTACTCGTCCCGCAGCCGCAGCTGACCGGTCTCGCGGCGCTCGAGGCGGAAGGTCGCATTTCGCGCGCCAAATGGCACATCGCCGATCTGGGTCCACCGTTGCCACGGGCCTCGGGTACTACGCCACTCGGTGAGATTCTCGCTGAGCTGCGAGCGGACGAGCGCTAACCCTGCGCTACCTCGACTCGTCGGCGATCGTCAAGCTGGTGCTCGACGAGGACCACAGCGTCGCTCTCTTCGACTATCTGAGTGATCGACGTCCGATCGGTTCATGCGCCCTGGCGCGGACCGAGGTGTTACGTGCCGCCGGTGTGCGTGGTTCCGAGGTGGTCGATCGTGCACGTCGGACGCTGCAAGGTCTGCGCTTTGTCGCGCTTGACGATGCATTGCTCGCCGCAGCGGGGGCCGTCATGCCCTGGAGTGTTCGCAGTCTCGACGCCATCCACCTTGCTGCGGCGATCAGCCTGGGGTCGGACCTTTCGGCTCTCGTTACCTACGACCACCGCATGGCCGACGCGGCACGGGCTTTGGGAATGACGGTCGAATCGCCGGGCGCGTCGGGATAGGCTCGCGCGGTCAGCAACCGCCGAAAAGGGGATTCAGATGACAGACGAGACGGTCCATGAGGTCCGCGCGCATCTGACGCGGGAAAAGGCGCCGATCAGAAAGGCGCACCTGGAGATGACCGGTACCGATGTCACGTTCGGTGTTCCGGGATGGCAGGGCGATCACTACGGGTTTCCCGCCGGGACGATCGAGGAGCATCCCGGGACGCTCGACTACCTCGTCGCCTCGGTCGCCGGCTGCCTGATCGGGACCTTCGGCGGCACGCTGAAGGCCCGGGGTATCACCGCCACCGGTGATGACTTGGTCGCCGACGCGACCGGTGAGGTCGTCGTCGACCCCGACAACGTGCTGCGCCTGCGCAAGATCGTCGTGCGCTACACGCTGAAGGCCGCTGAGGAACACCGCGCGGCGGCGGAGCGCGCCAACAAAGTCCACGCCGCGCACTGCCCCAACGCCCGCTCTGTGGCGGCGGCAATCGAGATCGTCACCGAACTCGACTTCATCCCCGTGGCCGACAAAGTTCCCGCCCCGGCCTGATCCTACGTCCGACCGCCGCACCCGCTCGGGCGCGGCGGTCGTCAGCGTCTACGCCGTGCTCTCGGCGTGCAGGCGGCGCAGCACGGTCGGCAGAATGCCGCCGTTGCGCAGGTAGTTCAGCTCCGTCGGCCCGTCGATCCGGGCACGCGCCGTGAACTGCCCGGTCGAACCATCCTCGCGCTTAAAGCTCACGGTGACGTCCTGCCGTGGTGCCAGCGATGCGAGGTTGGAGATCGAGAACACCTCGCGACCGGTCAGACCCAACTCCTCGGCCCCCTCACCGGGCAGGAACTGCAGCGGCAGCACGCCCATGCCGACGAGGTTCCCGCGGTGGATGCGCTCAAACGACTTTGCGATCACGGCCCTCACGCCCAAGAGCAGCGTGCCCTTGGCGGCCCAGTCGCGGCTCGATCCCGTGCCGTACTCGGCGCCGGCAAGCACGACGAGCGGAACACCCTCGTCCTGGTACCGCATCGCCGCGTCGTAGATGCTGGTCACCTCGCCGGAGGGCATGTGGGTGGTCCAGTTGCCCTCTTTGCCATCGGCCAGGGCGTTGCGCAGTCGGATGTTCGCGAACGTGCCGCGCATCATCACCTCGTGGTTGCCGCGCCGTGAGCCGTAGCTGTTGAAGTCGCTCGGCTTCACTCCATGCTCCTGCAAGAACCGACCCGCCGGGGAGGTGCTGGCGATGCTTCCCGCCGGGGAGATGTGGTCGGTCGTCACCGAATCGGCGAGCACGCAGAGCGCGCGGGCCGAGACAATGTCGGCGACGGCCTTCGGCTCCGATGCGAGGTTCTCGAAGAACGGGGGCTTCTGCACGTAGGTCGAGTCGCCGTCCCACGCGTAGGTCGCGCCGTCGGGCACCGGCAGCGCCTGCCAGCGCTCGTCACCGTCGAACACCGTCGCGTAGCTGTCGGCGAACAGCGAGGAGGTGATCGAGATTCCCATCGCCTCGGCGATCTCTTCCTTCGTCGGCCAAATATCGGCGAGGTAGACCGGCTGCCCGTCGGAGCCCTCACCCAGCGGCTCGGTCGACAGGTCGAGGTCGACGCGGCCAGCCAGCGCGAAGGCGACCACAAGGGGCGGCGAGGCCAGGTACGCCGCCCGCACGGAGGCGTGGACGCGGCCCTCGAAGTTGCGGTTGCCCGACAGCACCGCGGCGGCGACAAGACCGTTGTCTTCGATCGCCTTGGCGATCGGTTCGGCCAGGGGGCCGGAGTTCCCGATGCACGTGGTGCATCCGTAGCCCACGAGATCGAAGCCCAGTGCGTCGAGGTCAGCCTGAAGGCCCGCCTTCTCGAGGTAGCCCGTCACGGCTCGCGAGCCGGGGGCCAGGCTGGTTTTGACCCATGGCGGCGTGGTAAGGCCTTTGGCGACGGCCTTCTTGGCGACAAGACCCGCCCCGATCATCACCGAGGGATTCGATGTGTTGGTGCAGCTCGTGATCGCGGCGATCGCGACCGAACCACTGGCGAACGGGAAACTCTCGCCACCGTCGGTGACCTGCACCGATGCGTAGTGGGGGCCGTCGCCATTGGCCGACAACCCCTCCGGGTAGTTGGTCCGGAAACCGTCGGCGATGCCCGTGAGAGGAACGCGGTCCTGCGGGCGCCGTGGACCGGCCAGCGACGGCACCACCGTCGACATATCGAGTTCGACGTACTCGTCGAACTCGGGGTCGGGGGTGGCATCGGTGCGGAACATGCCCTGGGCCTTGGCGTAGGCCTCGGTACGCGCGATGGTCTCTTCGGAGCGCCCGGTGATACGCATGTAGTTCAGGGTTTCCGAGTCGATCGGGAACATCCCGCCAGTGGCGCCGAACTCGGGCGCCATGTTGCTGATGGTGGCCCGGTCGGCCAGCGACATCGAGGACAGGCCCGGCCCGTAGACCTCGACGAACTTGGCGACGACGCCATGGCCGCGAAGCAGCTCGGTCACGGTGAGCACGAGGTCGGTGGCGGTCGCGCCGGCGGGCAGGGCTCCGGTCAGCTTCAGGCCGACGATGACGGGCGTCGGCTGGCTGAGCGGCTGGCCGAGCAGCACGGCTTCGGCTTCGATGCCGCCGACGCCGAAGCCGAGCACGCCGATGCCGTTGATCATCGTCGTGTGCGAGTCGGTGCCGACGAGCGTGTCGGGGTAGGCCGTCAGCACTCCGTCGATCTCGCGGGCCTGCACCACGGGCGCGAGGAACTCGAGGTTGACCTGGTGCACGATACCGTTGCCCGGCGGAACGACCCGGAAGTCGTCGAAGGCCTGCTGGGCCCAGCGCAGCAGTTGGTAGCGCTCACCGTTGCGGGCGTACTCCACCTCGACGTTGGCGGCGAATGCATTCTCGTCGCCGAACTTGTCGACCTGCACCGAGTGGTCGATGACCATGTCGGCGGGCACGAGCGGGTTGATGCGGTTAGGATCGCCGCCCATGGCGGTCATCGCATCGCGCATCGCGGCGAGGTCGACGACGCAGGGCACGCCCGTGAAGTCTTGGAGAACGACGCGCGCCGGCAGGAACGGCACCTCGGCGGCGCTGCCCGAACGCGGCGTCCACGCCGCAAGGGCCCGCACGTCATCCTCGGTGACGAAACCACGGCCACAGTTGCGAAGGACGTTCTCGAGAAGCACCTTCACCGTGTACGGCAGGCGGTCGAGGTCGATCCCCAACGCGCTCAGGCGGTAGTAGGCGTAGCGGGCGTCGCCGACCTCGAGAGTGTCGCGGGCGCCAAACGGGTCGGTCGTGCCTGTCACGGTGTCTCCTGCTCGTCGATCTTCGGTGTCCGGCCCTGCAGCGTACCGGAGGCCTTCGTCGCCGGGGCAGCGGCCCAAAACGTCGTGAGCCGGGCTGCCTTCGGGGAGCCCGGCTCACGTGCGAACCGCGTCAGTCTGCCGTGGGGGAAGATCAGCCCGCGACGGCGGGGCGCACCTGGGGGCCGACCTGCGTGATGCGGGTGCGTGCGGTGGCGGCGATGGCCGCGCTACACCGCGAGCTGATCCCGGCGCGGTGCATGCGAATGCCCGAGCTCGACCGGTCGACACGCACCTTCAGCGCGACGGCGCGCCGTGAGGAAGGCGCGAGGGAACCGAGATTCATCGTCAGCACGCCGCGGCGCAGGGAACTGCCGACCGGGCGCGCCGCGAGCGACATACCGCTGGGCAGCCGGTATGTCAGGACGGCCGCAGAAGCCGTGTTTGCGGCGCTGACGTTGCGGGCGGTGAGCGTGACGCGGGTCACCTGTCCGGCGATCATGGGCTTCGACACACGGACCTGGGCTCCGAGGGTCACCGAGGGACACACGGGCGCGGTCGATCGGATCACCGGGGCGACCGCCGCCGGAGCCGGCGCCCGAGCCGGGGGCGCGGGAGGGGCCGTCACATCGGGGGGCGCCGGCGGGAGAGGCGGGGTGCAGACCACGGTGAACGTCGCATCTCCGCGATCGTTCGCGACGTCACGGTCGTCGGGGCCGTAGATCTTCGTCGGGAGGCCGACCTCGGTGCGACGGGTGTTCTCGCCGCACATGCCGGCCGTGACCGGGGTCGTCGCCTGGAAGATCATCTGCTGCTTGGAGCGCAGATACCCGTCGGCGGGCGCCGAGACCAGGTGCAGATCGGTGAGGGTCGGGTCGACGACCGTGACGTGGCCGACGGGGATCGGGGTCTGGCCCTCGTTGCTGACGATGATTGTCCACTGAATCGTCTCACCCGGCGCGTAGGTCGCCTTCGGAGCCGTCTTCTGGATCATGATGTCGGTGTAGCAGTAGGCCGCGTAGCCGGTCATGCTCGGGGTCGTGCATTCGATCGGTGCGTTCGGATCGACTTCGGCAAGGGCCGGGGCCGCGGTGATCGCGAGTGCGCCAAGGGCCACGGGAATGACGCGTCGCATGATCCGGGCGGTGCGGGGCCGATGTGCTGCGCTCACGTAGATCCTCACTTAGGTCGCATCCATGCGCCCGACAACCGGCGGCGAAGGGAAAGCCCGTCGGTGCGCACAGCAGATAGTGCGCGCGAGTGGCCGACGTTCCCACCGCCTCCCGGGGGGTCGCAGCCCCTCGGACGGGCAGGGCGAGAGGCCACGGACGGCCAGGAGCGTAAGTCGCCTGAACCTATCGGCGCACGCCCCTACGAGGGAGTCTTCAGCCTCCGATAGGTGATGCGGTGCGGTTGCGCGCCCTCTGCCCCGAGCGTACGCCTGCGGTATTCCTCGTAATCGCCATAGTTACCCTCGAACCATGTGACCTGGCTGTCTCCCTCGAAGGCGAGAATGTGCGTCGCGAGACGATCGATGAACCAGCGATCGTGGCTCGTGATCATCACGCAGCCCGAGAAGCTCGCAAGGGCCTCTTCGAGCGCCCGCAGCGTGTCGACGTCGAGGTCGTTGGTGGGCTCATCGAGCAGCAGCAGGTTGCCGCCGCCTGCAAGCAGCTTCGCCAGGTGCACCCGGTTGCGCTCACCTCCTGAGAGTTGACCCACAGGCTTCTGCTGATCCGCGCCGCGGAAGTTGAACGACGACACGTAGGCCCGTGAGGCGATCTCCTCGCGTCCTCCGAGGACGATGATGTCCTGCCCGCCGGAGATCTCCTTCCAGACGGTTGCGTCGCCGGTCAGAGCATCGCGTGACTGATCGACATAGGCCACCTGCACGGTGTCGCCGACGCGCAGCGATCCGGCGTCGGGGGTCTCCTGGCCGGCGATCATCCGGAAAAGGGTGGTCTTGCCGGCCCCGTTCGGCCCGATCACGCCGACGATCCCCCCCGGCGGAAGGGCGAACGACAGGTCGTCGATCAAGACGCGATCTCCGTAGCCCTTGCGCAGGCCCGCCGCTTCGACGACGAGATCCCCGAGACGGACGGCGGCCGGGATGCGGATCTCGGCGCTGCGCACACGCTCGGAGGTTTCCTCCTCGACGAGTCGCTGGTAGCTGGAAAGGCGCGCCTTGCTCTTTGACTGGCGCGCCTTTGGGCTTTGGCGCACCCACTCGAGTTCTCGAGCCAGCGCGCGCTGGCGGGCACTTTCCGTCTTCTCCTCGCTGGCGAGCCGCTGACCCTTCTGCTCGAGCCACAACGAGTAGTTACCCTTCCAGGGAATCCCCGAGCCGCGGTCGAGTTCGAGAATCCACTCGGCGACGTTGTCGAGGAAGTATCGATCGTGGGTCACCGCCACCACGGTGCCCGCGTACTCGGCAAGGAACCGTTCGAGCCAACCGACCGACTCGGCGTCGAGGTGGTTGGTGGGCTCGTCGAGCAGCAGCAGATCGGGCGATGACAACAGCAGGCGGCACAGCGCAACGCGTCGGCGCTCACCGCCCGAGAGCGTCGTGACGTCGGCGTCCCCCGGAGGTACCCGCAGGGCGTCCATGGCGACATCGAGCGTGCGTTCGAGATCCCAGGCGTTCTGGCGCTCGATTTCGTCCTGGACCTGCTGGTACTCCTCCAGCAGAGCTTCCATTTCCTCGGCAGTGATGTCCTCGCCGAGTTTCGTCCCGATGGCCTCGAAACGGGCGACGAGGGCCAGCGCGCCGGCCATCCCCGCCTCGACGTTGCCACGGACGTCCGTGGTCTCGTCGAGTTCGGGCTCTTGGGGCAGGAAGCCCACGGTCGCCCCCGGCGCGAGCTGCGCATGGCCCGAGAAGGTCGTATCGAGCTGCGCCATGATGCGAAGCAGCGAACTCTTGCCCGAGCCATTGGCGCCCAAGACCCCGATCTTGGCGCCCGGGAAGAACGACAGCGAGATATCCTTCAGGACGATCTTGTCGGGTGGGTGCACCTTCTGCAGGCGGTGCATCGTGAAGATGTACTCGTAACTTCTCTCAGCCATGCGATCAGCGTACCGAACCGCCGTGGGCTCTCAGGTTCTCCTCATCCAACGCGGCGGACAATGGCGGTGGCCGGCCCGCCCGGCCAGGCCAACCGACCGGTAAACGAAGGAGAGCGCCATGAGAAAACGCCATGTCATCGGAATCGCCGCGACCGCCGCCGCGTGCGCGGTTGCCGCGGGTGGCGCGAGCATGCTGTTGGCGTCGCCGTTGACCGCGAATCAGGTCGACCCCACGAACCGTGGTCTTCCTCAAGGAAGCGAGCCGGTGACGCTGAACCCGGCCGACTTCACCATCAACATCAACAACCCCTACTGGCCGATGACGCCCGGCAGCAGGTGGGTCTACCGCGAGACCGACACCAGCGGCGCCCGCCAGAAGGTCGTCATCACGGTCACCCCGCAGACCAAGGTCATCGCGAACGGCGTGACCGCGCGTGTGATCCGCGACATCGTCACGGAGAAGGGGCGACCGGTCGAGATCACCGACGACTGGTACGCCCAGGACAAGCTCGGAAACGTCTGGTATCTCGGCGAGGCCGTCCGGAACTACGAAAACGGCCGGCTCGTAAGCCGGGCGGGCTCATTCGAGGCGGGGGTCGATGGAGCACAGGCCGGCGTCGCGATGCCGGCGAATCCCACGGCGGGGCTCTCCTACCGCCAGGAGTACTACGCGGGTAAGGCCGAGGACAAGGCCGCGGTCATCACCGTCGGCCAAGAGCACGTCCAGGTGCCCTTCGGCTTCTTCGACCGCGACGTCTTGATGACGCGCGATCTGGTGCCGACCGAGCCGAAGGTCCAGGAACTCAAGTTCTACGCACGCGGGGTTGGCCCGCTGCTGAGCGTTCACACCGATGGCCTCGGCGGCCGCGCGACGCTCGTTCGCTACACGCCGGGTAAGTAGACCTCAGGTCTGCGGGGCCTCGGCGGATCTCCGCGGGGCCCCGCGGTGACCCCATCGCTCACGTCGAGGTGCGCGTCGACCGACGTTCGCCTGATGAGCACGACGAAGTTTGCGCCCCGCACCCGAGACGCCACCCGCGAAGGGATCGTTTCGCTGACCAGCGACGGTCGCTGGGGGCACTACCACCGCCTTGACTGCGGAGAGGTCATGCACCGCGGCGAGCCCGGCGTGCGATCGGTGATCCACGGCCCGTGGCGCTACCTCGCACAGCACTGGTGGCCGTGTGCGGTCTGTCAGCCGCCGGAGGGCGACGACTGAACTCTGGTGCCTCGCGTCCCGGCTTCGCTACCGTTGGGTCTACTGACGGCTGACGAAATCGGAGAGTGGCGGTGGATGTAACCGATGCGACCTTCGCGCAGGACGTGCTCGAGCGTTCGCACGAACTTCCGGTTGTCGTCGATTTCTGGGCGGCCTGGTGCGGCCCGTGCCGCCAGCTCGCGCCGGTCCTCGAGGCGGCCATCGAGCGCCATGCGGGTGAGGTTCTGCTCGCCAAAGTCGACATCGACACGAACCCGTCGCTCGCGCAGGCCCACCGCGTGATGAGCATTCCGTTGGTGAAGGCGTTCCGCGATGGCGCATCCGTCGCCGAGTTTGCCGGAATGCAGCCCGCGGCCATGATCGACGCGTTCGTCACCCGGCTCGTGCCGTCACCGGTCGATCGCCTCGTCGCCGACGGATCCGAGTCGGCGCTGCGTGAGGCGATCGCGGCCGACCCTGGCCATGCCGGGGCGCGCGTCGCGTTGGTCCGGTTGTGGGGAGCCGACACCCCGCTCGACGCACTGACCGAGCTTCTCGAGCCGGTTGCCTTCGACGCCGAGGCTGCGGCGATCCTCGCGCGGGCCCGACTCGGCACGGTCGACCAGCCCGACGTGATCGCGGGTCTTGACGCGCTCGACGCCGGCCGGCCCGAGCAGGCCTTCACGCATCTGGTCGATGCGGTTCGGGTCGTCGAGCCGGAGCTACGCGATCGGGTCAGGGCGATAATGGTCGGGGCATTCGCCGAACTCGGCGAACACCATCCCCTGACGGTGCGCTTCCGCAAACGCCTCGCGCAAGCGCTCTATTAGGCGACGCCCGCTCGGGCGTCGGAACCTCTACTTCTCGCGGTAGACGATCCGTCCGCGGGTGAGGTCGTACGGTGAAAGCTCGACACGCACGCGGTCGCCCGGGTTGATCCGGATGCGGTAGCGGCGCATGCGACCGGCCATATGGGCCAGCACTTCATGGTCGTTGTCGAGTACGACGCGGAACATGGTGTTCGGCAGGGCCTCGGTGACCTCACCCTCCACCTCGATCGCCTCTTCCTTCTGCTTGGTCGCCAAACTGCTCCCTCGGGTCTGTTTCGGGCACGCCAACAGGTTCGCCAGCGCGACTCAGTCCACCAAGGGTAACGCATTCCATGCCGATCGCGCTCAAGGGCCGCGCGCCGATGTCGATGGCTCTTTGACTGCTTCGTTTCACCTCGGCCCGGAGCCGCATGGCCACCGCTCGCCCCGCACTGCAGAAGTCGCCTCCCACGGGGGCCGAACAGCCGTCCCAGCCGCGGATCGGCGACCTGCTCGTACGCATGGGCGCGCTGTCTCAGGATGACCTCGCCTGGGCCCTGGCCGAACAGGCGAAGACGGGAGACCGGCTGGGCGAGGTTCTGCTGCGGGCCAACAAGGTCAGCTCCGAGCAGTTCGCCAACGCCCTGTCACAGCGCCTGCGGGTCAAGCGGGCTGAGCTTGCGAGCCCCGACCCCGCGGTCGCCGACCTCATCGACCCGCGCAGCCAGAAGCGCTACGGCGCGGTCGCGCTGCGCATCACCAGCGAGAACCGGCTTCAGGTCGCGATGGTCGACCCGTCGAACATTCTCGCGATTGACGATCTGCGGATGCTCTCGGGCTACGAAATCGACCCGGTTCTCGTGCTGCCCGAGGAAGTCGCGGCCCTCATCAACCGCCAGTCGGAGATGGACGAGTTTGTCGCCGATCTCGTCGAGGAGGTCGATGACGAGGTCGGCCCGAGCGCCGCGCCGGGCGACATCCGTGGCGCCGGTGACGAGGCCCCCGTCGTGCGGCTGGTCAACTCGGTGATCGTGCGGGCCGTCGACGAGCGTGCGTCGGACATCCACTTCGAGCCGCAGTCGAACGAGCTGGTCGTTCGCTATCGCGTTGACGGCGTGTTGCGCAACGTGGCGTCGGTGCCATTGAAGTTGGCCCGCGGTGTCACCAGTCGCATCAAGGTGATGGCCGAGATGGACATCGCCGAACGGCGCAAGCCGCAGGATGGCCGCATCGGCCTGAACATCGGTGGCCGTCACCTCGACCTCCGCGTCGCGAGCCTTCCGACGGTGTATGGCGAAAGCATCGTGATCCGCATTCTCGACCGCAGCAACGTGGTGCTCGAGCTGAGCGATCTCGGGTTCGACCTCGACACCCTGGACCTCTGGCAACAGTGCTACCGCAAGCCGTACGGCGCGGTGCTCGTCACCGGCCCGACCGGCTCGGGTAAGTCGACCACTCTCTACGGGACGCTCAATCAGCTCAACACGGGCCACCGCAAGATCATCACGGTCGAGGACCCGGTCGAGTACCGGCTGGCCGGCGTCAACCAGGTGCAGGTGAACCCGAAGGCGGGCCTCACCTTCGCCGCCGGCCTGCGGGCGATCCTGCGCAGCGACCCTGACGTCGTGATGATCGGCGAGATCCGCGACCAGGAGACGGCCCGGATCTCGATGGAGGCGGCGCTGACCGGGCACATGGTGCTCGCGACCCTTCACACCAACGATGCATCGTCGGCGGTCACTCGATTGACCGAGATGGGCATCGAACCGTTCCTTTCGGCGAGTGCGATCCTCGGCGTGCTGGCGCAGCGCCTTGCGCGCAGGGTCTGCCCGCACTGCCGTGAGCGGGAGGAGATGCCGCTGGCGATCGTGCGCGAGATGTTCGGTGACGACGACCTCCCGGAGTCGCTGACCGATCCGGTGATCGTGCCCCGTGCTGTCGGGTGCGAGCGGTGCGGCGAGAGCGGCTACTCGGGCCGTGTCGGCGTCTACGAAATGCTCCAGATGGACGAGTCGATCGAGCGCCTGGTCGTTGCGCGGGCATCGTCAGAAGACGTCCGTCGCCAGGCGCGCCTCAACGGCATGCGCACGCTACGTGAGGATGCCCTCAAGAAGGTCATGGCCGGAGAGACGACCCTCGAAGAGGTGGCTCGCACGGTCGTTTAACCCCCGCCCGGGGGGGGTGGTGGGTGGTCGGAGCCGTTCGTCCGGGCTGGCCGCGAGGACGGTCCGCGCCATGCGTAACGGGCGCATCCTCGACGGTATGCACATTGCCCACGCCATGCGAATCCTGGGGCTTTCCGAAGCTCCACTGACCCACGCCGAGCTTCACGCCGCTTGGCGGCAGCACGCACGCGGCAACCATCCCGACGCCTGCCCCGGCGACCCCGGCGCGATCCAACGCTTCATCGACGGGCGCACCGCGTACGAAACGTTGTCCGAGATGCTGGCGCGTACGGGCGCGGCTCCGCCGCGGCCACGGGTCCACCGGGCGACCGCCGGCCGGCCGGGTATGCGTCGCCAGGCGGTGAAGAATCCCCATGTCGCGCCTCAGCCGTACGCGTTTGCGGCCCTCGGCGACCATGACTGGCGGGTATAGCCGGGCCGCCCGCGGGCAAGAAGTGTGCGCTATCACTACTGAAAGACGTTGGATATCAGTACTGGTAGGCGTGCGATATCGATACTCAAGCGTGTTGGAGAGCGCTGTTGTCGCCCAATGAGCCCCACCACCTACGTTCCCCCGTTCGCTCAATGGCCTGCTCGACGATCTTCTGCGAGAACTACCGCCGTCCTTGTCATCGGCCCTCGGGCCACAGGTAAGACAACGACCTGCCGGCGGCATGCAGCGTCCGTCATCCGACTCGATCGCCGAGCCGAGGCACTCGCCGTAGCGGCTGATCCCGATTCGGTTCTCGCCGATCTCGAGGGTCCGGTGCTCATCGACGAGTGGCAGGCCGTCCCGGATGTCCTCTCTGCCGTCAAGCGGCTCGTCGATGACGATCCTCGATCCGATGGGTTCCTGCTCACCGGCGCCGCGCGATCCGACGCCTTGGCCGCCGGTTGGCCCGCTACGGGACGCGTCGTGCGCAACCCAATGGGGTCTCTGCGGGCGGGAACTGCTCGGCAAGATCGGCGCACCATCGTTCTTCGACCTCCTCTTCGACGCAGACATTCGGATGGTCGGTATCCCCGCCCCCGCGCCCGACCTCGCTGGCTACGTCGACCTCGCACTGGGCGGCGGTTTCCCCGGAGCAGTTTTCGCTTCCTCCGATTCGGCCGGCGCCGCTGGCTCGAGGGATACATCGATCAGCTCGTGAGTCGCGACGCGTCGGAAACAGGCACTGAGCGGGATCCCCGGCGGCTACGTCGCTATCTGCAGGCCATCGCGTCCCACACGGCAGGTGTCGTCGACCACAAGACCCTCTACGACGCCGCCGGGATCACGCGAGCATCCGGGTTGGCCTACGACGGGTTGCTCGATCTCTTGATGGTCACCCAATAGCTGCCCGCGTGGAGCGGCAATCGGCTGCTTCGGCTCACCCGTATGCCGAAGCGGTTCGTCGCGGACCCGGCCCTTCTTCCGCTTTGATCGGGTTGATCGCCTCGCGGTATTTCGCGACGGTGATCTCCTCGGACGTCTTATCGAAACGTTCGTCGTCGCCCAGCTTCGTCCCGAGCAGGAAGTCTCGGAGGTCCGGCCGTCGCTGTGGCACTTGCGCGATGCCAACGGCCGTCATGAGGTGGATCTGATCGCCGAGGCCCGATGGCCGGATTGTCGGCATCGAGATCAAAGCGACATCGGCGCCGGATCGGGCCTCTGCCCGGCACCTCGTGTGGCTACGTGAACAACTCGGAGATCGCTTCGTGGCGGGGGTGGTTCTTCATACGGGCCCCCGAGCTTTCGCTCTGATCGAGGGTATCCATGCGCTCCCCATCGCGTCTCTCTGAGGCAGCGTCCGCAACGCCTGAAGAGTTGCCGTCGGCGACGTGCGTCTCAGCCGGTGGGTTGCTCCAGCCGCGTCCAGAAGCCATCCATCTGGCGTAGCTCTTCGGCCGAGAACGCGGTCAGGAATCTGCGCCGGACCCCCGCTCTGTGGACGCCACGTGCACTTTCCAATCGTGCGCGACCCGCGGGGGTGATCTGGGCGAACCAGCCGCGGCGGTCATCGTCGCAGCGCTCTTTGGCGAGTAGGTCTTCGCGAACCAGGCGATCGACGAGACGGCTCACGCCCGACAGCGAGAGCAGGGTTGCGCTCGACAAATCGCTGATGCGCCGTCGACCGTCGGGGGCTTCGGCGACCAGCATGAGCACCTCGTAGCTCGAGAGCGTGATCCCTTCGGCCTGCTGCAGCTCGGCGTCGAGATCGCGTACCAGCCGGGCATGGGCGCTCAGCATTCCGCGCCATGCTCCGAGCTCGACGTCGGTGAGGGAATCGTCTGCGCTTGATGATCGTTGCGTCGTCAACTAAAGTCCTTGCGTTAGCAAGCACTGTACGCGCTGATAGGCAAAGACAGGAAAGACGACATGCAGCCGACGGCAGGCATCCATCACGTGACCGCCATGGCGGGCGACCCTCAGCGCAATCGGGCGTTCTATGAGGGCGTGCTCGGGCTTCGGCTCGTGAAGACCACGGTCAACTTCGACGACCCGGGCACGTACCACCTGTACTACGGCGACGGGCGGGGAAGCCCGGGCACGATCCTCACCTTCTTCCCGATCCCAGGAATCCGCCGCGGCGTCCCGGGGACCGGCGTCGTGGACCGCGTCGCGCTGGCCGTGCCGATGGGAAGCCTCGATGCCTGGCGCGACCGCCTCTGCGAGAACGGGATGGGCGTGAGCAACGCAGCCGAAGGTGGTCTCGCGGTTTCGGATCCCGATGGAATGAGCATCGAGCTCGTCGAGACCGACGACGTGCGCGCGCCCTCTGCGCACCACCCAGCGGTCCCGGCGGGGATGGCGATCCAGGGAATCCATGGCGTCACCCTCAACGTGCGTGACGCCGCACCGACGGTCGACTTCCTCGAGCGGACGCTGGGTCTGGCCCGGGTCTCCGAAAACCAGTTGGCCGGTACGCAAGCTCTCGGGGGTCGGGTTGTGGTGACCGCATTCCCGGACAGTGGCGCGGCGCGGATCGGAGCCGGCACCGTTCACCACGTGGCGTGGCGCACGCCCGAAGCCGCCTCACAGCGAGCGCACCTTGCAGAGCTCACGGCGCTCGGTGTTGCGAGCAGCCCGGTGATGGATCGCGACTACTTCACGTCGATCTACTTCCGCGAGCCGGGTGGAGTGCTCCTGGAGGTCGCGACCGATGGACCCGGCTTCGCCATCGACGAGGACCAGACCGAGCTGGGAACGGCCCTGCGCATCCCGCGCTGGCTCGAGCCGCGCCGCGCCGAGGTCGAGGCGGTCCTGCCGCCACTCGTGTCGATCGGTTCGCAGGCGTCCCGATGACCGATGGTCGCCAGGCCCGCGGCAAGGCTCTTGCCGAACGCTACTTTGGGCCGGGGGTGCCCGATGAATGGCGCGAGGTGTCGCCCGACCTCGCCGACCTCACCGAGGGGTTCGCGTTCGGCGAGCTCTGGAGTCGCCCGGGTTTGGGTCTGCGGGACCGGGCCCTTGTGGCCGTCGCGGTGACCGCGGCGATTCGGGCCGAACCACAGCTCGCCTGGCACGTGCGCGGCGCCCTGCGCGCCGGCCTCACCCCCGACGAGATCCGCGAGGCGATCATCGCGGTCACCGGATTCGCGGGCTTCCCGGCCTCGTGGAACGGCCTGCGCATCGCTGAGGCCGTGATGGCTGAGGTCGCCGCATCTGAGCCGGACTGAGAAGTCACCGAGCGTCGGGCTCGGCCCGGATGAGATCCGCCGAGCCGCCGGAACCTCGAAAGGTTCGCGCGTGGCCAATCGTCTGACCCACTCCTCGCGTGTCGGCCGATCACGGACGGGGTCGACCTGAGCCCGAACGCCTCTCGCCCTCGTGGGATCATCGGGAGATTCATCGCTCGTCGGGCTATCCGCGCGATCAGACTCTGTCCTCGCTGTTCTCACGCAAACGTTCAACCAAAGGCCTGGCGTGAAACCCATTGACGCATTCCTCCACGTGCGGCGCCGCGCCGAGAAGAACGAGTCGACGCTTCTGTTGCTGCACGGCCGCGGTGGCTCGGAGCGAGACCTCGTCGGCATCGCCCATGCCCTCGGGGCCGGAGTGGGGTACCTCGCGCCACGTGGTCCGGAGGTCCAACCTCCGGGATGGGCGTGGTTCACGAACCGGGGCATCGGGATCCCGGTGGTCGAGAACACCCAGGGGCACCTCGACGATCTCTCGGCCTGGCTCGATGTCGCGCTGACGCACTACGGCGTGAAGGAACCCGTGGTCGCGGTGGGGTTCAGCAACGGCGGCATGATGGCCGGGGCGCTGCTCGCTGCGCGGCCGGATGTCGTCTCCGGCGCGGCGCTGTTCTCGTCGGCCTACCCGCTCCCCGCCGAACTACGCGACCGCGGCGGCCTCACCGGGCGCCGGATGTTCATCACCGCCGGCGACGCCGACCCGATGCACCCGACCGCGACGTTCGCCGCCGGGATCACCTCTTACGAAGAGGCGGGGGCGCTGGTCGACGCGCGCCTCGAGCCCGGGGTGGGGCACGAGATCACCGTGGCCCAGGTCGATGCCCTACGCGGGTGGCTCGCCGACGGCTAGCCCAGGAATCGGATGGCCGAGTTGGCTGAGCATGTGGGGCATATCCCAGCTACCCCACGTCTCGGCCCAGCGGCCATCGTTGATCCGGAAGATCGTGATGCCGCGAACGGCCACCCCGCGCCCAGTGGCGGCGATCGCGAAAAGGGGCCCGAAGTGCGTGCCGGTCATCGTCCACCGTGCGACGACGCGATCGCCCTCGGCGACCAGCTCCTCGACGTCAAAGGACAGATCGGGAAATGCTCGGCGCAGGTTCTCGATCACCACGATGGTCTCGTGAGGGCCGCGGCCACCCATCGGCTTACCGAGAACGGTCGGGTCGACGAGCTTTTCGACCTGCTTCAACGCCCCGTCGTTGAACAGGGTGTCGAAGACCCTCATCACGAGCTGCTTGTTGGCGCGCGTCGACATGCGGCTTAGCCTAGTGACCGATGATCGCCCACCTCGACCTCGACGCGTTTTTCGCCGCCGTCGAGATGCACCGTCGGCCCGAGCTGTGGGGCCGGCCCATCGTCGTCGGGGGTGACCCATCGGGCCGCGGGGTCGTCGCGACGGCGAACTACGCCGCCCGACGTTTTGGCATCCGCTCGGCGATGAGCTCATCCGAAGCCCGTCGGCGCTGCCCCGAGGTCGTCTTCGTGCGCCCGGATATCGCCGAGTACCAGGCGTGGTCAGCGCGGGTCTGGGACGTCGTGCGCGAGTTGGTGCCCGAGACCGAAACCGTCGGGATCGACGAGGGGTATCTCGACCTCGGCGATGATGACCCGGTCGGACGGGCGCGTGCCGTGCAGGCCGCCGTTGCCGAGCGTGTGCGGCTGTCGTGCTCGTTGGGCGTCGCCACCTGCAAGGTCGTGGCGAAGATCGCCTCCGACCGCGACAAGCCCGGCGGGCTGGTGGTTGTGCCCTCAGGGCATGAGGCAGCGTTTCTGGCCCCGCTCGCGCTCCGCGATCTTCCCGGGGCCGGGCCGCGCACCGTCGAGCGCCTGAGCGGCGTCGGCATCCACACCATCGGCGAGCTGGCGGCGCTTGATCCCGCGCAGCGGCTCGCGGTGCTTCCCGGCCAGATGGGCGCGCTGCTTGTCGCCCGCGCGAACGGCATCGATCCGCGGTGCGTCGATACCGAGCCCGCCGAGCGCGTCTCGATCTCGATGGAGAACACCTTCGCGCGGGACATCACCGATCGCCTCGAGCTGGAGACCCACGGTTTCCAGATGGCGCGTGAGGTGGCCGCGACCCTCGGCCGTCGCGAGCGCTACGCCCGCACCGTGGTGGTGAAGCTGCGCTACGCCGACTTCACCACGATCACACGATCACAGACGCTCGCGGCGCCGACCGCTGATCCAGGGACGATTTGGCGCATTGCCCGGCGTCTGCTCGATGACGCCCTGACCCGTCGGCCCGATGCCGTGCGCCTGCTGGGCGTCGGCGCGTCGGGTCTGTCGGGAGACGGTCAGCTCGTGCTGTTTCCCGACGACGCGTTTGCCAGCGAGGCCAGGGCGGCGCGGACCTGAGCGTGCCGTTCGGCCGAGCTCTCGTCGCGCCAGCCCCAGCGGATGCCGGCGTGGACGAGGGTCCGTACTCCGAGGGTGTCGCTGACGTCGGCGACGCGTAGCTCGACAGCGACGACGAACTCCGCGCCGATGAGGGGCTCGGCGATCACCCGCGCCTCACCGTGCGCCGTCACCGAGAACCCCTCGGCGACGAGGGCAAGCGCGACGGCGGGCTGTTCGCGAAGCCGCGCGAGGCTGCGGCGGCCGGGCGCGAGGGCGAGCAGGATGCGGTGATCGTCGGCGCGCCACAGGGCACTGACCGGGATGGCCGTGGGGCCCGTCGCGTCGGCCGTCGCCAAGACGCCGACCAGATCGTCGGGAAAGGTGGGGAGGGTCCCCATGCGCCGCGCGTCGGGTTTCGTCACGATGTCACCATGACAACTTCTCGCCCCGCATGGCACGTCGCCCCCTGGCCTGCGCTCGCGTGGTTGGAGACCGCCGTCAAGGTCGTCGCTTGGGGGGTCGGTATCGACGCGCTCGTACGTGTCGGGGGCGGATCACCCGACTTCGGCACCGGTCGCGTGGCCCAGATCGCGATCCTCGGTGTGCTGTGCCTGGGCCTACTGGCGGCAATCGTCGATCGGCTCGTGAACCGCGAGATCGTCGCGATGGTCTTTGTGATCCTCAACAACCTCGGCCACCTTGCAATGCTCACCGCGCTCTTGGTGCACGCCGGAACCGACGGGCATCTGGTGCTGTTCGCTTCGCTGATGCTGACGGGTGACGTGATCAAGATCGTCTTCCTGAAGACCAGCGACTTCACCGTGCGCGACACCCCCCGGGCGGTGCTGTTCGGCCTCACGCTTGGTTATGTCGTGGGGTACGCCGCGCTGATCGCGCTCGCCGTCTGAGCCTCACGCGGGTCGACGGGCGACCGCGAAAAGTTTGGCGAAGGTGTACTCGAAGCCCTCGGGGCCGGCGGCGGCGGAGGTCGCCGCCAGCAGGCGCGCGTTGAGGGCATCGAGTTCCTCGGTGGGGATACCCGCCGACAGATGGCCGGCGACCACACGGATGCGCTCCAGGTAGGCATCGACCGGGGTTCGGCGCGTGCGCGTCTCCATCCAGATGTCGACGGCCTGGAGACCGGCACCCGCGATGTAGACCTCCATCTCGTCGATGCCGCGCTGGACGGTGTCCCAGGCGGTCAACCAGGCCGGAGGCACGGGGGGATCGATCGCGCGCAGGATGTCCTGGAATGCCATCTCGCCGCCGCGGCCGGAGCAGAGGATTCCGAGCACGCCACCCGGGCGAAGGCGCGCGCCCATTTCGTGCAGTGCGCCGGGCTTGTCGGGGAACCAATGGAAGGCCATCGAGCTGATCACGGCATCGACCGTGGCCTCAGCGACGGGCATCGCCATCACCTCGGCGGCGTGGAGTTCTACATCGACACTCGGGTAGCCGGCGAGCTTGTTGCTCATGACGTCGAGCATCCCCCGCGAAGGGTCGATGCCGATCAGCCTGCTCGGAGAGAACCGGTCGATCATCGCCACCGACGAGAACCCGGTGCCGCAACCGACGTCGAGAACGTCGCGGTAGTCGCCGTCGGGTAGCGAGGCCACCAATCGCACCGCCCCCTGGATGTTGTGGCGCACGACATCGTCGTATGCAGGTGCACCCGCGGAAAAACCCTCCGCGACGCCCGCGGTTTCGGTGGCGGTGCCCTCACTCATCGACGTCCCTTCAGGTTGATCGCGCGTTGCGCATGAGTGCCTCTTGGCTGTCGAGCGCTTCGACGCCGTTGGCGGGGGTGATCCGCGACCACTCACCCTCGGCGTCGAGCGACCACGCGAGGGCCGTATCGGTAAGGGCGAGCTCGAGCGAGGTTTCGATCTCACGCCGGCAGGCCGGATCACGGATCGGTGCGACAACCTCGACGCGGTGATCGAGGTTGCGCACCATCATGTCGGCTGAGCCCATGAACACGCGGGTTTCCTCACCCGAGAAGAACGCGAAGACGCGCGCATGTTCGAGGAAGCGACCGACCAGCGACACGACGCGGACGTTCTCGCTGACCCCCGGCACCCCCGGCCGCAGCGCGCACACCCCCCGGCAGACGAGGTCCACCGGCACCCCGGCCTGGCTGGCCCGGTACAGCGCCTGCACCACCATCGGCTCCAGCAGGCCGTTCACCTTGGCCACCACCCGGCCCCGCTTGCCGGCGAGCTGGTTCTGCGTCTCCCGGTCGATCCGCTCGATCATGAACGGCTGGAGGCGGGCCGGGGCGACGATCAGCTTGCGGTAGTCGGCCGTCGCCACGTACCCGGTGAGCTGGTTGAACAGCAGGATGACGTCCTCGGCGATCTCCGGCC
>JANLSO010000088.1:0-7184 GCA_031362405.1 Thermoleophilia bacterium | reverse complement strand
CGGTTGGTGCGGACGTTGGGGTGTTGATCGACGGTGTCACCAACGGTATCCCCAGCGTCGCCGCCTACGCGATCTGGAACGTGGCGACCTCGAGTTTCGGCACCGATGTACCTATCCAAGCCGCGACGGTTTCCGGTCAGTTCGGGTGGATCATCCCGACCGCAGTGCTTGGCGTTCAGCGCGGTCGCCCGGTGGGAATCGTCGTGCAAAGCACCAACAGCGCCGCCTCCGCATCGGGTGACATCGACTTTTCGCCGAACGGCTCGCCTGCTTTCACCTTCGCGGTTCCCGGCCCGCCGCCCGCCCCCGTTGTCGCCAACGGTGAGGCCACCTCGGTAAGCGCCACGGGCCTCACCGTGAACGGCGCCATCACACCCGGCGGCTCGCAGACGACCTGGTTCGTACGGTACGGCGTCGCGTCGGTCAACGAGGCCCGTACCCCCGACCAAAGCGCCGGTCAGGGAACCGCCGCGACCGGCGTGTCGGCGACGCTGAGCGGCCTGCGCCCGAGCACCGCGTACCAGTTTCAGGTGGTGGCCAAGAACCCCTGGGGTGAGACCGCCGGACCGATCAAGTCAACGAGCACCGCCCTGCCGGCGATTGCATCGATTCCCGTCGCAACGACCCAGGCGCGCGAGGTTCAGACCGACCGCCTGACCCTCACGGGCACCGTTGATCCCCAGGGCCGGCCGCTGTCGGCGTACTTCGAGTGGGGGAAGACCAGCACGTACGGCAAGCGCACCCCGAAGGTGGAGGTCGCCGCGGGGAAGTTCGGCCTCACGTCGATCACCGGCCTCGTGCGCAATCTCTCGCCGAACTCGCGTCTGCACTATCGCTTGGTCATCGAGGGCGATGGGACCACCAGCGCCGGGCAGGACCTCACCGTCGAGACCGCCGTCGCCGATCGCCTGGTGATCGTTGGAGACCCGGACGGCAGTTGCCGCAATGGTTCGTGCGTCCTCAAGAAATTCTCGATCGAGGTGCGCCTGCGCGACGGTGACACCAACAGGGTTCAGAGCGCCGGCAAACTGCGTGGTGTTACGGCCCGCGTCAGGTGCACGTCGGTGTGTTCGGTGAACACGCGCTTCTCGCTCAAAAAGGGTCGTGTGCTTCGCGCGGAGATCGGCCGGCTCTTCGGCGGCCGATCACTGGCCTCCGGGGCGACCATCGAGGTTCGCGTCACGGGGCCCGGGCTGACCGGGGCTCTTTACCGGGCGAGGTTCGTTAACGACAACCTGATCCAGCGGACCTGCGAGCTTCGTGGGAGCCGCGCCGCGGCATGCGCCCGGGTCTAGTCGTCACCGCCGGGGTGGCCGCTGCGGCGGCCGCCTTCGGTGGCGCCTTCATGCTTGGCCGCGCCTCGGTAACCGACACGGTCACCGTCCGCGCACTTTCGAGCCCGGAGGCCCTGCAACGGGGGACCGAGCCCATTGGACCACCCCCGGCGCCTGCGCCGCGGATCGTCAACCTCATTCCACCGCCCGCGCCCGTGCCGCCGCCCACCCCGAGCCCCTCGCCTGCGCCAGGCCCCGGGCCTGCACCGGAACCCGCGCCATCGCCGGCTCCCCCTGCACCGGGCCCCGCTCCGGGCCCGTCGACGCCCTTCTAACCGATGCGGTAGCCGAACGCCTCCAGGGCTTCGACTGCGGCAGATAGTCGTTTGTCGGCGGTGACAATCTCACGACGCCCGGCGGCCCAGCCTTCGGTGGAATCGCCGCGTGCGGCGGTGGCCAGACGGCGATACGCACCGGCCAGCGCCCCGAGGTTGCGAACGACGATATCGGCCGCCTTCCGCGGCCCGGGCGCGAGATCGTTGACCGTCACGCGCTCTGCGGCTCCGGCGTAGGCCGAAGCGATGCCCAGCGCTGCGGTCGCCTGCTCGCTTGCGTTGTCGGCACCGGCGATCTGCCGAAGGCGTGTCGCGCGGACACGCGAGATGGTCGCGAGCTCGGTGTTCAGTGCCTTCGCGAAGGCCGCCGAGGGGCCGACGGCGAAGGCCCGAGTGTTTTTGCTGACCGTCAGCGATGCACCGACGTCGTCGCACAGGCGCTCCGACGCGCCGTCGCCCGACCCGAGGATGCACACAACGGTCGCGACACCGGCGGCGGTCGGCACGGTGAACGCGATTGCCGGCCCGCCGCTTACGCCCGCGACAGTGATGCGGTGGCGAAGAGCCTCGACCCCCGAGCCGAGCCTCACCCGCGTGGGTGGTCCGGTGCTCTCGAGCCCTGCGGCGAGGAGGTTCGGTTCTCTGCTCGAGACCAGCCCGGCGGCGACGCCTGCTCCGGATGGTCCCGAGGCGCCGACCGGAGATGGGATCCCGACACCATCGAGCGCAGGAGGGGCGCCGGTCCATGCAGGGTCGACCCGGATGGCCAGCCGTTCGCTGGAGACCGGTCGGCTCTCGGGCGCAGGTGTCGCCTCGCCTCCGTCGCCGCGGCCGAGAACGGTACCTCCGATTGCCGCGGCGACGATCGCACCGACGACGCCGATCCCGACGCCTGCCGTCACGCGGCGAGATGCTCGGCGTGGCTCCCGCTGGTTGCCGGTCGTCGCCTCGGGCGACACCGGCAGACGCGCCGGTGGTGGAGGTGGGGGTGGGGGCGGCTCGGGGCGCGCCCAGGCCGTCGGTTGGACCGTGGGTCCCGCCACGGGGACGACCTCGGTGGCGGCCACCGGAGGCGGATATGTCACCGCGCCGCGTTGGGTCGGTGGGTAGGTCACGGCGGGCGGCAACGACCCGGCCGTCTGGCGCAGCGCGATCGCCATGTCGGCCGCAGAGTCGTAGCGCCCCTCCGGCTCCTTTGCCAGCGCCCGCATGATGACGCCTGCGGCGTCGGCGGGAAGATCGGCCCGAACGCTGCGCGGATCGGGGATGGGGGAGGCGATGTGGATGAACGCCGCCGCCGGCCCGGGCTCGTCGGAGACGAACGGCAGGCGCCCGGTGGCAGCCTCGAACAGCACGGCACCGAGCGCGTAGAGATCGGTTTGCGGCACGATCTTCTTGCCGAGGGCCTGCTCGGGGGCCCAGTAGCCGGGAGTGCCCATCACGATGCCGGTCTTGGTGGTGACCTGCGACTTACTGTCGGGGCCCGTCGATGCCAATCGAGCGAGCCCGAAGTCGGCGACGCGTACGGCTCCACTGGGCTCGACGAGAATGTTTCCGGGCTTCACGTCGCGATGCACGACCCCCTCGGCATGCGCGACGGCGAGGGCATCACAGACCTGCGATCCGATGTCGGCGCACCGTCTCCAGCCGAGCGGCCCGCGCGCCATGATCGCGTCGAGGGGCTCTCCCGGGACGAACTCCAACACCAGATAGATGCGCTCTTCAGGCAGTCGCAGGATGTCGTAGAGGGCGATGATGCCCGGGTGCCGAAGGCGCGCCAGCGCCCGGGCCTCACGACGGAAGCGACCGACGAGATCCGGTTCGGCGGTGAGGTGCGGCAGCAGCGACTTGATCGCGACATCGCGTTCGAGCTCGCGGTCCCAGGCGCGCCAGACCTCGCCCATCCCACCGCGGCCGAGAATCTGGCGCAGCTCGTAGCGGTCTGCGAGAAGCCCTCCCGGGGCGCTACTCATCGGTCGCGGTCATCTACTCGACGACCAGGCCCTCGGCGCGCGCCGCCGCGGCCTGATCGGCGTCGCGCGTGATGAAAACGAATGGCCTTCCGTCGGCCAGTTCCTGGGCATCGGTGAGGGCGACGGCGAGGTGTATCGCGTCGAGGGCCCGGAGGCGATGGCGTTCGCACAGCGCCCGCGCGAGGGGAAGCACCTCTGCACCGTCGAGTGCGATCAATACGAGGGGCCCGCCCTCATCTGCGGCGATCTCTGCGATCGCCGCCGCGGGATCGTCGATCCGACCACGGCGCGCTGCGGCGAACATGGCGGCGGTGATCTCCACGTCGGCGAGAGCTGACGTGACCAGTGAGATGTCATCTGCGGCGAGTAGGTGCCGCACCTGTTCGTGCCCATCCTCGTCTGCCATATACGCACAAAGAATGGCGCTCGAATCGCAGTAGGCAACTCTGTGTCTGGCCGTTGAACTCAGGGCTTCGGGCCCCGGGCCCATTCCAGGCCCTCCAAAACCGCTGCGCCTGCGTCGCCACGAAGGGCGAGGACGGCCTTCTGGCGATCGGGGTCTTTGGCGGGTTGAGCGCCGGGTTGCGCCAGCATTCCGAGCGCCGCTGCGCGAGCGCGCAGGCGTTGGTGCGGATCGGCCACCGCGTCGAGTTCCCGCTCGAGCGCGGTAACGATCACATCGTTCATCGATGAGCCGACCTCGACGGCGTGAGCCTTGATGCGGGCATGGAGGTCGTCATCGACCCGCGTGAGGATCTTTTTCATACCTCGACGATATCATCGCCTGCTATCAGTCTCCACGGCGAGTATCGGCTCGCCAGTCGGTACGGTTCGTCGCATGCGCGATGCCCCCGAAACTCCTCGCCCCGCGGTTCTGCCGTCGGTCATGTCGGCCGACATGCTGGCCCTCGGTTCCCAACTCGGGGCGTTCATCGATGCCGGGGCACAGGTCTTCCATGTGGATGTGATGGATGCGCATTTCGTTCCCAACCTGACCGTCGGACCCGATTTCACCGCCGCCGTTGCACGGGTGGCGCGTCCCCGGGGAGCATGGGTCGACGTTCATCTGATGGTCGAGCGTCCGGCTGAGCTCATCGACCTCTTCGCACCGCACGCCGACGCGATCAGCGTGCACGTCGAAACCGACCCGCACATGCATCGCCTGCTCGGCGCGATTCGCGACGCCGGATGCCGGGCGGGGGTGGCGATCAACCCGGGCACGCCGATCGAGGCCGTCGTTCCAGTGATCGAGCGGCTCGACTACGTGAACGTGATGTCGGTGAACCCCGGTTTCGCCGGTCAGAGCTTCATCGCGACGACCCCCGAGCGCGTCCGCGGGCTGCGGGCGCTGCTCCCCGATCGGGTGCTGATCGAGGTCGACGGCGGCATCGGGGCCGCGACGCTTGCCGGAGCCCGCGACGCAGGAGCCGACTGGATGGTCTCCGCATCGGCGGTGTTCGGCGCGCCCGATCCGATCGCCGCCTGGAGCGAACTGCAGGCCCTGGCGCGCGGGTGACCGGCGGCGTCACCGCCGTCGAGCGCGCTGCTCTGGCCCGGGCACGCGAACTCGCGATGAACGGCCGGGGGCGGGTCAGCCCCAACCCGCTGGTGGGGGCCGTCGTTCTCGCGGCCGACGCCACGATCGGCGAGGGATGGCACGAGGGGCCGGGCCTTCCTCATGCCGAGGTGATGGCGCTGCGTGCCGCCGGCCCGGCGGCACGCGGGGCCACGGTCGTCTGCACGCTGGAGCCGTGTTCTCACTTCGGCCGTACGCCGCCCTGCACGGATGGTCTGATCGCCGCCGGGGTGGCCCGGGTCGTGATCGGCTGCCTGGATCCGCTGGAGCGCACCCGGGGCCAGGGCGTCCGAATCTTGGAGGAGGCCGGCATCGCGGTCGCGCTGGCCGAGGTGTCTGACGAGGAGGCCTGCCGCGAGCTGAACGCCGCGTTCATCACCGCGAGCGTCCTCGGTCGGCCGCACGTCGTCGCAAAGCTCGCCACGAGCCTCGACGGGCGCATTGCCACGGCAACGGGCGAGAGCCAGTGGATCTCCGGCGAGCATTCACGGGCGCTGGTTCACCGCTGGCGGGCTGATCACGATGCGGTCGCCGTCGGTATCGGCACCGCTCTCGCCGACGACCCCCGGTTGACCGCGCGCAACCTCGACGGCCCGGTGCGTCAGCCGGCGCGCGTCGTGTTCGACTCGACCGCCCGTCTGCCGCTCACCGCGGCGATGCTCGCGCCGGATGATCCGCAGGTCTACGTGGTCGTCGGCCCCGACGCCCCGCCCGGCCGGACTGCCGCGTTGCACGACGCGGGAGCCCGGGTCATCGCCGTCTCGGGCGACCCCGCGACTCGTGTCGCCGAGGCCCTCGCCGCGCTTGGCGGATACGAGATCCAGTCGCTGTTCGTCGAAGGTGGGGCGGGCCTTGCGGGGTCGTTCCTCGACGCGGGGTTGGTCGACGAGGTGCGGTGGTTTCTCGCACCGATGCTCATCGGGGGCGTCGATGCGCCGGGGGCGATCGGAGGACACGGTGCGCGTCGCCTGGTCGATGCCCCGCGCCTGGCCAGGGCGGATGTCACGCGCGTCGGGGAAGATGTGCTCGTCACGGGTCGGTTGGTGCCCCTGCCGCAGGTGCCGCGAGAGATATGAATGAGGGTCTGAGTGTTCACCGGCCTGGTTGAGGAAGTCGGAGTGGTCACGGCGGTCGAGGCGGCCGAGGCCGGCGCGCGGCTGAGCTTTCGCGCGCCGCACGTCGCCGACGGCCTCCAGATCGGTGACTCCGTGGCGGTCGACGGGGCCTGTTTGACCGCCGTGGCGATCGACGGAGACTGCTTTAGCATCGACGCCGTCGCGGAGACCCTGCGGCGCACGTGCCTGGGGCAGCGAACCGCGGGCGACTCTGTGAACCTCGAGCGGGCGATGCCGGTCGACGGTCGCCTCGGCGGCCACCTGGTCCAGGGGCACATCGATGGCACCGGGGTCGTTGCGGCCGCCCGCCGCGAGGGCGAGAGCGTGATGTTCGACGTCACGGCTGCTCCTGCAATCATGCGATACGTCGTCGAGAAGGGCAGCATCACCGTCGACGGGGTCAGCCTCACCGTCGCCGCGCGCACCGACGACCACTTCTCGATTGCGCTGATCCCCCACACGATGGCGATGACGACCCTCGGTGAGGATGCCGTCGGCCGGGTCGTCAACTTGGAGGCGGATCTGGTGGCAAAGTACGTCGAGGCATTCGTCGCGCCCTATGTCAAACGAGAAGGTGAGCGATGAGCAGTACCTCCCGCGTGTTCGCCCCCATCGCCGAGGCCATCGAGGAGATCCGGGCCGGCCGCATGGTCGTCGTCTGCGACTCCGAAGATCGTGAGAACGAGGGTGACCTCGTGATGGCGGCCCAGTTCGCCACCCCGGAGGCCGTCAACTTCATGGCCACCCACGCCCGCGGGCTCATCTGCCTCGCGCTCACCAACGACCGCTGCGAGCAGCTCGGTCTCCAGGTGATGGTGCGCCACAACGAGGCGCCGCACGGCACGCACTTCACCGAGTCGATCGAGGCACGCGAGGGCGTCACAACCGGTATCTCGGCTCCTGACCGGTCG
>JANLSO010000038.1:0-6997 GCA_031362405.1 Thermoleophilia bacterium | reverse complement strand
GAGATCCCAGGCATCGGAGATGTGGATATCCGCCCCCACCAGGCCGGTGAGGCCTCCGATCGGTTGGCCGATATTGCGAAGACCCCATTGATCAACGAAGCCCGGGTCGTCGGGAATCGCCGCCGCCGACCAGCGATAGTTCGGCTCGGCCCAGAGCACGTCGGGTTCGTAGCGCAGCACGGCAAGGCTCTCCGCCACGGTAACTCCGTCGGCGAGCTCGACGAGCGTGGCCCGGGCCGCGCCACGACAACCGACGACTCTGCGACCGCGTCGAGAGCGTCGGAGCGCTGCGACACGGTCTCCTGACTCGAACCTGACGACGACCTCGCCGGGGACAACCGGCGTCGCAGCGGCCATCGGCGCGCCAAAGGCGCCGAGCGCGAGCAGCCCTACGAGATTGCGACGAACCTTCATCCCCCGGAGGCTAGGGCGACCCGCCGACGGCAGACCGCACCGGCGGATGGGAGCCCACCTCCCCCGCAGGTCAGCCGGCGCGGAGCTCGGCGACGAAGAATCCATCCGTTCGGTGGGTCGACGGCAGCGTGAGCAACGCCCCCGGCAGCGTGGGGTGCGCCATTCCGGGGAACCGCTGCGTAAGGTCGACGAGGCTCGCGCCCGATGCGCGGATGATTTCCTCGTTCTCGGCCGCCAGCAACGTACAGGTGCTGTAGACCACGCGGCCGCCGGGGCGGACCTGCCCGAGGGCCCTCTCCAACAGCGCCGCCTGCAACTCGACGAGTGGGCCGAGGGCCTCTTCACGGCGACGCCACCGCGAATCGGGGCGCGCCGAGAGAACACCAAGCCCCGTGCACGGAGGGTCGACGAGCACGGCGTCGAAGTTGCCCTCCAAATCGGCTTCCAGCGCATCGCCGAAGACCACGTCGATCCGGGCGCCCATGCGCTTTGCGAGGATCTTCATGGCCTTGGCGCGGGCGGGGTGCAGCTCGACCGCGGTGATCCGGGCACCCCCCTGTGCCAGCGCCGCGATGTGCGTCGTTTTGGCGCCTGGCGCGGCGCAAAGATCGAGAATCCGTTCGTTGGGGCGCGGCGCGAGCACGCGCGCGGGCAGCATCGATGCCCGGCTTTGGCCCATCACGAGGCCGCGTTTGAAGGCCGCGGAGTCCTCGACCGCGTAGGGCCCGTCGAGCACGATCGCCTCGGGCAGCACGGGGTCGTCGTGCCAGGGCACGGTGAGGTCTTTGGTGACGCCCACCCGCGGCCCGCGTAGCGGATTCCAGCGCAGGGCCGACTCGGCGGGCTCGTTGACGGCCGCCATCACCTCGGCCGCGGTCGCCGCACCGAGGGCGGAAATCAGCCCGGAGGCGATCCAGTCGGGCAAGGAGTGGACGATCGCCGCATTGGCCGGGTCGCGGGCCAGCTCATCCAGACGCGGGCGTGCTTCATCGGACAAGCGTCGCAGCACGGCGTTGACGAGGCCCGCACGGGCCTGGGCGCGGGTCCCGTCGCCGGGCAGTGCGCGGACCAGCCTGACCGCCTGGTCGACGGCCGCGCGTGGCGGTACCCGATCGGACCACGCCAGCTCGTAGGCACCGAGGCGCAGCACATCGCGCACGCCCGGCTCGACCGCTTCCGGGTTCTCGACGGCGCCGTCGAGCAGCCAGTCGAGGGTGCGGCGGCGTTGGACGGCCCCGAACACGAGTCGCGCCGCCGCGGAGCGAGCGCGCAGATCAAGGTGAGCGGCCCGGGCCTCGCCGGCAAGGGCTCGGTCGGCGTAGGCCCCCTCGGCGACACGCCGCATGACGCGCAGGGCCACGACCCTTTCGGGGCTGACCATTTCGGGCGGCGCAGGACGACGGGTTGTCCTCTTCGGACGCGCGGAGGCGCTCATACGGTCACCTCGAGCGAGCCGCGCCACCCACGCACAAAGGCGGTCGCCGCCATGCGTGCGCGCCCGGGGGGCTGCAGCTCGACGATCTCGAGCGCCCCGTCGCCGGCGGCCAGCATGAGGCGCCCATCGACCATGTCGAGGCCGGCGGCCATCGGGGTGTCGTGAGCGACGGCCCGCCAGACCTTGAAAACCTCGCGATCGATCTTCAGCTGGGCGCCGATGTGAGGCGACAGGGCGCGCACCCGGTCGGCCAGCTCGGACGCCGGTCGGGCAGGGTCGAGCGCCCGGTCGGCGTCGGTGATCTTCGGGGCCATGGTGACGCCATCCTCAGGTTGTGGTCGTGGCGCAAGCCGGCCGGCATCGAGCTCATCCAAGGCTGAGATCAGTGCGGGCCCTCCGAGGTCGCTGAGCCGTTCGAGAAGCTGACCTGCATCGTCGTCGGGCGCGATCGGGGTCGGAGTGATCGAGATGATCGGCCCGGTATCGAGACCGGCGTCCATCCGCATGATGGTCACGCCCGTCTCGGTACGGCCATCCATGATCGCGCGCTCTACCGGGGCGGCCCCACGGTACGCCGGAAGCAGGGAGTAATGGACGTTGATGCACATCCACTCCGACAGGAGAGGTTGGCGCAGGATCTGACCGAACGCCACCACACAGAGGGCACCGACCTGGGCCTCACGCAGCTGGTCGAGCACTTCGTCGGCGTTGATCGTTGCGGGGAGGACGACAGGTATCCCCAGCTCCCGCGCCTTTTCCGCGACGGATGTCGAGATGACCTTCCCTCCGCGCCCTCGAGGTCGGTCGGGCTGAGAGATGACCAGGGCCACCTCGTGCGGTGACGCGTTCAGGTGACCGAGGACGATCGCGGCGGCGCGCGGTGAGCCCGCGAAGGCGACCCTCACGAGGCCGGGTCGCGCAGAGCCCGAAGCGCCTCTCGGCGCTGCTCCTTGGTCGTGCGATCGAGGATCAGGATGCCGTCGAGGTGGTCGATCTCATGCTGAATCACGCGGGCCTCGAAGCCGGATGCCTCGTGGGTGATCGCCGTGCCGTCAGCGTCTTGGGCCTCGACCCGGACACTGACCGCGCGAGGAACCTCGACGATGATCTCCCCGATCGACAGGCAGCCTTCGACGTCGGTCTCCTGCTCCTCAGAGGCCCAGCTGATCCGCGGGTTCACGAGCGCCCGGGCCTCGGCGTCCTCACCGGGAAGCACGACCACCAGACGCCGTAGCGCGCCGATCTGCGGCGCGGCGAGCCCCACGCCGCGCGCGTCGGCCATGATCGCCTTCATCCGAGCGATCTCGTTGCGGAGGGTCTCGTCGAACTCGGTCACCGGCAGTGCGGGCGTCCGCAGGGCGGGGTCGCCAAGTTGACGCACCTGAGCCAGCGCCGCGAGACGGCGCTGCTCGAGTTCGGAATCGGCGTAGGAACGTGTGGACATCAGCTAAGGGTACTACCGGCGCCCCGGACATGGCCCAGGGAAAGCGACGGCGCTATCGGCGTGCCGGGAGTAGACGCCGGGCCTCTGACTGGGTCCAGGCACGGGCGGCGGTGTACGTGCCGGCGTCCGAGATCACCAGCGCGCCGTCGGTATAGCCGGGACCGCCGTCGCCTCCGGTCAGGGTGACGCGCGGCGGACCATCTCCCAACGTGACCTCGACGGCGGTGTCGCCGGTGCGGGGGTAGCGCAGGAAAGCCGAGCTGTCTGTGGGGTTCAGGATCGTCGGCGCAGACGACAGGTCGTGCATGTCGAAGAACAGAGCCGCGAGCGTATGGCGCAGGTCGATCTCGACCATCGGCATCAGCGACTCGAGTCGGTAGAGCTCGGCGACCCGCGGAGTGAAGAAGTAGTCGGCCTCGCGTAGAAGGGCGAGGTCGACGCCGGTTGCGGCACCGCGCTCGGGCCGCTCCTGCACCCAGTCGCGCACGCGCAGCCAACTCTTGTGGCGGATATCACGTCCGCCATCGATGGCCGCGATGTCCGCCGGAGGCCGACGATCGGGAGTGACCGCGATCAGCACACAGCGCTCGACAGAGCCGGCAACCGCGTCGTAGCTGGCGATCAGCCGATCGGCGCGTGGCACATCAAAAGCGAGGTCCGACTCGATCACCACAGCCCACTCGGAGCCGCTGCGCACGACGATGTCGGCGAGCGCGACTCCCGGCCCAGTGCCCATCGGTCGCTGCTCGCTGACGAGCATGTCGGCGGTACCGGAGATCGGGTCGTCGAGCAGCTCGGCGACCAACGCGGCACGCGTCTCGGGCCCACCCAGGGCAAGAAGCGTCGCGAGCACGTGGACCCACTGCTCACGCGGTTCGTGGGCGGCCTCGAACAAACGGGGGACCGGCATGGGCGGGGGCTCCTGGAAACGGGGGTCGGGGGGCTCACCGAGCAGGGCCCGATGAAGCGCGGGAAGAGTATCGGACGGTGACGGGCGTCTTCACGGAAACCAAACAACCAGCTGCGGGTTCTCTCACGGACCCTCTCCACGATGGCGGCCAGCCTGTTGAAAGGTCCACCGGACACCGATGCTCGACACCCTCGCCCACCGCCGCAGTCTCCTGTTCGCAGCAATGCTTATCGAGAGCCCTCTTGATCGGGCGGTCCTCGAGGAACCCGAGGAACTCGCCATCGGTCGGGCCCTGGCGTACCGCCTCGTCGCAGCGCTCCCCGACCCGCCCCAGCGCGCCCGCGCCGCCGAAACCCTCCGTCTGGCCGCCTCCGCCGTCTGACGGGTGTGGTCGGCACGCCGACCGGCTTCTTGTCACACCCGGTGCCGAGCACCGGTTGTCATCAGCGGTGCCAGGCACCGGTGATGACATTGGCAACGGGAGAACGTTTTGTTAGCCGCTATCCGCGCGGACCGCTGACCGGTGGCAACGCCGGTCGGCCATCATTTGGTTGCGCGCATGTCATGTCCGGTGCCCGGCAGCGGCCTTAGGTTTGCTGAGGGTCGACGTCAATGCCGACCCTCAGCTCGGCGCGCTGGAGGCTGTCCGTGAAAGCGTCGAGCACCGGAAGGATCGCCGCGACGGCAACCGCGGCGCGTTCGGCGCGTACGAGCAGCGAACGCCGGGTTCGCCCGCGCACACGATGAAGTCGGGCCGGGCCGCTGACGGTGATCTCAGGGTCGCCGCGACGCAGTCCATCGCCGATCTGTTGGCTGAACGTTCGCACTGCCTCGGGGTCGAGGCCCTCGATGACCAGTCGCACAAGGTGCCCGAAGGGTGGCCGCTGCATCTCTTTGCGTCGTTCGAGCTCGCCGTCGAGAAACTCTGCGACGGCGCCTCGGGCGGCCAGTTGCATCGCCCGACCCGCGGGCTCCCATGCCTGGACGATCACTCGGGTGGCCTCTCCGCGCCGGCCCGCGCGGCCGGCGGCCTGGATCGCCAGCGCGAACGCCCGCTCCTCCGACCGAAAGTCGGGTTGACGTAGCCCCGCGTCGGCGTCAAGCACCGCGGCCACCGTGACGCCCGGAAGGTCGTGCCCCTTGGCGACCATCTGCGTTCCGAGGAGCACGGCGGGGCCGCGCTCGGCGAACCGGGCAAGGAGCGCTGCGACGCCGCCGGCCTCCTGCGCCGACGAGGCATCCATCCGCACCAGGCGGACATCCGGAATGATCTCGGCCAGCGCTCGCTCGAGCCCCTGGGTCCCGGTGCCGCTGCGCACGAGACCCGCCGCCCGGCACCGTGGACAGACCGTCGGCGGGGGATCTTCGCGGCCGCAGTGATGGCAGGCCAGGCGCAGCGGGCCGCGGTGGAGCACCATCGGGACGTCGCAATCGGGGCAGATCCCGATCCACCCACACGACCGGCACAGTTGCATCAGGGCCTCGCCGCGCCGGTTCAGCAGCAGCAGGGCCCGCTCGCCGCGCTCGGCGGCGTCACGTAGGGCGGCGGCCAGAGGACGTGAGACGGGGCCAGGGGGCTGAGTGCGCATGTCGACCAGCTCGATGCGCGGCAGCGGCGAACCATCGGCACGGGTCGGCAGCGAGACCCGGGGCAGGGACCGCCAGGTCTCCGGCCGCGGAGTAGCGCTGGCGTAGACCAGCGTCGCGCCCGCGGTCATGGCGCGGCGAAAAGCAACCTGGCGGGCGTCATAGCGCGGCAGGTTGTCCTGCTTGTAGGAGGCGTCGTGCTCTTCGTCGACGATGACAAGGCCGAGGTCGCGCACCGGCGCGAAAATCGCGCTGCGTGCTCCGACGACGACGTCTGCCCGACCGTCGCGCACGCGGGCGTACTCACGAGCACGTTGGGTGGGCGTGAGCCCCGAATGCCACACGGCCACGCCTGCGCCCAGTCGGGCCCGCAGACGGGCGACGGTCTGCGGGGTGAGACTGATCTCCGGTACCAACAGGATCGCGGCGTTGCCCTTCGTGCGGGCCTCCTCGAGTGCCCTGAGGTAGACCTCGGTCTTACCGGACCCGGTGACCCCGAAGATCAGGAGCGCCCCCCCATTCCCGGACAGGCGCTCGGAGATTTCTGCGACGGCGATGTGTTGGTCGGCGGTCAACGTCGGCGCGCGGGGAGCGGCATTCGCCCATGCGGGAACTGGGTCCTCGGCATCGGCGATCTCCTCGACCTGGATGGTGATCAGGCCGTCCTTGGCCATCCGGCGCAGGGTCTCAGGCGTGGTGTGGGCCTGGCGGGCGAGGTCGGCCGCCACCAGAACACCGCCCGAGGCGCGTAGGGCGGCTACAACCTCGGCACGACGCCCCGTCGCCCGGCTCGCCGCCTCGGTGTGCGGGGCGACCCGCTGTTGGCGAACCCCGCGCGATGGCGTGCCGAGGCGCCACACACCGTCCGAACCACGGCGTAGCGCTCCCTCGGCCCCCGGCGGTAGCACGAGGCGCAGGCTGGCCACGAGCGGGGCCGCGTAGTACCGAGACACCCATCGGGCGAGATCAAGCAGATCGGGATCGACTGGTGGCGTATCGACCCGTGCGACGAGGGAAACCAACCGCCCCTCGTGGCGTGAGGGTTCTCGCCCGACGACCACACCTGCCACCCGTCGCGTTCCCAACGGCGCCGCGACGACCGCCCCGACGACGATCTGATCGTCGAGATCCAGCGGAACGAGGTAGTCGAGGGGCCGGTCGAGCGCCCGCACGTCGACGAGCGGAACCACCTGGCAGGTGGAGTCGT
>JANLSO010000079.1:0-24621 GCA_031362405.1 Thermoleophilia bacterium | reverse complement strand
AGCGCAAGCTGCAGCTGCTCGAGACGCTCGACGTCGAGGAGCGGCTCACGCTGGCGCTCGGCTTCGCACGCGAGACGCTCGGCGAGATGGAGCTGCGCCGCCGCATCCGCGACGACGTCGCCGATGACATGGAGAAGACGCAGCGCGACTACGTGCTGCGCCGCCAGCTCGACGCGATCCGCAAGGAGCTCGACGAGATCGACGGCACTACCTCCGACGACTGGCGCGAGCGCATCGAGGCCGCCCAGATGCCCGAGGCCGCACGCACCGAGGCCGAGCGCGAGCTCAATCGCCTCGAGCGCCAGCCCGAGGGCCCCGAGGCCGGAATGATCCGCACCTACCTGGAGTGGATGGTCTCGCTGCCCTGGAGCGTGCGATCTGACGACTCGCTGGACGTCGCCGAAGCCCGCGCCGTGCTCGACGCCGACCACGCGGGCCTCGAGAAGGTCAAGGAACGCATCCTCGAATACCTGGCCGTTCGCCGTCTGCGGCGCGACCGCGACATGGACGACGCCAAGAGCGGCGTGATTCTGTCGCTCGTCGGCCCGCCCGGTGTCGGCAAGACCTCGCTCGGCACGTCGGTGGCCCGCGCCCTCGGGCGTGAGTTCGCCCGCATCAGCCTGGGCGGAATCCGCGACGAGGCCGAGATCCGTGGCCACCGGCGCACCTACGTCGGCGCGCTTCCGGGGCGGCTGGTCCGTGCCATGCGCGAGGCCGGCACCCGTAACCCGGTGATCCTGCTCGACGAGATCGACAAGGTCGGCGCCGATTGGCGCGGCGACCCCAGCTCGGCTCTGCTCGAAGTGCTCGACCCGGCCCAGAACCACTCGTTCCGCGACCACTACCTCGATGTCGAGCTCGACCTGTCGGAGGTGCTGTTCATCGCCACCGCCAACGTCGTCGACACGATCCCGCCGGCGCTGCTCGACCGCATGGAGGTCATCGCGATCGACGGCTACACCGAGGAGGAGAAGCTCGCGATCGCCCGCGACTACCTTGTCCCCCGCCAGATCGAACGCAACGGCCTGCATCCCGGGGAAGTCGTGCTCTCGGAGGCCGCGGTCCGTGACGTCATCGGTGACTACACCCGCGAAGCCGGCGTGCGTACGCTCGAACGCGAACTCGGAAAGGTCATCCGCAAGGCCGCGACGGCCGTGGCCGAGGGATCCACGGGGCCGATCGCCGTCGGTGTCGACGACCTCACCACGGCGCTCGGGCGGCCGCGCTTCTTCAACGAGGCCGCCGAACGCACGGCGACCCCGGGTGTGGCCACCGGCCTGGCCGTGACCGGAGCCGGTGGGGACGTTCTGTTCGTCGAGGCCAGCGCCATGCCGGCCGAGGGACCGGGCGAGCGGCTGGTGCTGACCGGCCAGCTCGGTGACGTCATGCGCGAGTCGGCCCGGATCGCCCTCACCTGGGCCCGAGCCAACGGCGAGCGTCTGGGCGTCGACCCGGACCTGATCGCCCGGCAGGAAGTCCACGTCCACGTGCCGGCCGGTGCGGTGCCGAAAGACGGCCCGTCGGCGGGGGTCACGATGATCACCGCCCTGGCGTCGCTGTTTTCGGGTCGTCCGGTGCGTCCGACTCTCGGCATGACCGGCGAGGTCACGCTGCAGGGTCGCGTGCTGCCGGTGGGAGGCATCAAGCAGAAGGTGCTCGCCGCGCACCGTGCCGGCTTGACGGAGGTCATCATCCCCGAGCGAAACCGGGGTGATCTCGACGACGTTCCCGACAGCGTGCGGGCCGAAATGAAGATCCACCCGGTACTGACGATCGGCGAGGTGCTCGATTTAGCCTTGGAACCGGCATCCCACCACGCCGGAGCCGTCAACCTCTAGCCCCGGCCGGCACCCCGCACATGCATCCCGACCCGCGGCAGCCCGTCTGCCACCGCTACCAGCGCACGGCCGAACTCCTCGGTCGGCGCTGGAGCGCGGCGGTGATCCGCGTGGCGCTCGACGGGCCCACGCGGTTCACCGAGTTCCGCACCCACGTCGACGGTCTCTCCGCCCGTCTTCTGGCCGAGCGTCTGCGCGAGCTGGAGTCGGCGGGCCTGATGGAACGGCGCCCGGTCGGAGCCGGAGCCGTCGAGTACCGGCTCACCGAGAAGGGCCTTGCCCTGTCGCGCGTGATCGACGCGATCGAATGCTGGGTCGCCGACTGGGACGAGGCGCGTTAGCGCGATCTCGTTGTCGGCGGCGTCGCCTCGAGCAGCAGGGTAAACAGCTCGTTCGCCGAGCTGGCGGCCTGGACTCCCGAGGGTGGAGCCCATCGGCGCAGGACGCCGTCGGGAGCGCTGACCGCAAACAGCTTCACGTTGGGGGCGTCTTCACGCATCCCGAGAAGTGTCCGCTCAGCCTCGAGCAGGTCGGAGTCGTCTCCGAGCACCATTCCAAACGCGCTCGCGCCGAGCGCGAGGATCGGCCCGTGCGGGTCGCTGGAGGGAGACAGACCGATTTCGATCACGACCCACCCGGCCATCGATGCCGCGTCGCTGGCCGCCGGCAACGTTGCCCGTGCGGGTTCGACCCCGAGGGCCGACAGCACGATCACCGGTGAGCCCGGGCGGGGATGCTCGCGGGGTCGTCGCGCGATACTCCAGCGGATGAGCGCCAGCGCGCGGTGGTCTTCGGCGGGGCGCACCGACTCGGGGGCTCCGTTGCGCGACAGCCGAGCCAGCGCCGGCTGGATGAAGGAATCGTGAAACGCCAGCGGACCCAGCTGGTCGAATGCATCCGCGGTGATCTCGGTGACCGACCGCGCGTCACCTGCGAGCGCCGCGCGCAGCAAACGGTCGGAGTCGTTCGACAGCAGGATTTCGTCGCGCGAGGTGCGCTGGCCGGGGCCGGGGTCGGCGACGGAGTCTTGGTGGGCGCGCCGCATCAGCGTCGCCGCCGTGTCGCCGCGTACCAAAGCCGCAACGCCGACCGCGATACCGGGAAGCCCCAGCGACGAGAGGTCGTCGCCCGCAATGATCGCCCGTGCCCGCTCGGCGGCGTGGCGGGCACCGTCGGCCTCGGTGTCGGGAAGCACCCAGAGAAACTCATCGGGGCCCACGCGGCCAATGCTCTCTTCGACCCGCACCGCAGTGCGCAGCTCGCGGCCGGCAAGGGCCATGATGCCGTCGGTGAGGCCATCTCCGAGGGCATGGTCGGAATCGACACCCAGCAGCCGGATACTCACGACCGACAGGGCCCGGCCATGGCGAAACGCACGCCGCACCTCGCCGTCGAGGATCCGCAAGACGGCCGCCCGACCCGGCAGGTCGTCCCGCGGATCGCGAACGACGCTGGGGAGCACCGGCTGGTCTTCCGGCGAATCACGCACGAACGCCACCAGCAGCGGCACCCCGTCGCGGCGCACTAGATCCAGGCGCACCGCGGCCCGAGCGGCGCCCTCGGGGCGCCAGCGCGGGCGCACCGTCAGGCCCATCGAGCGCCCGCCGCTGCCCACCAGCGACCGCACCCGACCGGCCAGTTCGGCCGCGTCGAGGTCAGGGAACAGCCAGCCCAGGTCAACCGTCGCGTCGGCGGGCAGATCGCCCACCAGCTCACGGGCGGCTCGGTTCAGGGCAAGGACGCCCAGGGTCGAGGCATGCACGACGACGACCGCCTCATCGACCGACTCGAGCGGCGCGATGGCGGCCTGAAGCGCACGCGCCAGCCCGGCGGCGGCGTCGTGGGAGGTCGCCGCGAAACCCATCCGGCTACCCGGCCGTCAGGTGGTGCTGACCCGCCTCGCACCAGTAGAGGAGTTGACCGTTCGCGGCGTGCGACACGCAGGGGCATTCGCAGCCGTGCCCCGCGCACACGCGCCGAACACCTGAAAGGAGCCCGCCCGGACGGATGGCGACGGCGCCCGAGGGAAGGGTCGCAGACCGACTGACCGTGCTCGTGCTCATGACCCAGACCCCTCGGAAAGACGTGACGTGGCATCGTGGGATTCGCCTTCGACGGCGGAGTCCCTACCCACGCCGAGCGTCGACCACATCAGCGCTTCGAGCCCGTCGTGTCGCCCTCCCGTGACCTGCCGCCCGAGGGCCTCGAGGCCACGCTCGAGTCGACCGGCCGCGAGTGGCGGCCGAGTGGCGCGCATGACCTTGCCGTACCGGGTGGGCACGACGTCCTCATCGACGTTCCACAGTTCCTCGTGCAACTTCTCACCCGGCCGGATGCCGACGACCTCGATCGCGATGTCGCGGCCCGGTTCACGCCCCGAGAGCTGGATCATCTTGGTCGCCAGATCGATGATCTTCACCGGCTCACCCATCTCCAGCACGAAGATGTCGCCGCCGTCGGCGATCCCGGTGGCCTCGATCACGAGCTGAACGGCCTCAGGAATCGTCATGAAGTAGCGCGTCATCTCGGCGTGGGTGACCGTCACCGGGCCGCCCTCGGCGATCTGGCGACGGAAGATCGGAAGCACCGAACCGGAGCTGCCGAGCACATTTCCGAACCTCACGGCCGCGAACCGTGTGCGTGAACTCGACGCGCGGCTCTCGATGACGCGCTCGGCAAGCGCTTTGGTGGCACCCATCACCGTCTTCGGCTCAACCGCCTTGTCGGTGGAGATCAAGCAGAACCGCTCGACCCCGAAGCGCTCGGCGATGTCGGCAAGCGACGCCGTTGCCAGGGCGTTGTTGGCCACCGCCTGCAGCGGGTTAAGTTCCATCATCGGCACGTGCTTGTAGGCGGCCGCATGGAAAACGATCTCCGGGCGCTCGGCCGCGAAGACACGTTCCATGAGGGCCGCGTCCTTGCAGTCGGCGATCACCGGCACGAGCCCGCGGGCCCCGCGTCCGCGCAGCTCGAGGTCGATCTCGAACAGGTTGTTCTCCGCGTGATCGACGAGGACCAGCCGGCGCACCCCGACCGCGGCGAGCTGGCGGCACAGCTCGCGGCCGATCGAACCGCCGGCGCCGGTGACCATCACGACGCGGCCGTTCAGATAGCGCGCCACCTTGGCGAGATCGATCTCCACCGGGGCGCGCCCGAGGACGTCCTCGACGCGGACCTCGCGCAGCCGCCGCACGGTGACGTCGCCGGTGATCAGCTCGGGCAGGCTCGGCAGGGTCTTGCAGGGGACGTTCATCGCGCGGCAGCTCTCGACGATCTCCTGCCGCACCGAACCCGGGGCGGAGGGCATCGCGATGATCACCTCGTCGACCGACAGCTCACGCAGGATGCGCGGGATATCTGCCCGGGTGCCGCGCACACGCACGCCGTTGACGCACATCCCCCGCTTGCGGGGATCGTCGTCGAGGAGGCCCACGGGGGTGTAGCCGAGCGCCCGGTTGCGCTTCATCTCACGGATCAGGATGTTCCCGGCGTCACCTGCGCCGACAACGAGCACCTCGCGGCCACGACTCATCAGCTCGCCCTTGGGCGGCCGCTCGACCACGCTGCGCACGAGGAAGCGCGCGCCACCGACGAGGAGGATGGTCAGGATCAGGTCCGCGACGAAGACCGATCGCGGCACGTCGGGCAGATTGGCCGGTTGCCAGAAGCTCAGTAGCGTGGTGATCAGCAGCGTGCCGAGGGTCGACGCAAGCACGATCGCCTGGAGATCGCGCAGGCTCGTGAACCGCCACCACTTCGTATAGAAGCGGGCGACGACGAACACACCGATCTTCAGCAGCACCACGAGAAGTACGGTGGCCTCGAAGAGCCGCTCGAACCGCGGCCGACCGGAGAGGCCCCAATCGAAGCGCAGTTGGTAGGCCAGCCAGTACGCCAGCCCGACGAGCAGGGCATCAACGACCGCCTGGCCGACGCGATGCGCACCGGCGCGAAGGGTCCACTCGACGATGTCCCGGCGGCGGGCGGAGGGCACGGGCTCACTCATCTCGTGGCACTCGCCGGCTCGAGCATCAGGTCAAGAAGTACCTCGGGGTCGCGCAGCGGAGGCGGCTGGGCGGCGGAGCGCTTCACGAGGGCGACATCGTCGGCGTGCTCGAGCCGGCGCAAACGTCCATCAGCTACAAGCGCCCGGTCGACCGCACCCAGACGCCCCGCGAAGGGGCTGTAGGCCGGCACCCCGAGGGCGGCGGCCTCACGGTTCATCGTTCCGCCGGCACTGATAACGAGATCGCTGATGGCGACGAGGCTTGGGCCGTCGATCGGCACGGTGGGCACGATGACGGGGCGTCCTTCGAGAGCCGAACGCTGCTCGGATGTGCGGGGCAACACGACGGTCTGGACCTCCGATTCCGCCGCCAGCAGTCGTTCGAGGGTAACGGCGAACAGGTCGTTGGCGATCCCCCGATGGTAGAGGGTCACCTCGGGCGGCGGACGCAACACCGCGATAACACGCGACCGGTCGAGGCCGAGTTCGTCGGCGACGCTCGCATCGACGACATGGTCGGCGAGGTAGTACTCCTCTTTCAAACCCGCATAGCGAACGAGCTTCGGCGAGCGAATGCCGTAACGCGAGAGGGCCTGCTCGGGGATGAACGCCGGCACGATCACCCGCCGGGCCCAGCGGCCGTTCCAGTGGTGCATCGTGGCCGCGAACTCGTAGTCGAACATCGTCACCTGGGGGATGCCGGCCAGGCGCGCGGCGACGGGCTGGTCGGTGCTGCCGTGGGCGATCGCCAAATCGAAGCGCTGCTGTCGGGCGTAGCGCGTCAGCGTGGCCGTCCGCCCCGCCATGGCTCGGGCCTTACCGGGCCGCCCGGCCCCGCCGTGGGCGCCGACGACGGTGTGCGCGATGCCGAAGCGGTCGAGCAACCCGAGGGTCTGGGCAAAGTCGCGCGAAGTAAGGGTGACGTCGTGTCCGCGCGCCACCATCCGCGCGATCAGCGGCCGAAAGATCACCACGTGGGGCGAGTTGGTGATGTCGATCCAGATACGCAGCGGACGCAGCGACGGTAGGGGGGCCAGGCTCAGGCGGCCGGGCTCCCGACCGCGTCGACGGCCGTTGCGACCGCCTCGACGACCTGCGCGACGTCCGCGGACGACAGGTGCGGGTGCATCGGCAGGGCAAGCGCCGTCGCCGCACACTCCTCGGCGACGGGCATGTCACCCGGCTGGTAACCGAGGTGCGAAAAAACCGGCTGCAGATGCATCGGGATGCCGTAGTAGACCGCCGACGACACGCCCTGCTCGGCAAGTCGTGCGCGCAGCGCGTCGCGGTCGGGGTGGCGCGCCATGTAGAGGTGGTAGATGTGCTGCGCCCCGGCACGGGTCGCCGGAAGCGTCATGTGGTTGCCGAGGCCGCGCTGCTCGTAGGCGACGCCCGCCGCCAGACGGCCGGCGTTCCACGTGTCGACGTGGCGCAGAAAGATCCGGATGACCGCCGCCTGAAGCTCGTCGAGCCGCGAGTTGTAGCCGACCTCCTCAAAGACGACCTTGTCGACCGATCCGTGAAATCGCAGCCGTCGAACGCGTGCGGCAAGAGCCTCGTCGCGGCAGATGACCATCCCTCCATCACCGATTCCCGGCAGGTTCTTGGTCGGGAAGAAGCTGATGGTCGCGAGGTCGCCAAGGGCACCCACCGGCACGCCGTTGTCGGATGCGCCAAAGGCCTGGGCGGCGTCTTCGACGATCGGCAGGTTGTGCCGGGCCGCGATCTCACGAAGCGCCGACGAAGAGGCCGGGTGCCCGAAGATGTGCACGGGTAAAAGCGCTTTGGTGCGCGACGTGATCCGCGCCTCGACCATCTCGGGGTCGATGCAATAGTCGGTGGCGTCGATGTCGCAGAACACGGGCGTCGCGCCGAGCCGCGCGACCGCCTCAGCGGTCGCGTAGAACGTGTACGGCGTGGTGATGACCTCGTCACCGGGGCCGACGTCGAGTGCGTTCAGGGCGATCACAAGGGCATCGGTGCCGTTGGCGACCCCGACGCACGGCCGGCCACCCATACGCGCGGAGACCTCGGCCTCGAGCGCCGAGACCTCAGGGCCGAGGATGAACCGCCCGCTGTCGAGCACGCTGGCGATCGCGCGATCGATGTCCGCCCGCAGCGGACCGTACTGGGACGCGATGTCCATGAGAGGAACGCTCATGTGCCCCCGTTGGGCCGGCGCCGCACATGGGTAGCCGCGCCAGTGGGGCGGGCTCATGCGACGCATCTGGTGATGGCCGCCGGCGGCGGTTCGTGCGAGCTTATCAGCGCCCTTCGACGTCGCCCGGCAGCGGAGTCGGCTCGTCCAGGGGATCGTCGCCAGGGCTGGTGGCCTCGGGCAAGACGACGGTGATCGTCGTTCCGATTCCCTCACGCGACTGCGCGTCGGCGCATCCGCCGAAGCGTTCGGAGATGTGTTTGACGATCGACAGCCCCAGGCCGGTGCCACCGAGTCGCTTCGAGCGCGACGCGTCGGCCCGGTAGAAGCGCTCGAAAACATGCGGAAGGTGCAGCTCGGGAATCCCCGCGCCGTCGTCGGCGACGATGAGCTGGACCCACCCATCCCTCGCGCGTCCGATCGTGACATCGACGTGCGCGCCCTGCCCGGCGTACTTCACCGCGTTCTCGAGCAGGTTGCGGACGACCGTCAGGGCCATGCGCTCAGACAGCGGGGTCCACGTCGGGCCCCCGGGTTCGACCTTCACGCTGACCCGATAGGTCGCCGCGTCGCCGGCGACGAGCTCGGCGGCCATCGCGACCGCGTAGCGCAGATCGCTGCGCACCTCGGAAGGCATTCCCTGGGTGGCCTCGAGCTCAGAGAGAAAGAGGATGTCGGTGATCAGCGCTTCGAGCCGGACCGTCTCGGCGGTTGCCTGGGTGACGAACCGATCGTGGATCGCAGGATCCATGTCGGGATCGTCAAGGGCCTCGAGCAGACCCCGCAGCCCGGTGAGCGGGGTCCGCAGTTCGTGCGAGACGTTGGCGACGAACTGGGAACGCAGGTCCTGGTAGGCGATCGCCTCGGTGAGGTCGGTGAGGAAGACCAGCGCTTCGGGCCCGGTGATCACGTCGACCGCGACCCGGTAGGTGCGGCGGCCATTGGCGAACAGGCGCACCTCGAACCTGCGCGGCTGGCCATCGGCCAGCGCCGCGGAGACCTGGTCGGCCAACTCGTGCTCACCGAATTCTTCAAGGATCGGCCGGCCGGCCGAAAGATGAGGAAACCACTCCAGCGCCCGGGCGTTGGCCTCGAGAAGGCGGTTCGTGGAGTCGACGCGCAGCGCCGCCAGTGGCAATGCGGCGAAGGCGGCCCGACGGCGCTCTTCGGCGACCTCACCCACGACCCGAGCGGAGTCGCGCTCACTCGCGCTCACCTCCGCGCGCCGACTCATCGTTCGCGCTCGCGCGAGGGCCACGGCGGCGACTCCGAAGCCGGCACCAACGATCACGGCCACAATCCATCCGGTCATCCGCAGGAGTATCGCAGCGTGGCTCGGCCCGGCGCGCTTGTTTTACCGGCTCTCGTCTGGTCGGTTACCGCGGTGAGAATCACCCTGCTCGCCGCCACAGCCCTTTTTGCGCTTGCGCCCGCCTCGGGTCGGGCGGCCGAAGCGCTTCCACCTCCGGCGCTCTCGGGCGCGGCCGAGATCGCCCCCGGAATCAGCTACGAAGTACAGTCGTCGGAGGCCTTCGGGGTGGTCCACGTCGTACGCTCCAAGCCCAGCGGCCTGACCTCCGTTGCCCCGATTCTGGTCGCTGGCTCACCGGCGCGCACCGGATCGCTCGCCGTCGCCGTGGCCGAACGCCCCGCGGCGGTCGCCGCGGTCAACGGCGACTTCTTCAACGTCAGCGCGGCGTATCCCAGCGGCCTCACGGTGGTCGCCGGGCAGCTGCTCAGCGAGCCGGAGCCGAGCCGCTCGGCGCTTGTTTTCGGCGCCGACGGTATCCTCTCGGCCGCCCGGCTGACCCTCACGGGCAAGTGGCAGGGGGTCGATCCCACGGGCGCAATCATCTACTCGCCACGCACGTTCAGCGCCGTGAACCGGCCAGCCGAGCGCAGCAGCGAGACCATCCTCTACACACCGGCCTTCGGGGCCGCGACACCGACGGGCACCGGGCGCACAGAGGTGCAGGTCCGTCTCGACAATGGCGGCGCGGTCGGCCCGAATCAGCCGGTGGAGGGCGTCGTCACCGTGCAGCGGTCCTCCGGGGGAACCGAGCTACCGACGGGGCACGTCGTACTGACGGGTATCGGGGCGGCGGGCGGCACGCTGACGCGCGACGTGGCGCTCGGCACCCGCGTACGCATCGAGGCGGTGATCCCGGCGTTTCCCACCGGGGCCGGCGCGGTGGGTGGTGGGCCGCTCCTGGTCGACGCCCAAGCATCAGTCCCCGACGCCGGCGAGGGCTTCACCTCGGGGCAAATAACGCAGCGCACTTCACGTACCGCGGTCGGGCAGACCGCCGATGGATCGATTCTGCTCGTCACCGTCGCGGGCCCCGGACAGGGGCAGCGGGGAGTGACCGTCCCCGAACAGGCCGAGCTGATGAAGGGCCTCGGTTCGCGTCTGTCGGTGGCGATGGATGCCGGCGGAAGCGCGCAGATGGTCGCCGGCGGCCAGCAGACGGTGTTCTGGGCGTCGCCCCGGTCGATCACCACCGCGGTGGCCCTCAGCTATCAGGGTGTGCGCGTCGGCCCACTTCCGTTTCGGATCACGCCGAACGCCGATGGCATCGACGATGCAACCGCCGCCGCGGTGACCACCCCGACGCCGGGTCGGCTCGTCGTGCGCGTCGTCAAACGCACCGGCAACTCCGTGCGCGAGCTCGTCAACGAGCCGGTCGCCGCTGGCACGCGCGCGGTGACCATCGATCCGCGCGCACTGAGACTAGGCGACGGCCCGTTCAAAGTGATTTCTGATTTCACGCCCGATCAGGGCGTGGCCACCAGCGCCGAACGCGAACTGCTCATCGACCGTACTCTCGCGGCCCTGAACGTCCGCGCGTTCTCGCGCAAGGTCGGCCGCGCACGTCGCCCCGCGCTCGGCATCAGCTTCCGACTGATTCGTCCGGCGCGGGCCACCGTGCGCGTCGTCGACGCGGCGGGGGTGCTGCGGCGGACCCTCGTCAGCGGCAAGCGCTATCCCCGAGGGCTCGTGGTGCTCGAATGGAATCGCAAACTCGGGCGCGAATCGGCCAGCGGCGCATTCCGCATCGAGGTTGCGACGCAGACCGAGTTCGGCCAACCCGGCCTGGGTGAAAGCGTCACCCTGAAGCCACCCCCAAAACCCCGACCCCGGCCGCGACCTCCGAAACCGTAGCCGCATGACTCAGTCGTCGGCCAGCATCGCGATTTCGGTTCCGACGACGCGCATCTCCTCGACCAGGCGATCGATTTCGATCTCGAGGCCCGCCTCACCCTCGCGCTGTCGATAGACGGCGTCGCCCAACTGCTCGGCGAGCGCCGCGCGGCGTCGGGTGAAGGTGACCCGCTGGCCGGTGTCTTTGGCTTCGTCGATCGCCCTTTGGGCGGCCCGGCGGGCGCGATCGATGAGCTCGCTCAGCCCTCTTCCCTCCACACGAGCGTCGCGAACGCGGTGGCTGCGCCGCTGGCCAGAAGGCCGAGGAAGAGTCCGAACTTGCGTCCCGCCCCACCGCTGTCGAGGAAGACCATCAGCGTGATGATGAAGGGCACCGAGCTGAGATATGCGGCGGACGCAAGCGGCGGTACGCGCACGGGCAGGTCGTAGTCGAACGCCTGCGCGGCGAGCAGAACGGCGGCCCCGGCGGCGGACAACAGCGGAATCCAGCCCGACGGGATGGAATCAAAGCCGCTCGCACTGAACGGACCCGCCCCGAACCATGGGAAGAACAGGCAGATCACGAACAGCGCGTTGGCACCGGCGGCGATGTAGAGCTTCTGCTGCAGGGTGAGCGATGACATGGATCGGGCTCCGTTGGCGGCAGGCGGACCGTTGCGGTCCGACGATGGTTACGAGAGATGTATCGGCGCAGTGTGCCCCGGAATGATGACCTGGGGCGACACTTCGCGCAGCCGCCGATACGTGTCGAGGGGCGCGCCCTCGAGCACATCGACGGTGGAGTCGTCGAGGTAGCCGCGCTGGCGCTTCGCGTCGGGCGTATCGCGCTCGTCGACATGGACGAAAGGGTCGACCGTGCCCAGCTGCGGGATCGCCGAGATGTGGTCGGAGTGCAGGGGGTCATGACCACCGTGCGGATATCCGTGGGCGCGCGGTCGCGTGCGGTGGGTGCACCGACCAGCATGGCTGCCTGGGTCTCGTAGCCAGGATCGACCACGATCGGCTCGGCCCCCTCGGCGAGAACCGTGTTCGGCCAGGCGATCATTCCCGGTGCCCGGTCGGGCATCTGGCGGTAGCCGAGGAAGGTCTGGGCCGGGTCGGCGCCGGTCATCTCGACCAGCGTGTCGCTCCTCGGGGCCAAGACGATCCGGTGCGCGGGCACCAGAAGCTGCCAGCGCCACACGACCGCCATCGGCCTGCTATCGGGTGGCGCGCGTGGTGCGCACCGGAGGTGGCGCGTCGTCGCGGTCGCGTCCGTAGCAGGGGGCCTCACGAAAGGGCGCCACGGGATCCGCGCCGACGCTGGGGCGCACCGCCCAATCCATCAGCACCCGACGAACGCGGCGCACGGCCGGGCCGGCGGCGATGCCGAGGGCGCCCCCGAAGACCAGCAACAGGTGTCGGCGCCAGCCGTGGCCGGACCGCAACGACATCACTTCAGCAGCGAGAGAAACTCGTCGACGGGAATCGCCGTGAGCGTCTGGAAATGGGCCGTGCCGCGCGCAGCCAGCTCCATCGAGACCCGGGCGATCACCTTCTCGTCGGGCGCCTCGACGATGTTCACGAAGTCGTAGGGACCGAGCACCGCCCACTGCTGCACGACTCTCGCGCCCATCTGCTCGATCTCTTCGTTGACTTCCTTGAGGCGCGTGGGGTTCGCCTTGAGGGTGCCGACGCCATGGGGACTCAGCGTGCTGAGCAGGATGTACGTGGGCAAAAGCCCTCCTTCGTACCGGTCGAGATCTCGACCGCGAGCCTAGCACGAGCACCCCGCACGCCCGGGAGGCGTGCGGGGTGTCGTGTGTCTGGCAGGATCGCCGAGATGACCGGGCACCACGACCCCACGCAGCACCCCCTGCTTCCCGCCGTGGTGACCGCCGCAGCGAGCTTTGTGGTGTGTCTCGCCGTCTTCGCACCCTGGTACACGACGCAGGTCGCGGAGATCTTTTCCCAAGGCAGCGTGTCGGGGTGGAACGCCACCCTTGCCGCGAAGATCGCCGCTTTCGCGGCGGCGATCGCGACCCTTGGCTCTCTGGCGATCATCGGCGATGCTCGTGGCCTGGTCGCACTCACCCCCGAACTGGTGCGAGGGCTCGTCATCGCCTGCGCCCTCGGGTGCGGCGTTTGCGCACTGTCGGTCGCATTCCGGACCGTGTGGATCCCGGAACCGGCGGAGTTCCTGACCCGCGATCTCGGCCTGTTCGTCGCGCTGGCCGCAAGCCTCATTGCCCTCGGGGCGAGTGCGGTGCAGGTGGTGTTAGGAACGCGCTCTGTTGCCGATACATCCCGTAGAGGCCGCTGATGAGCAACGACAACTTTCATCACCTTCCCTGGCCCTCGCGCGCCGGCGAGCGGCATGTCCATGGGGTCGCCGCGATCGGACGTGGGGTCGGCGAGTGGCCCGATGAGCCGGCCGCCGCCGCCGCGGAGGGCCGTATCGTGCGTCGTCGCCAGGTCAGCGCCGCCGACGCGCGAGCGATTGTCGACGACTGGACGGCGCGCGCCGCGGTCCATCCCGCTCCACCCGGATGGAAGGCCTGGGAGCGTGTGCGCGCCGATGTCGCCGGTCTTGCCCGCGTCCAGCGGCTGGCGGTCGATGAGCACGATCCCGCCACAGTGGTGAACTGGTCGGTCGGTGGCCGCCCGACGTCAGAGGATGAGACCGCCTGGCGAGCCGCGCTGACGGCGCACGCCGACCACAACCCGCCCACCGCAACGGGCGGCGAGGCTCATGAGTGGGCCGCGTGACGGCGACCGAGCTAACCTGAGCGGCGTGACGAGCATCGACAGCCCCACCCTGCACCTCTGGGCCGCGACGAGCGGTTGGGACGGACCGTTCCAGCATGAGGAGGTCATCGTCGCGGCGCACGACACCGACTCGGCCACCGACGCCGCCGAGCGGGCGTTTGGCGCGGTCGTGCAACCCGTCTGCCGGGCGAAGATGCGCGTCGTCGACCTCGGCCCGATCGCCCCCGGGGTGGTCGCCGGGCCACGTCGCGCGGGAGAGTCGTACGCCGCCGAGGGAACCGACACCGGCAGGCGGTGCGGGGTCGAACCAGCCCCGTAGCGGCGACCCTGAGGGCTACGAGCAGATATCTTCGACGCCTCGTGCTCCGCATGACGCGGGACACCAGGGGCCCGAAGGAGGCCGAAAGTGGCCACGGACACCGATAAACGCCGCCGGGTACGTCTCGTCGACCTGTGCTTGTCCATGCCGGAGAGCGAGCGAGACAAGGGTGGCCAGCACATCACGTTCACGGTCCGCGGACGGGCATTCGCGCACTACCTCAACGATCATCAGGGCGACGGGATCATCGCCGTCGCGGCACGGGTTCCCGACGGCCTGAACGCAGCGCTGGCCGACGCGAGCCCACTGCGGTACTACCTCCCGGCACGCCTCGGCGATCGCGGCTGGGTGGGCCTGCGCCTCGACGTGATGCGGGTGAACTGGAGTGAAGTCGAAGATCTCGTCACGACCAGCTTCGTGCTGACCGCCCCGAAGCAGCTCGCTGGGCGCGCCACCGCCTCGGGCTGACGGGCCGGGGTCAAATCCGCAGGACCTGACCCGGCGGCGGGGGTGACGGTTCGATCATCGTCCTGCGCGGTGACGACCACAGCCGCGCCGCAAAGGTCGGAGATCGCGCCGTTCTCGGACTCCGTGGGCAGGGAGATGCTCCTTTCACGGTAGGAAAGTCTCACCGAGCAGGCGGAAGCCGCTTCGCCGCGGGGATGAAGACTTTTCTCCCGATCGCGAAGTACCCGGGGTAGGCCTTGGGTGGCGTCTTGAGGTACGTAAACCTCCCCAGCCGGCACAGCGGGGTGAATCTCGCGTTCCCGCCCTTGACGCAGGCCGCATCGGGGTGCGCCCGTCGGATCGGCGCCAACAGACGGGTCCTGAGGAGTAGCCCCGGGGCGGTCTGGAACGGGTAGTCGTCGACCACGGCCACGATCACCGCGACGCGACCGCCCACCAGGCCCGCATCGACGTTGTCAAAGCGGTAGCCCTCGCCGGAAAAGCCCACGAACGAGAGGGCTGTGCTCGTGGAAAGTGGCGCCGACCCTTGCTGGCGCCTGAGCTCGTCTCGGGTCATGCCGAGACGTACGCCCCCGATCGAGACGTCAGGGACGACGAGGAAACGTCGCCGGATCGCATCAGACAGGTCGAGGGGGACGAAATCGGTGAAGACCTCGGCGCCGCGCGTGGTCGTGAGCCGCAGACCGACGCGCGGCGACGGCGAGCTTGCGGCGCAGACGTTGAAAGAGCGCGTGATCGTGACCCGACGACCCTGAATTCGGACTCCATCCCCGTACCCACCGTAGAGCGCATCCAGGCCCTCACATTTGGCCTCCTTCTCGAAGATCGCGACCACGTCACGCGGGCGGACCGTCCCCGTGACCTCGGCGACGACCTCCGCCCTGCGCCAGAGCACGCGTGCCGAAACGAGGCGAATCGAACCACCGAGGTCTTGAGAGAAGGGCCGGTCGATGGTGGCAAGGACGCGCGCCTCGTTCGGCGACGCGAGCACCGAGCTCGGCGTCGCCACGACGCAGATGCGGTCGGTGTTCTCGGGGTGATCGATGGCCGCAATGCTCTGATCGACGGCTCCCTGCGTGACGGCAACGCTCGCGTGGCTCGGATCGGCCGTGCACGACCCGGCGCCGGCGAAGACCTCGATAGACGCATCGACGTCGGTCGTCCCTGTGACCCTCACATCGACGGGCTGGTCGAAGACGGGCCGTTCGGGGCTCACGGCAAGGGTCAGCGCGGCGACCGGCAAGCGAAAGCTCACCACGGAGTCGCTCATCGCGAGCGCCGCCTGGCTGGGTCCGACGAGATACCCGCACACGCGCACCGGCCCGGGCTGTGGCTGCCCACGTGTCTGCACGGTCGTTGTTCCCGCCGCGAACGGAATCGACTCGACGAGGCCGCGGCTCTGCGGCGCCGGGGTCGCTGCCGTGAACTCACTCAGGGTCGGCTCGCAGGGGCGACCATCGTCGACGCGCCCCTGTGCGTAGCCACGCTTGGTTCCCGCGGCGTCGCTCTGCATCGCGACCGCGACGGCCACCCGCGCCCCCACGACCGGGGAATCGACCGCCACGGATATCGACGACACGGCCAGCCCAGTCGCGGGCACCGCGAGCGAAACGAGCGCGGCGGCGAGCACCATGCGCACGCGACAACGGGACATGGTCATCATTCTTCCGAGGCCCCCGGCAGCGACGCTGCGACGCATGGTGCGAACTCAGCGAACGTGACACGGTGGGCCGAGCCAGGCAAGTGTTTTCTTCAGACGGCCTCGACGGAAGGCATCCGTTGCGTGCACATCTCGGATTGCCTGCGGTTGCCGCCCTCGCTGTGCGTGTCTTGCCCCGCCCGTCGAAGCGACCGCCGCGGGTATGTGCCCGACGACCGGTGTGGCGGTGGCGGGCTATGCGTCGGCCGCCGGGCCGCGCGAACCCGTGGCTGCGCAGACGGGGGCGACGGGCGCCTCGACCTCTGGCTCGTGCCCTCACACCACGGCTTCGGCCCGGCGGCGCCGCAGCGTTCCTGCCCTACAGCGGCGCGCCGCGTGATCCGAAAAAGCCCGGGGCGATCGTGCTGCGCGGCACCGCGAAGCGCATGATCGTCGCGCACGAGATTTTCCGCGCGTTTCCGGCGGGTTTTCGGAAGGCGACCTCGTGCATCAACCGCACGGAGTGGGACGAGGACACCGCAACCTGGGTCAGGGACTACGCCGATCCGAGGGAGCTTGGAGAGGTCCATCTCGGCAACCAGAAGATGGATTACGCGCCTTGGGGGATCTTCGGCTATGACGGCTGGATGTACATCTCCTACCTCACTCAGCGCCGCACGCCGCGGATCCCGGCGGTAACACCGGGGTCGATCTGCCTCCTCGACGCGGGTGGCACGGGGCCGGTGACGGTCAGCGGCAGGGGAACGCTCGATGCGGCGGGGTTCGCGACGCCCACGTCAGCGTCCGCGCAGGTCTTCCACGACCCAACCGACGATCCCGATGGATGGAAGTACGAGGTCTCCGCCGGGACCACCCCGACCGCCCAGATGCCCATCACGACGACCTGCGACGGGGTGGCGACCGCCGGGAATGCGGCCGGCCAGCCGGTCGCAAACCGGTACACGAAGGATCTGCGCACGTTCACCGGATCCATCGTCAACGCGGGCGGGTTCCACACGCGCGACTGGGCGTGGAGTCTCGCCGTAAGTGGCGGCGTGAACCCGCCACGGCCATGAGCACCTCGGGCCCACGAGGTCGATCAGCGGGCTGCGCGTTGATTGTCCTGCTGGCGACGACCGGCGTCTCATCCGCTCAAACCATTCCCAGCATCCCGAAAGTCGAGAAGCGGGAGTGGGCCGTCGCCGTCCGGATCACCCAGGACAGCTCGTGGTCAGGGGGTGGACAACAGGGGACACCCGACTGCCTCGAGGACGTAACGCTGTCCGGCAACGAGCAGATCTTCTCCGACACCCCCACCGCGGGTCGACTCATGGCAACGAAGGTGCGGAAGCTCGTTTTCGCGGGCGGCAACGTGAAGATCAAAGGCGAGGTCACCCGCCACTCGCGGATTCGCGACGCCTGGAGTTGTCCGGACTTCTCAGCGTCGTTCGAGGGGCTCAGCGATGGGTGCGGTACCCACCCGTTCTCCGGCACGGCGGCTGCCGGCTACGACGCCAAGAAGCAGCGCCTGATCATCTCTCTCCAAGCGCCCGGCCCGGCGGCGCTCGCCTTGGGGCGCTGCGCGCCGTCGTACGGGGTATTTCCCGGTACGCCCGTCGAGATCCCGCTACTTCGACGAGACCTCTTCTCCCACGCCGACCACATCTCGCGCAGCGCTTCTCAGACGGTTGCGGAGACGCAAAAGCAGTTGTTCCTGACCACGAGAACCTCGACGCGGGTCACGGCCAAGCTCGAGCTGTTTCCGGTCGGGGGCGATCCCGCGGCGGTCCCCGGGAAGTATCGGTCGGTCCTGCGCGGAGCGGCCGTCGCTTTGAACGGATCCCGCTCGCGCGCAAAGGGCGGGCGGATCGTTTCGTACCGCTGGACCTTCGAACCCGGCCCCGGTTGCTCCCAGGGAACCACCGTACGAGCGACGCCAAAGATCGGCGCCCGGGTCTCCGTCAAGCTCTTGTGCCCGGTAATCGCAACGCTCGAGGTCACCGATAACCGCGGGCAGACCGACACGAAGTCGACCGTCCTAGGTGTGACCGCCCGGACCGGCACGCCCTGGACGACGCCGTTCACTCGTCGGGAGGAACTCGCGGCCCCGGGGCGCGGCTTCACCTCCGCGCCGGAAGTGCTGCGCCTTCCCGGTGGTGCCGTGGCGATCACGATCGAAGGCGGGCTCAACACGACCGATTGCGGAGCCGAGGCGTCGGGCTCGATGATCCTGTGCCCGTTCGCGGGTGGGGCCTCGCGCCGAGGCAAGGGTTACGAGCTGATCCGTCTGAAGGATCCCGGTGGCCCGTTTGACGAGTACTGGTGGGTGGCCTCCTCGACGATCGACGTCAAACGCGTCGAGCTGATCAACCCGAAGCTCACCCCGGGCGTACCGGTGTTCCCCAACCGCAGCAGCTTCTACGACGAGAACGCCACCCGTGGGAACCCCGTGGCGGCATTCCTCGAAGCGATCAAACAGCACGAGGGTCTTGGCAAGAGCGGCGTCAAGGACAGCGGCCACTCGGAGATCATCAAGAGGCTCACAAACGACCAGAACCCACGGGCGACCATCGAGAAGGTGTTCGCCCCCGCCGAGCAACAGGCGCAGACGCGAGCCGACGACACCCTCACCAAGATCGACGACGAGATCGACAAGGCCTCGAACGACCCACTACCGGGAATCTTCAACTCCGGTCCCCTCGCGTTCTGGGACGAAAGCCGAGCCCTCTGGGAGTCGGCACCGAAGATCCACGTTCCTTAACCGAAGACAGATGGGCCCAGCCCGGATATGTCACCACCGGTGCCTGGCACCGGTGGTGACATATCCGCTCGTCGGCGACGTGTCTGCGGCCGTCCTAACGGGCGCACGCGCACCGTCTCCGCGTGGCCTTTCGCCTGCTCAGAAGGCGTTCACCTTCCTGAGACCGGAGCCACAGGGTTCCCTGCCGTCACCCCGGGTGCCTGGCACCGGAGGTGACAGGCCCCCGGGGTGACACGGGCGGCGAACGCGAGATCAGCCATTCGAGAACGTGAGCGCGTCGTCGGTGGCGTCAACATCCACGACGTCCCCTTCGACGAAGTCGCCGGAGAGCAGGCGGAGCGCCAGCGGATCCTGAAGGCGCTTTTGCAGGACGCGTTTCAGTGGGCGCGCGCCATACGCCGGGTCATAGCCCTCGTCGGCCAAAAGGCGCCGCGCGGCATCGGTGAGCGAAAGGGTCACGCCGCGGGCGGCAACGCGCTTTTCCACCTCGATGAGCTGGAGGCCGACGATGTGGTCGATCTCGGCCCGGTCGAGGCGGCGGAAGACGACGATCTCGTCGATGCGGTTGAGGAACTCCGGCCGGAAGCTCTCGCGAAGGGCGCCCTGGGCGCGTTCGGCGGCAATCGTCTCGTCGATACCGTCGCTGAGGAACTGGCTGCCGACGTTGCTGGTCATGATCACCACGGTGTTCGTGAAGTCGACCACACGACCTTGGCCGTCGGTGAGGCGGCCGTCGTCGAGCAGTTGCAGCAGCGCGTTGAAGACATCCGGGTGGGCTTTCTCGATCTCGTCGAGCAACAGCACCGCATACGGCCGGCGCCGAACCGCCTCGGTGAGCTGACCGCCCTCCTCAAAGCCGACATACCCGGGAGGCGCCCCGATCAGCCGCGAGACGGAGTGCTTCTCCATGTACTCGCTCATGTCGATCCGGATCATGGCGCGCTCGTCGTCGAACATGAACTCGGCCAGCGCCCGGGCCAATTCGGTCTTACCCACTCCGGTCGGCCCCATGAAGATGAAGGAGCCGATCGGCCGGTGCGGGTCCGACAGGCCCGCGCGCGCGCGGCGCAGAGCGTTCGCGACGGCGCTGACCGCGTCGTCTTGGCCGACGACACGATCGTGCAGGCGCTCTTCCATGTGCACGAGCTTTGAGACCTCGCCCTCCATCAGACGCGAGACGGGCACGCCGCTCCAGGTCGCGACGACCTCGGCGACGTCTTCCTCGTCGACCTCTTCCTTGAGCATCCGCAGGCTCTGCTGCTGGCGCTCCAACTCGTCGTTGGCATTCACGAGGGCTCGCTCTAGCTCGGGCAGCGTGCCGAACTTCAGCCGCGCGGCACCCTCGAGATCAGCCTCGCGCTCGGCGCGCTCAAGCTCGCTACGGGCGGCCTCAATCTGTTCTTTCACGGCGCGGATGCGCCCGATCGCGGCCTTCTCGGTCTCCCAGTGTGCCCTCATCGCGTCGGCTTCTTCGCGCAGACCGGCGAGCTCCTGCCCGAGCACCTCGCGACGGGCCGCCGATGCGGCGTCAGTCTCCTGGGCGAGGGCCTGGTCCTCGATCTCCAGCTGGATGATCCGCCGTTGAACCTCGTCGAGTTCCGACGGCACGGAGTCGATCTCGATTCGCAGCCGGCTCGCCGCCTCGTCCATCAGGTCGATGGCCTTGTCGGGCAAGAACCGCCCGGTGATGTAGCGATCTGACAGGCGCGCGGCGGCAACCAGGGCGGCGTCTTGGATCCGCACACCATGGTGGACCTCGTAGCGCTCCTTCAAGCCACGCAGAATCCCGATCGTCGCCTCGACGGTCGGCTCACCGACGAGCACCGGTTGGAAGCGGCGCTCGAGCGCCGCGTCTTTCTCGATGTACTTGCGGTACTCGTCGAGGGTAGTGGCGCCGACGGCGCGCAGTTCACCTCGGGCAAGCATGGGTTTCAGCAGGTTCGCGGCGTCGACCGCGCCCTCCGCGGCCCCGGCCCCGACGATCGTGTGCAGCTCATCGATGAACAGGATCACCTGGCCGGCGGCGTCGGTGATCTCGCCCAGCACCGCCTTCAGGCGGTCCTCGAACTCGCCCCGGTACTTTGCGCCGGCAATCAACGCGCCGATGTCGAGCGCGACGACCCGCTTGCCGCGAAGGCTTTCGGGAATGTCACCGGCGGTGATGCGCTGCGCCAAGCCCTCAGCGATGGCCGTCTTGCCCACCCCCGGCTCGCCGATGAGGACCGGGTTGTTCTTGGTTCGGCGCGAGAGTACCTGGATGACCCGGCGGATCTCCGCGTCACGGCCGATCACAGGGTCGAGCTTTCCGGCCTCAGCCAGCTCGGTGAGGTCGCGGCCGTACTGCTCCAGGGCCTGGTACTTTCCCTCCGGGTTCGCGTCGGTGACCCGTGCCGAACCGCGGACCCTCGCCAGCGCGGCAAGCAATGCCTCCTGGGTCAGGCCGCCCTCGGTAAGGGCGTCGCGGGCCGGCGAGGCTTCCGCGAGCAGGGCGATCAGCATGTGCTCGGTGGAGATGTACTCGTCGGTCATGCGCTCGGCCTCGTCACCGGCACGACGAAGGATGCGCCGCAGACCCGGCGAGACCCGCTGTTCGACCTGGCCGCCACGCACCTGAGGCCGGCGCTCCAACTTCTGCTCGGCGGCGGTGCGCACGAGATCGATACGGGCCCCGGCCGCGTCGAGCAGGGGCTCGACGATGCCCTCGCGGCTGGCCAGAAGAGCGAGCAGAAGATGCTCCGGCTCGACCAGTTGGTTCGCGTTGTCTTCCGCGACACGGATGGCCGCGGTGAGGGCCTCGTTGGCGCGTTCGGTGAGCTTCTCGATTGCCACTAGTGTCGTCTCTTTGTGCGAATGACGGGGCGGTAACGGGGCACCAGATCGGTCCCGGTCTGAGCAATCACCACGATCTCCGTGCACGTCTCGCGGCGCAGGTCCCGTAGACGCTCGCGGGCCTCGACGCGGTGCGCTTCGAGGGCTCTCTCGGCGACGCGGGCACGCTCCTCGGCCCGGATCACGCGCACTTCGAGGTCGAGAACGCGCTCGATGCCGGCGAGGTTCAGCCCCTGATCCGACAGCTCCTGGATTCGGCGCAGCAGTAAGACGTCGGCGTCGCTGTAGAGACGGGTGTTGCCCTCGGTACGGCTGGGTGTGATGAGCCCGCGTCGCTCGTAGACCCGCAGGGTTTGGGGATGCATGCCGGCGAGCTCGGCGGCGATGCCGATCATGTAGACCGTGCGTGTCCGCCGCCGGGTGCTCACAGGAACAGCCGTTGCCGCGGGTTGCGGGTGTCCAGACGCTGGTAGCGCTCGAGCGCCTCGCGTTCGGGCGCCGACAGGGTGTCGGGGATCTGAATCTTCAGGCGCGCGATCAGGTCACCGCGACCGGAGCCCTTCAGCTTCGGTGCACCCTTACCGGCGACACGCAGCGACCGCCCATCGGGGCTACCCGGGGGCACGGTAAGCTTGACGCGGCCATCGGGGGTCGGGATCTCCACCTGAGCGCCGAGCGCCGCCTCAGGGAACGTGATCGGTACCTCGATCACCAGGTCGTCGCCCTGGCGGGTGAAGATTCCGCTGACGGTGACACGGGTGATGACGATCAGATCTCCGGCCGGGGCACCGCGCGTACCCGCCTGGCCCTTGCCCTTCAGACGAACCTTGGTGCCGTCCTTGACACCGGCCGGCACCTTCACCTGGTAGCGGCGCCGCGCCGAGGTGCTGCCGACCCCGCTGCAGGTCTCGCAGGGATCGTCGATCACGGTGCCGTTGCCGCCGCACTTCGGGCAGGGCTCGCCGAGCGAGAAGCCCCCGGCGTCGCGGCCGCGCACGCCGCGGCCCCGACATTCGGGGCACAGGCGCGGGCTGGTGCCGGGCTTCGCGCCCGAGCCGCCGCACGAGCCGCAGGTCTCCTGCTTGTCGACCGAAACGGGAACCTGCACGCCACGCATCGCCTGGTCGAACGAGAGCGTCACCTCGACCTCGAGGTCCCGCCCCCGGCGCGAGGCGGCGCGCTCATCACCGGGCGGTTTGCCTCCACGAAAGAACTGACCGAACAGGTCGGCGAAGTCGCCACCGAAGCCACCGGCCGCACCCGCGGCGCCGCCTGCGCCGCCATTGGGCATGCGGGCAAACGGCGACCTGCTGGCGTCGTACGCGCGCCGCTTGTCGGGATCGGAGAGCACGTCGTGGGCGTGGGAGATCTCCTTGAAGCGCTCCTCGGCCTTGGTGTCGCCGGGATTCGCATCCGGATGGTGCTTGCGGGCGAGCGTCTTGTACGCGGAACGGATTTCCTGCGTCGTCGCGCCCTTCTTCACCCCGAGCGAGGTGTAGAGGTCTTCCGTAGCCACTTTCTACTCGGCCTCGGTCGCGTCGGGCGGGGGCGCGGCGACCACGACCCGGGCCGCGCGTACGACCGAGTCGCCCAGTTTGTAGCCGCGTTCGAGGACCGAAATCACAGTTCCCTCCTCGGCATCCGCTGTGGGCTGACTGAGAACCGCGTCGTGCACGGTCGGGTCGAAAGGCTCGCCGTGAGAAACGATCTCGGTAAGACCACGGTTCGCGAGCAGCCCCGAAAGCTGAGCGCGCACCATGTCGACCCCGCCCACGGCCTCGTGATCGGAAAGGGCTGAGACCGCGCGCTCAAGGTTGTCGAGTACCGGCAGCAGCTCCGCGACGACCTCGCGGGCCGCCGATTCGCGCTGTGCGACCCGATCGCGCTCGGTGCGTTTACGGAAGTTGTCGAACTCGGCCTTCATCCGCTGCAGGGCATCGAGGTACTCGTCTCGCTGCGTGGCGATCACGGTGACCTCGTCGATCGGCTCGATGGATTCCGTGGCAGGGTCGAACGCCTCAGCCGCTTGCGCGGCTGAGGCGTCGTTGAACGGCGTAGATGGGACGTCAGGCGTCACGGTCTACGCGCTCTTCGGAGCGTCTTCGTCGATGACCTCGTACTCGGCGTCCTCCACCGTGTCGTCGTCGCTCTCACCCTCGACGTCGGACGAGCCGTTGGTCGGAGGCTGGTTGGCCGCGGCCTGCTGGTAGAGCTGCTCCGACATCTTGTGAAGCGCCTCGACAAGGCTGGCCGTCTTAGCCTCGATGTCGTCGGCGTCCTCGCCCTCGGCGGCGGTGTTCACCGCGGCGACCGCACCCTCGATGTCGCGACGGGTGGTCTCGTCGACCTTGTCACCGTTGTCTTTCAGCTGACGCTCGGCTTCGTGGGAACGGGCCTCGGCCTGGTTACGGGCATCGGCGAGCCGGCGCAGGCGCCGGTCTTCGTCGGCGTGCGACTCGGCGTCGGTGACCATGTTGCGGATCTCGTCATCCGACAGACCGCTGGACGAGCGGATCTCGATCTTCTGCTCGTTGTTGGTGGCGTGGTCTTTGGCAGCGACGTTGACGATGCCGTTGGCGTCGATGTCGAAGGTGACCTCGATCTGCGGCACACCACGTGGCGCCGGGGGGATGCCCACCAGGTTGAACTTACCGAGCGTGCGGTTGTAGGCAGCCATCTCGCGCTCGCCCTG
>JANLSO010000187.1:0-6722 GCA_031362405.1 Thermoleophilia bacterium | reverse complement strand
TACCCGAGATCGTCAGGGCCCCCAGCCCGCTCGGCGTTGATCAATACGCTGCGCTCTTCAGGTGCATGACGCAGCACGTCGGAGATGTAGGAGTTCATGGCCTCTCCCATGCCGACATCGAGCCCCCGCTGCTGGGAGAGGAACCACCGGTGCTCGAGAAGCTGATGGTAGACCTCGGCGGCCTCGAGCTTGCCCCGAAGATCATCCGGGATTGCCGCAACGGCAGGCTCGAAGACCCGGTCGAGCCACCGCGCGGCCGCGACGGTCTCAGGTACCGGGCGTTCGGATTCCTGCTCGAGACGGCTCCGGTAGACGGCGATGTCGTTGAGCAGCCGGCGGGCCTGGTTCTCCTGGGTGCGCAGCCCGGTGAGTTCCTGAAGGCGCGGGCCGTGGTACCCGATCTCGACGACACGTGGCTTCAGTCGCACCTGCTCACCACCGGCGGAGCGCGAAATCTCCATCTCCTCGAGGTCGAACCCGAGGTCGTTCAGGCGCCGCAGCCGCGCGTTGATCCGGTACGTCTCGCCGGCGGCGAAGACCTCCTCGCTGGTGACCTCGCGCCACAGCTCGGCGTAGCGATCGCCGATCTGCTCGGCGGTTTCGATCGGATCGATGTCGGATGGCAACTCTCCGGAGGCTTCCAGATCGGCCAATCCACCGGCGATGTTCTCGAAGGCAATGTGCAGGTCGAGAGCCCGCTGGCCATCGGTCAGCTCGGCGTGGAGCTCGCCGGTCTCCACGTCGACCACGTACGCGGTGAGGGCGCCCGCGTCGCGACGAAAAAGAGAGTTTGCAAGCGAGCAATCGCCCCAGAAGAACCCCGCCAGATGAAGCCGCACAAGCATCCCGGCGAGTGCATCGAGCACCCGCTCACGCAGGTGCGGCATGCGCTCGTTGGTCAGAAGCAGCCGGTAAGGAAGCGAGTAGTCGAGGTGCTGGGTGATGAGGATCGCCTCACCACCGGCGAGCGCACGATCGTCGACCACGCCGACCACCGTCACGGCCGGTAGCCGGGCGGTCGCCAGGTGGCGCAGCAGTCGGTACTCACGCCAGGCCAGGTGATGCGGGAGTTCCTTCAACGCGTAGAGAGTGCCGCCGTAGTCGCAGAAGCGCACGATATGCCGGTGCATGCCCTGCGGGATGTCGACCAGCCGCCGCGACGCCCACTGCGCCAGCGGCTGCTCCAGCGGCAGGTCGAGGAAGTCGGGGTGGTCGGCCGGGTCGGCAATCGACAGCCGGACGGTGAGGGTCGTCTCGGGGCTCGTGCCCTATCGTCTCACCGCGACCGGCCTAACGAGGGGCGAAGCGGTAGAGCGCGCCATTTCCGATCACGTAGAGCTCACCCGTCGTGCCCTCCCCGAAAGAGCTGATCCCCGACAGCTTCGTACCGAGACTGCCGGTCTCTTCGCGCACGTCGCCCGGAGAATCGCCGGCCCGCATGCTCCAGATGCGGCCGCTGCCGTAGTCGGCGTAGACGTAGCGGCCCGCCAGATACGGGACCCGCGACCCGCGGTAGACGTACCCGCCGGTCACCGAAACGCCGTCGTCGTGGGTGTACTCGGCGACCGGTGGTGTCGGGGTCGCGCCCTTGGCCTTGCCACCAAACGAGCGGCTGCCCTCAAAGGCGTTCCACCCGAGGTTCACGCCGCCGGCCTTGGCCGGAACACGATCGATCTCCTCACGGTCACCCTGGCCGACGTCACCGATCCAGAGATCGCCCGACGCCCGATCGAAGCTGAAGCGCCAGGGGTTGCGGACACCGTAGGTCCAGATCTCGCCGCGTGCACCGGCCCGGCCACGAAACGGATTGTCGGCCGGGATCCCGTAGGGCCGGCGGCCGTCAACATCGAGCCGCAGGATCTTGCCGAGCAGGGTGTCGACCCGCTGGCCAGAGGCGAGGGGGTCGCCTCCGCCGCCGCCATCGCCGAGGCCGACGTAGAGCTTGCCGTCGGGCCCGAAGGTGACCATCCCGCCGTTGTGGTTCGAGAACGGTTGATCGACCTTCAGGACGACCCGCGCACTCGCGGGCTTCGCGACGGCGGTCTTCGGATTCGCACGAAACTCGACCACTCGGGTGTCGCCCGAGGTGTTCGTGTAGTCGACGAAGAAGCGGCCGTTCCTCGCGTAGCCCGGGTGGAAGGCCAGGCCGAGAAGACCCTGCTCTCCGCCTGCGGTGATCCGCGACGAGACGTCGATAAGCGGGCGGGCGCGCCGCGTGCCCTTGGTCAGCACCTCGATGCGGCCACCTTGGCGGACCACGAAGAGTCGCGAGGCATCGCCGGGAGCGGGAGTGACGTACAGGGCGTCATCGAGGTTCCCGGCGACGCGCACCAGCTGTGCGCCAGACGCCTGCTTCGCCTGGGCAGTGTCTTTTTCTGCCGCCGATCCGGCGCCCGCCGGGTTGTCGCTCGTTCCACATCCGGAGGCGAGGAGGGCCCCGAGGAGAATCGGGGCGGCGAGAAAACGCAGGCGAGGGGTCACGGCGGCGACCCTAACGGGTGACGCTACGTACGCCAAAACCGCTCGGGTCTCGCGGCAAGGTCGCCGGCCCGAGAGGACCAACCACGCGCTATGCGGTGACGGGCGGCTCGATGACCGGCTGGACCGCGCGACTCACCGTGACGGGCAAGAGCCGCACGAACGCATTGAGTTCAGCAGCAGACGCACCGGCGACGATCCCGTTGATTAGCCGGTCGAGCACCGCGAGTTCGCGGTCACCGAGCTCGGCGGCGACGGGCTGGAGGGCTTCGGTCATCTGCCCGGCGACATCAGCATCGAGAGCGGTGAGGGATTCCACCAGGGAATCGGGGAGGGCGTCAGGCATTCCGCGATTATCGCACACCGAGGGCTCAGCCGCCGCAGAACTTGAGTCGAGTCGTTCAGACGCCGAGAGGGATCGCGCAGTCGACCGCCAAGTTTGTCGGTCGAGGCGACGAGTCGAGGGGCGCGATCATGGCGGTTTTGGCAGGCATCGGCGGCGTCATGCTGCTGCTGCTTATCTGGTCGGCCCACGACCTCGGCCGCCATGCCGAAGACCGCGCCGGCATCGCCCTACTCGTCGGCGTGGCCGTACCGGCGGGACTCGTGCTCGCGGTGATGGGAGGGTTGGCCGGATCTGCGGGCGCGCTTGCCCTCTCGCTTCTCACTGCGGTTGCGATTCCGTTGGCGCTCTCGGGTCGCCGCCCCCGCCGACGTCCGCGCCTGGTTGCCACCCCGACGCACGCGGTCTCCACCCTCCCCGCCGCACACTCGGAGCGCCGCGCGGCCTAAAGCCGCGTCTTTACGCCAAGGGGTCCCGAGTCGACGAGGCCGCCTGGCGGCCGAAGACCCATCGCTCGATGCGTTGGATCACCGGTTGGTGGGCCAGCGACGGTAGCGTCCACCGACGCGACGCCGCTTTGCGCAGGCCGTCGTCGAGCAGACGCACCGCCGCGGCAACGGCGATCGAGTGGCTGGGCAAACCCATTTCGGCCATCGGTGACAGAAGTTCCCGGTGAAGGCGGGGCGCGGCCATGTCGGGAAGAAAGAACGCGTCCTTGACGGCGCCCTCGAGCAGCTCGTGGTCGATGAGCACGACAAGCGGCGAGACGCGACCGACTTCCTTGTCGATGACGATCACCATCTGCTGCTGACCAGGCGCGTCCTCGCGGGCGGTCAGCCACGCCTGTGATGGTGCCGCGTCGACGAGCCCCGCCACCCACGGTCGCCGGGCCCGCGCGCGTTCTCCGGCCGCCCGCCGTGCCGCGGCGTCCAGGGGCGGCGGCGCGACCTCTGCGCACGCAAGACACGCGTCGCGTCCAGAGTCTCCGAGACCACCCATCGCATCGAGAAGTGCCGAGCCGACGGCGGGATCGATGTCGCTGAACATCTCCTCCACCATCGCCTCGACCAAGTAGGAGCGACGCGGCGAGAGGATCGCGCGCGTCAGGTGCTCCGCGGCGCCGAAGTCCTCGTCGGGCGCCGGTAGCCATTCACGGGCGGAGACGAACATGGCCTGGGCATCGATGTCACCGCCGATGTCGTCAAGGCACACCTCGACCTCTGAGCCGTCGGTGCGTGCCGTCCGCGCAAGACCGTCGTTGACCCAGCGCCGCGCCGCGACCAGGTCGCCCTGGCGAATGGCCAAGAGCACGGCTTCGTATCGGTCTTCGGGGTCGTCATCACCGAAGGCCCCGAGAAGAACACCGCGCGCCTCATCCAGGCGACCGATCCGCGCCAGGATGCGTGCGAGCAGGCGTCGGGCGTCGGCCACGCGCTCCGGGGCATAGCGCTCGAGCAGCGCGACCAGATGCTCCTGCGCGGTCACCGCCGCATCGAGGGACTCGCCCGCCAGGAGATCGGCGACGTCATCGTCGAGCGTTTCGATCTCCACCTCGGTGATGGTCTCCCAGGCGGTTCCGCGGGCACCGATCCAACCGAGATGCAGCTCATAGCCCAGCGAGACCACGACCTCCGAGAGCGGCCTACCCGCCTCGCGAAACGACGTCGCGAGGCCGGCGGCGACAGATGCGAAAACCATCGCCAGCGGTGTGACCGGGGTCGATGCCCACGGGGCGCGCGCACTCCACGCACCGATCCGGGAGTGGATCGCGGCGGCGAGCAGGGCTTCGTCATCAGGAGAGCGCGCGAACGATGTGGCGCGCACCAGGCTGACCGCCATCGTCGCGACGTCATCGATGCGGGCGACCAGCCGGTCGCCCGCTCCGGCGCCGGCGGGCAGAGTGAGCCGTGTGAGGCCGGTCAGCGCAACCGGAGCGAGGTCTCCATCCAGGCCGACGAAGCCACGCTGGGCCGCGGCGAGAGAGACAACGGTGGTGAGCTCGACGCCCGACAAAGCCTGCACGAGGTTGGCGAAAGATCCGTCGGGAAGGCAGATGACGCGCGGATCGCCGCGCAGCGCGCGCCGGACGGCCGCCGCGGGATCGCGCGATCGGGTCACGCCCGCCTGCGCGAGGGCGTGACCGAGCTCGTCCGGCGCGAATGGTCGCTCGGAAAGAATCTGGATGGCGGCGTCGGCAATGCGACCCATGCCGGGAACCCTACCGCGCCCCTTGCCCCTCAGTCTGCCCATCCACCCGGAGGGGCGGGTGCTCGGCTACGAAACGATCTCGACGGGCGTGCCAGGGCGGACCCGCCGCGCCAGGCGCACGATGTCACGGTTCAGGAGCCGGACGCATCCGTGGCTCGCCCGGGTCCCGACCGACGACGGAGCGCTCGTACCATGGATCGCGGCACGCCCGTTGCCGCCGGCGAAGTCGCTGAGCGTCTCGGAATAGGCGGTCAGGGGGAAGACGATCGGGCCGAGGAACGCCCCGGGCGTACGGGTCCGGATCATCTCGGCGACGGCGAACCGGCCCGTGGGTGTGGGGTTGACCGCGGTGCCCACCGCCACCCGTGCGCGCAGCACACGGCGACCGTTCGCGAAGAGGTCGAGGCGTAAGGCGCTCAGGTCGATGCGGATGCGCATCGGCGTGGTGTTGAAGCGCATGACGTCGGCGGGGATCCATCCCTGGACTTCGTTCGGGCGAATCGGCAGTTTGGCGCGCACCCAGAGCCTGCCCTCGCTGTCGCGGCGCGTGCCGGTGACCTGGAGGATCGTCGCCCCACGGCCAAGCGGCGCGATCGGCTGAACGACGACGATCGCCGTCGCCGTGCGCGTCGGGCCGCGGCGCGCCGTTACGGGTGCCAAGACGCGACCGACCCAGGCGACGCGGGCCGTCGGCGCCGCGGGCTCCGCGCTCGGCGCTGTGGCGGCGGCTGACGCGCCTGTGGCCGTCGCGGCAAGCAGAGCAAAGCTGAGCGCAGCGGATGTCGTGGCGATCTTCATGCGGGCGAGCCTAGCGAGGCGGCGTCGGCGGCGGCCACTGGCCGTCCGTGGAGGGGAAAGCGTGGCCACCGAGATGGTGTCGGCAGACGGGTGGTGGGGGTTGAGTCGGGCCGTCACCGCCGGACATCCGCGAGGGGTGGCTCCGAGGGGCGTGTCATCATGGATCGCGTGAACGCCGCCCTCCTGACCCAGGCGCTGTCGATCTTCGGCTCGCTGCACGACGTGGCCGAGTCGGCCGCGCAGTACGGCTTTCTGGCGGTGCTGTTGATCGTCGCCGGTGACGGCGTCTTCCCGGTTCTTCCCGGCGAGACGGCAATCGTCGCCGCGGCAGTCCTCGCGGCCAAGGGCACGGGAAGCATTCTGGTCGTGATCGCCGCCGGAGCCATCGGCGCCGTGATCGGCGACTCCGCGGCGTATGCGATCGGGCGAGGCGGGAAAGGTCCGATACGCCGTTTCGTCGCCCGCTTCGCCGGCGCGGAACGGTTGGAGGCGGCCGAGCGCATGGTTCACCGCAACGGGCCCGCCTTGATCTTCACGGGCCGGTTTCTGCCAGGCTTGAGGATCGCCATCAACATGTCGTGCGGCGCCACGCGCATGCCGTACCGCCGCTTTCTCAGTTTCGACGCGATGGGCGCGACGGTGTGGTCGACGCAGGCAGCTCTCCTCGGATACTTCGCCGGCAAGGCGTTCGCCGACCAGACGTGGGTGGCGTTCGTCGTGGCATTTGGCGTCACCGGCCTTGTCGCCGTCGTCGTCGGCGTGCGCGAGAAGCGCTACATGCGAAAACTGCGCGCCGAGAACGATGCCGCGACGGGCCCCACCTCCGTTCCCGCCCGCGACGAGATGTCGTGACGGCGATCGTCGCACGACCGCTCGAGGAGAACGTCGCGGCGGC
>JANLSO010000195.1:0-14832 GCA_031362405.1 Thermoleophilia bacterium | reverse complement strand
ATTCGTGACGATCGCGATGGTCGCGGGCAGCTTCGTGAACGTGCCGTCGGACTCGTCCGCCTCGACAGACCACCGGCTCCCTTTACTCGGAGGGCCAGGCCAAGGTCGTCGACCATCTGCCCTCGGATTGCCCGGTGCCCGCCGCAGCGGTCGTAGATGTCGCGCGTCATCAGCATGAATCCCCCGGCCGCGACCGACACCGACGACCGCCGATGGCGCGCGAGCGGTCCGGGTGCGACGAAGGTTTCGATCGCCACGAGGGCGGCGGGCATCACCCATCGCTCGGCGCGGGTCCCGGTCTCGATGTGCGGAATCAGGGTGACGCCACCGCGCGCGGTGCGACGCGCCAGGGCCAGCGAGCAACCCAAGGCGTCGGGCCCATGGATGACGTCGGCGTCGCTGAAAAGAAGCCAGTCTCCCCGCGCGGTGCGCGTGCCCTGCCAACACGCCCAGCTCTTTCCGACCCAGCCATCGGGGACTGGCTCCCCGTCGACCACCCGAAGCCGCGGATCCCCGCCGCCGGCCCGTAGGGCCACCGCACCCGTGTCGTCGCTCGACTCGTCATCGACGACGATCACTTCGAGCGGCCCATGGGTCTGGGCGAGAAGAGACTGCACGCAGGCCGCGATGCCCCTCGCTTCATTGCGGGCCGGCACGATCACGCTGACCGCGGCCGGTTGCGCGGTGGGCTCCTCTCGGCACGCGTCGGGAACCACCCGCCGTTCCCACAGGGCCAGGGCGACACCTCCCCACCACGCCGCCGCGACCGGTGGGGCCACGAGGGAGATCAGTCGTCGTCCCAGTCGGGCTCGGCGGCGAGCGATGCGTAGGCCCGCCACTCGCCAAGAATCGCCCCGATCGTCGCGGCGTGGAGATCCGGGTGTGTCGAGGCCAACAACACGAGCGCCAACTCGTCTTTCGGTGGCGGCGCCCCGAGTTCGTTCAGCACCGCCCAGACATCGTCGGGGTGAATCGTCGGCCGCTCTCCGAGGATGTATTCGGCGGCGTCGCCGAGATCGAGTTCGTCATTCATAGAGCGTAAGCGTACCCGGCCCTCAAGACCGGCACCCCCCGAGCCGATCGCTGGTTCAGCATGAACGACTACGACGACTCTGATCCGATGACGCCCCGGGCGAATGGTTGCCTGGCCCGCGGGCTCGACGCCCTCGACGCGCATACGACCGCCCCCTTGAGGTTGCGCGCCCATCACTCCACCGACTTCTACGAGGACTTCGACGTGCAGGAAGAGTTCGAACTCGGTCCGCGCGGCCGCCGCTACCTGCTGTCGGTCGCCGGAACCAACCGAGACGCGCTGCTCGTGCCGGTGAGGTCTCTCGCGGTGGACGAACGATGAGCACGCGGCGCCACGGACCCGCGCTTCCCACGGTCGAGGAGATCCAGACCCACTGCCAGCGCGTGCGTTCGGCCGGCTCGCCGGGCGCCAAGGCGCGCAAGGCACTCGTCACCGACTACAACCGCCTCGCCACGGCTCTCGGCGTCGAACCCGATGAGGTCGCCACCGGGCTCGAGCTTCAGCGTGCCTCAGCCGCCCTCCTGCGGGTGGCCGCGAACGCCGCCCGCCTCGCGGCCACCCGAACCGCCCCGGTACGGCGCGCGTCGTAGACGGTGCCGGGGCGTGTGGTAGTCTCCCGCGACCCGTTTCCGAGGAAAGGCTGACCCGTGGCGACCGGACAGCGTCTGGCCATCACGATGGCCTGCCAAGACTGCAAGCGCCGTAACTATCAGTCGATGAAGAGCCGGCGCAACACACCGGATCGAGTCGAGCTGAAGAAGTTCTGCCGCTGGTGCGGCCGTCATACGGCACACAAAGAGACGCGTTAGGCGCCGAAAGGCTCCTTCTTTTTTCTCGAAGGGTCGTAGCTCAACTGGTAGAGCACCGGTCTCCAAAACCGGGGGTTGGGGGTTCGAGTCCCTCCGGCCCTGTAACGACAGTGGAATAGATGGCACGCATTCGACCCGCCAAGAGTCAGGGGGGCGACTCCGCCGGAGACGGCGACTCGCCCAAACTGCCCGCACGCCGCACCCGTTCATCGGGTGACTCTGGGAAGGCGGCTGCTCGCCCCGATCCGCGCGCCCGCTCGCGTCCGAAGACCGAAAAGGCCGGTAGCGTCACCAAAGCGGTGCAGCAGCAGCGACGCGGATCCCGTTTCTTCAGCGAGGTCGTTGCCGAACTGCGAAAAGTTCAGTGGCCGACCCGGACGCAGTTGCTCCAGTCGACCGGTGTCGTTTTGCTGGTGGTCGCGATCATCACGATCTACCTGGCGATCGTCGACTCGATCTTCGAACGCGTCATCGACGCGATCTTCTAAGCACCGCAAAGCCCCGAAAGGCACGCCACACGTGTTTCGCTGGTACGTCATCAACACATATTCCGGTCACGAGAAGAAGGTGAAAGCCAATCTCGAGCATCGGCTCGTGTCGCTCGGTCACCGTGACAAGGTCCGCGAGGTGGTCATCCCGGTCGAACAGGTCGTGGAGACCAAAGACGGCCAGAAGGTGCAGACCGAAAAGCGGGTCCTGCCGGGTTACGTGCTCGTCAACATGGATATGACGCCTGACGCGCAGTGGTTGGTGAAAAACACCCCGGGCGTCACCGGGTTCGTCGGCTCATCGAGCGACCCCGTGCCGCTCAGCCAGATGGAAGTCGACCGAATCCTGCGTACCGCGACCGACGCCCGGCCAAAGATCCGCGCAGAGTTCACCGTCGGGGAGTCGGTGAAGGTCATCTCCGGTCCGCTGTCCGACTTCACCGGCGAGATCGCGGAGATCAACGCCGAGCAATCGCGCCTTAAGGTGCTGGTCAGCATCTTCGGCCGCGAGACCCCGGCCGACCTGTCATTCGATCAGGTCAAAAAGCTCACCTAGCAGGTACCGCCCACACGGGCGCTGATCACTCTGGCCGCGGCGACCTACGCCCGCGGCAGTCGGAACCACGAGCACGAAGGACGTCATGGCGAAGAAGGTCTTGCAGGTCATCAAGCTCCAGATTCCCGCAGGCGGGGCATCTCCCGCGCCTCCGGTGGGTCCGGCCCTCGGTGGCGCCAGCATCAACATCATGGAGTTCTGCAAGGCGTTCAATGCGCAGACTCAGGCCGCGAACGGCACGATCACCCCGGTGGAGGTCACGGTCTACGAAGACCGTTCTTTCACGTTCATCACCAAGACCCCTCCGGCTCCGGTGCTGATCCGCCAAGCCCTGGGTATCGACAAGGGTTCGTCGATCCCGCAGACCGACAAGGTCGGCACGCTGACCAAGGATCAGGTTCGCGCGATCGCCGAAACCAAGATGCCCGACCTCAACGCGAACAGCATCGAGACGGCGATGTCGATGATCGCCGGAACGGCGCGCAGCATGGGCGTGCTGGTCGAAGACTAGGTCCGTTGCGGGGCGGTGCTAGTCTCCCGCGTCGCGTCAGAGGGCGAGAAGAACACGAAAGGAAGGGCCCGTGCCGAAGCGCGGTAAGAGCTACCAGCAGGCCAAAGCAGAGATCACGGGACACGGACACGAGGTGTTCGCCCCGCGCGACGCCATGCGCGTCATCAAGTCACAGGAGCTGACCCGCTTCGACGCGACCGTCGAGGTGCACATGCGTTTGGGCGTCAACGTGCGGCATGCCGACCAGCAGCTGCGAGGAACCATCAGCCTGCCCCATGGAACCGGCAAAAGCGTTCGGGTCGCTGTGTTTGCCCAAGGCGACAAGGCACGCGAGGCCGAAGAAGCCGGGGCCGATTTCGTCGGAGCCGACGATTTGGCGCAGCGCATCCAGGAGGGCTTCACCGACTTCGACGTCGCGATCGCGACGCCCGACCTGATGGCCACGGTGGGAAAGCTCGGCCGCGTGCTCGGACCGCAGGGCAAGATGCCCAACCCGAAGACGGGCACCGTGACCTTCGATTTGGCGAAAGCCATTGAGGACGTCAAGGGCGGCAAAGTCGAATACCGCACCGACCGCACCGGGATCATCCACCTCGGCATCGGCAAGCGGTCGTTCGCGGAAGACGCCCTGGTCGAGAACTACCAGGCCGTCATAGACGAGATCATGCGTGCAAAGCCGGCAGCGGCGAAGGGCCGCTACCTGAAGTCGATCACCCTGGCTCAGACGATGGGCCCCGGTCTCAACATCGACACGACCCGCACGACGAACCTGCTCGAGGAGGCTGTGGCGCCCGGCGTCTAGCCTGCCACCTGCCGACCAAAGACCCACGGGGGCGGTTCGCCGCCCGAAGCAAGAGGCCATGTGGCCTTACCCGTGCGAGGACGGCGTCTGACCTCTCGTAACTCTGCCGGCGAACTGCCCGTGGAGCACGCGTGTCGACGCTCTCTCGCCCGGAGCGACACACGAAATGAGGTGAGCACCCTGAACAGAGATCAAAAGGCCGAGGTCATCGCCGCGCTCGAGAAGCGCCTCGGCTCGACGACGACGATTCTCGCCGCAGACTTCCGTGGCCTGACCGTCAAAGAACTCTACGAGCTGCGCGGGAACCTCCGCGCCGCCGACGCCGAGATGACGGTGGCCAAGAATACGTTGGCACGCCGCGCCGCCGCCACGATAGGCCGTGATGGCCTGTTGCCATACCTCGATGGCCCCAGTGGGCTCGTCTGGGTCGACGGTGACCCGGCCGCCGCGGCAAAGGCCCTGGCCGACTACGCCAAGACCCACGCTGCCCTGTCGGTGAAGGGCGGTCTGCTCGACGGCGCCGACATCTCCGCCGATGGCATCACGCGCCTTGCGGCATTGCCGTCACGCGAGCAGCTCCTCAGCCAGCTTGCCGGTGGGCTCACCGCCCCGCTGTCCGGTCTTGCCGGCAGCCTGCACCAGCTCATCGCCGGGCTCGCCCGCGCGCTGGCCGCCGTCCAGAGCACGAAGGACGCGGCCGCCGAGGCGTAGGCCTGGCCCCGACCACATTTCCCGAACCGCACGAAGGAGACCACAGATGGCGATGACCACCGAAGAGTGGATTGAAGACCTCAAGGCAATTTCCGTGTTGGAGCTCTCAGAGCGCATCAAGGCTCTCGAGGAGACCTTCGGAGTCACGGCAGCGGCTCCGGTCGCCGTTGCGGCGGCCCCGGCCGCCGGTGGCGGCGGTGGTGGCGCGGCCGCCGAAGAGCAGACCGAGTTCGCGGTCAGCCTCGACTCGGCCGGCGAGAAGAAGATCCAGGTGATCAAGGTCGTTCGCGCGATCACCGGTCTGGGCCTGAAGGAGGCCAAGGACCTCGTCGATGGCGCTCCGAACGTCGTCAAGGAAGGGATCAACAAGGAAGAGGCCGACCAGATCAAGGCTCAGCTGGAAGAGGCCGGGGCAGGCGTGTCGGTCAAGTAGCTCGGACAGCGGGCCATCGGACCGGTTCTCTGGACCGGTGGCCCGCTATCTGGTTACCTCTCGCGCCGTGCGTCGCCGAGCCCTTTCCTTCGTGATCGCAGCGCTCTCCGCGACCTCGGTGGCGGCCCCCGCGGCCGCGATCACCTCGCAGGGCGCATTTCGGATGGGCGCCGACGCGCTGTGGAGTTCCGGCGTCACGGGCTCGGGTGAGAGCGTCGCCGTCCTCGACATGGGCTTCGGTACGCTCGATGAATCAATCGCCGCGGGGGAGCTGCCGCCCCGTGATCAGATCGAGACCGTCAGCTTCGACGCGACCTTCGGCATCGACGGGCGAAACGAACTCGGTGGACCCACCCCACACGGGGTGCGGATGGCAGAGATCGTTCGCGACGTTGCCCCGGGTGCACATCTGGTCTTCGTCAACTACCACACGCCCGAGGAGTTCCTTCGAGCGGTCGACTGGATCGTTGCCCGAGGCATACCGATCGTCAGCCATTCCAATTCCTTTCTCGATGGCCCCTTCGACGGAACCAGCCCGGCCGCGCGAGCGGTCGATGCCGCCGCCGCCGCGGGTGTGCTCTGGGTGAACTCGGCCGGAAACTTCGCGCAGCGCCATTGGGCCGGCCGGGCCGACGCCCTCGTGACGATTCCGCTGACGACGAAGCCCGGCGACTGGCTCGATCTGCATCTGTCGTGGCGGGCGCGGGAGGTCGCGGCCGAGGTCGCGGTCGAGACCTCCGCCGACGGCGCGGTCTGGAGCACCTCACGCACCAGCGCACCGCTCACCTCTCGTTCAGCGACGATTCCCGCTTTTCAGGTCGACGCGGCTCAGTACCGGATCGTCCTGCGGCAGACCTCCGGCGCACCGACTGACCTCGAACTCTTTTCGCAGATCGTCCCGCTCGGTGCCGCAGCGGTCGCGGGCGGCAGCGTGGCGACGCCCGGCGACGCGGCTGGGGCCCTGACCGTCGGGGCGGTCCCGTGGACCAGCGACCAGGTCGGCGCGTACTCAAGTGTCGGACCGACGGACGATGGCCGCCCGAAGCCCGACCTCGTCGGGCCCACGTACGTGACCGCCAACCCCGCCTGGCCCGGGACGGCCGGTACGTCGGCGGCAACCGCTCACGTTGCCGGGGCGGCCGCCCTGGTGCGCCAGCAGCGACGCGCACAGGGCCTGCCCGTCGCCCCCGATGACCTGCGTGCCGTCCTTGTCGGCACGGCTCTCGACCGCGGCGCTCCCGGCGTCGATCCCGCGTTCGGAGCCGGTTCGTTGCGGCTCGACACCGTGGCGCCTGTGGTGCGTCTGCGGCCACGGCGGCGTCCCGCCGGGTTGCGCGTCGACGTCCGTGACGCGGGCACCGTAGAGGACCTCCAGTGGCGAATCGGTTCCGGGAGGTGGAGCCCGGCGCGCCTGCCCGCGCTCGTCGTCGGGGCACGCGGGCTGAGGCCGGGCCGTCATCGCATCAGCGTCGCGGCCCGCGACATGTCGGGAAACCGCACGCAGGCCAGTGCCTGGCTCGTCGTCGGCGGCGGGCGATGATCCGTCAGGCCCTCGCGGCGATCGCAGTGATGGGCACGTTGGTCACCCCGGCCGCGGGCGGTGCGGCGTCGACCGCCGCATCGCGGCCAATCGTCGTCGAGGCGGCGCCGGGTCGCGTCGCGGCGGTCGTCAGCGCCCTCGAGAGCACCGGAGTCGCCGTGCAGCGTCGCTCAGGCCGACGCCTCCAGGTCGCCATTCCCGTGGGTCGCCTGAAAACGATGACGAACCTGCCGGGTGTGGTGGGCGCTCGTCCGGCCGCAAGCGCGTTTGCGGACGCATCACCGGTAACGACGCAGGGGCTACTTCGCACTGGCGCCGGGTCACTCCTGACTTCCGCCGCCGGCGGGAGAGGTCTCGTCATCGCCGTGCTCGACCTGGGCTTCGGGCCCGGCGTCGCCGCTCGCCAGGCAGCGGGAGAGCTCGCGCCTCCCGAACGCACAGAATCCCAGTCATTCGACGCGACCTGGGGCTTCGCGGGTCGAAACGCCTATGGCAACGCCACCAACCACGGCGAGCTCGTCGCCCAGACCGTCTTCGACTACGCCCCCGAGGCGACATATCTTCTCGTCAACTACCACACGCCGGATGACTACCTCGCGGCCGTCGAGTGGTTGATCGCCCGCCGCCCCGACATGGTCGTGCACTCGAACAGCTTCCTCGAAGGGCCCTTCGACGGCACCAGCCCCGCCGCCCAAGCCGTCGACCGGGCCGCCGCGGCGGGGATCCTGTGGGTCAACTCGGCGGGCAACTACGCCCGGCGTCATTGGGAGGGTCCGTGGCTCGACGCCGACGCGAACAGCGTGCTCGACTGGCCGGTGCCCGACAGCGGCGTCTATTACCGCCCGGCCGGCCAACCGATGACCTTCGCGCTGTCGTGGATCCAACCGCCTGGTGCCGTGAGGACCGACCTCGACCTCTTCATCGAGCGTCGTGACGACCTCGGCGCCTGGGTGCCGGTCGCCAGCTCAGAAGACCGCCAGCCACTCGGCCCCGCGCCCGCCGAGCGGATCACGGGCTACGTATCGCCGGTCGATGGCTACTTCCGCGTCCGCGTCGCCCACATCTCTGGCCCGGTTCCGTCCGGGAACCTCACGATCTTTTCGCGTGAGATCGACACGGCTTTGCTCGGTGGGACGACTGCCAGCAGCATCCCGACACCCGGAGATGCGGCCGGCAGCCTGACCGTTGGGGCCGCCGACTGGCGAGGCGACCGCCTGAAGACGTACTCGAGCATCGGTCCCACCGATGATGGGCGACTGAAGCCCGATCTGGTTGCTCCCACCGACACCAGCGTGGCCGGTCCCAACGGCCCACGCGGGGTTGGGGGCACATCGAACGCCGCTCCGAACGCGGCGGGCGCCGCGGCCGTCGTCCTCGCCGAGCGACGCGCCACCGGCCAGCCGGCCGCTCCACTCGATGTGCGCGGCGTGCTCGCCACGTCGGCCCTCGATCTCGGCGACCCCGGCCCCGATGCCACGTTTGGCGCCGGTCGCGTGCGGGTGGAGCTGACTCCACCCCAGATCACGGCCGTTTCGCCGGCGCCTCAGGCGGCGGTCGGAGGGCGGATCCGCATCGGCTACACGCCCGAGGACGCCTCGCTCGTCGCCCGGTCGTCGGTGATCATCGGCGGGCAACCGCTCGGTGAAACGCGCGTGGCCGGTGAGGTCTCACGTGGGTTCGATACGCGAGGGCTCCCGGACGGATGGCACCTGATCGGCGTTGACGCGGTCGACTGGCCCGGGAACATCGGTCGCCGCGAGTGGTCCGTGCGCGTCGATAACACTCCGCCGATCCTTCAACTGCTCGCCGTGAAGCTCGCTCGCCGCCGGATTTCGGTGCCCCGCGACCGCCCCCGGGCCGCCCGCATGGCGATTGCGCTGGCCGACGTCGGCACGGGCCGAATGCGCCTGGAAGTCCGCGTCGGAAACTCGTTTCGGCGCACGCTGACGGTCGGCACGAGCCGTCGCCGCACGGTCACTTTGGGCCGCCGCGCGCCCGGTCGCGCGCGCGTGCGCCTCACGTTGACGGATCGCGCCGGAAACATACGAAATGTGAGTCGTGTTGTGGTGTTCCGCTGATTGAGTACGCTGCACGAGCCTCTCGCGCGGTTCGGCTCTGGACAAGCGACCGCCGGATGCCACAGAATGCGTCGCCGTCCAGAGACCCCTGGATTCCCGAAAGGACAGACTCGATGCCGCTTGACCAGGCCCTGAAGAGTTCGCTCCGCGACAAGGTGTCGACCGCGAACAAGAGCAACGTGAACGACATTGTCACTGAGGTCGAGACGGCGCGCGCCACGCTCGCCGACGACGACAAAGACTTCGCCCGTCTCGGTGGATGGCTTGAGGACCTCGCCTCCATCCAAGGCGGCGCGGTTCCCGGTAAGTTCAGCTAGTACCGCGGTTCGTCGCGGGGTTCAACGGGCCTGCGTGAGCGGGCCCGTTGAAGTTTCAGGGCCGGCGCGGAACCTGGAGACGCCGCTGGAGTCGCCGCGTCTCGGCGAGCGGGTTCAGCGGCCTGCTGCGTGAGGCGTCGGCGGTGTGCCCGCGGTTGATCCGTTCTTGACGACCCTCACGCGCCTCGACCCATCGCTCGTATGACTGGATCAGATCCAGGAGCTGCCGGACGATGTCACGCCCGGCGTCGCCCGGCCTGAGGGACTCTCCATCGAGAAGCACCACACGATCGTCTGCGTGAAAGGTGAGTTCGCCGAATCCGGGGTGCGTCACCCGCAGGGCGCCTGCCGAGATTCGCACGCTCATCCCGTGCCACTCGCGCTTGAGAACGCCGATCTCGACCGCGGGCCGGAACCCGAAATACCGCATTCGGCGGCGCTCGTCGGCGTTTGACCACAGCGTGTGTGCGGTATCGAGCAGGTGCTGAAGGGGCTCGAGCAAATCGCCGCCATCGGGGTCGACGGCGACCGGGGGAAGCGGCGCGGACATGCGGCCAGTATGCACGCCGCAAAGGTTTCGCGCCGAAGGACGTAGCGGAAGTGCGCCCGAATAGATATGGTTGGCGGCCTTGTCCGACGGGTCAGAGTGTCTTCAGCGGCCGTACATCATCCCGGAGCAAGAGGGTTCGACGTGAGCCACCTCTTGCTGCCGATGATGTGCGTGCGTCGTGCTAGGCTCCTCGGCCGCGCTTCGACTGGCCGCCTTCGGGCGATCCGTCGGTCAACGCCGCCCGCCGCCCGCCGCTCACGTCCAGGAGGCTTCACGACTTGAGCCAGGTCAATGCCGCCCGCGTCCGCCGCTCCTTCTCGCGTCTCGAGAAGGTCGAAGAGGTACCCAACCTCATCGATATCCAGCGCTCCTCATTCGAGTGGTTTCTCAGTGAGGGCCTGCGAGAGACGATCGACGACATCTCGCCGATCGAGGACTTCACCGGCACGCTCGCAGTGCAATTCGGTCGCTACACACTGGGCGGTTGGGAGCCCGGTATGCCGTTCGACCACATTCAGCCGAACAACGACATTCGCGAATGTCGTGAGAAGGACCTGATCTACGCCGCCCCGCTCACGATGGAAGTCGCCTTCGTGAACCGCGAGACCGGCGAGATCCGCGAACAAAAGGTCTTCATGGGCGATGTGCCCCTGATGACCGAGTGGGGAACATTCATCATCAACGGCACCGAGCGTGTCGTGGTAACCCAGCTCGTGCGCTCTCCGGGCGCATACGTGATGGAGCCGAAGGACCGCGAGAAGCAGGTCTTCATCGCGAACCTGATGCCATCGCGTGGCTCGTGGGTCGAGCTCGAGATCGACAAGAAGGGCCTTGTCAACGTCCGCATCGACCGCAAACGCAAGCTACCGGTCACGACGTTGCTGTTCGCTCTGGGCTACACCCGCGATGACATCGCGAACCTCTTCCGGGACCCGCTCGATCCAGATCGCGTGAACCCGTACATCCAGGCCACGCTCGACAAGGACGCCACCGAAGGCGCCGCCCAGTCGGGCAACCGTAAGAGTCTCGACGAGATCGCGGTGATCGCGAACGAGATGCATGCGCTCGCGCAGGGGCTCGAAAACGCTCCCGCAGACGAGAAGCTGCGCATCGACGCCGAGATCGAGAAGCTCGAAAAGCGCCTCGACGCACGGTCGGGCGAGATCATGCAGCACGCGCTGATCGAGGTCTTCAAAAAGCAGCGTCCCGGCGAGCCGCCGACGGTCGACAACAGCCGTTCGCTCGTCCGATCGTTGTTCTTCGACCCCAAGCGCTACGACCTCACCAAGGTCGGCCGCTACAAGCTCGACGCCCGTCTGGGCTTGAGCCTCGGCTCATCGGTGCGCACGCTCACCAACCCGCGCTTCACCGGTCGGATCTCGGGAATGACCGACGACCTGGTCGAGCTGGTGCGCAAGTTGGTCGACCTGCCGATCCGTATCGGCGTGCCGGAAGACTCGAAAGACTTCGCCGCAGACGCCGCGGTCATGCCGCGCGACGAGATTACGGGCGAGCTCGACGAGTACGAGCACTTCGGTAACCGGCGTCTGCGTACCGTCGGCGAGTTGATCCAGGAAGCGTTCCGGATCGGGCTCTACCGCATGGAGCGGGTCGTCCGCGAACGGATGAGTACCGAAGACGTCGACACGATCACCCCGCAGACCATCATCAACATCCGGCCGGTGGTGGCGGCGCTGAAGGAGTTCTTCGGCTCGTCGCAGCTGTCGCAGTTCATGGACCAGACCAACACCCTCTCCGGGCTCACCCACCGCCGTCGCCTGTCGGCGCTCGGTGCCGGTGGGCTGACCCGCGAGCGCGCTCCGATCGAGGTTCGCGACGTCCACCCGACCCACTACGGCCGCATGTGCCCGATCGAGACCCCGGAAGGCCCGAACATCGGCCTGATCGGCTCGCTGGGAAGCTACGCCACGGTCAACGAGTTCGGCTTCATCCAGAGCCGGTACCGACGCGTCGACAATGGCATGGTGACCGACGACCTCGAGTGGCTCGACGCCACCCAGGAAGAGAACAAGGTCATCGCGCAGGCCAACGCCCCGGTCGACAAGAAGGGCAAGCTGATCGCGCCGGTGCTTTGCCGCAAGAAGGGCGGAGAACCTGATCTGTTCGATCCGAGCGACGTCGACTACATTGACGTCTCTCCGCAGCAGATCGTCTCGGTCGCGACCGCGCTGATTCCGTTCCTTGAGCACAACGACGCGAACCGTGCCCTGATGGGCGCCAACATGCAGCGTCAGGCGGTGCCGTTGATGATCACCGAGGCTCCACTGGTGGGAACCGGCATGGAGCGTCGTGCGGCGATGGACAGCCGCGACGTCGTTCTGTCGCGCGCCGAGGGCACCGTTTCCGCGGTCGATGCGCAGCACATCATCGTCGAAGACACCCAGGGTGAGCTCGAGGCCTACGAGCTGCACAAGTTCACCCGCTCGAACCAGGGCACGATCATTCACCAGAAGCCGATCGTGAAGCTCGGCGACACCGTGGCCGTCGGCGAGGTCCTCGCCGACGGCAGCTCGACCGACATGGGCGAGCTGGCGCTGGGCAAGAACATGCTCGTGGCCTTCATGAGCTGGGAGGGCTACAACTTCGAGGACGCCATCATCATCTCGGAGCGCCTGGTCAAGGACGACGTGCTCTCCTCGATTCACATCGAGGAGTACGAAATCGACGCTCGCACCACCAAGCTGGGCGCCGAGGAGATCACCCGCGACATTCCGAACCGTTCGGAGGAGTCGCTCAAGGATCTCGATGAGCGCGGCATCGTGCGCATCGGCGCCGAGGTCACCTCGGGAGACCTCCTCGTGGGCAAGGTCACGCCGAAGGGCGAGACCGAGCTTACGGCGGAGGAGAAACTGATCCGCGCCATCTTCAAGGAGAAGGCCGGCGAGGTTCGCGACACGTCCTTGAAGGTCCCTCACGGTGAGGGCGGCAAGGTCATCGACGTCAAGACGTTCAGCCGTGAGAACGGCGACGACCTGTCGCCGGGTGTCAACGAGCTGGTGCGCGTCTTCGTCGCCAAACGCCGCAAGATCGCCGAGGGCGACAAGCTGGCCGGCCGCCACGGCAACAAGGGCGTCATCTCGAAGATCGTTCCCGAAGAGGACATGCCATTCCTCGAGGACGGCACCCCGATCGACATGATCCTCAACCCGCTCGGCGTGCCGAGCCGGATGAACATCGGTCAGATCCTCGAGACACACCTCGGCTGGGCCGCCAACCACGGATGGGTCGACGGCGGAGGGGTCACCGACCCCAAGGACGCACCGAGTCGTACGTTCGTGGCGAGCCCCGTCTTCGACGGCGCGACCCCCGAGGATGTCGACCGTGTGCTGATCGACTGGCAGACCAGCCACCCCGGTAACCCGATCCAGCTCTCCATCGACGAGGGCGACCGTGAGGGTCGCCGTTGCTCGGGGAAGATGCGTCTCTACAACGGACGCACGGGTGACCCGTACGACGGCAAGGTGACGGTCGGCTACATGTACATGTTGAAGCTGCTCCACTTGGTCGACGACAAGATCCACGCCCGTTCCACCGGCCCCTACAGCCTCGTCACCCAGCAGCCGCTGGGCGGTAAGGCGCAGTTCGGTGGCCAGCGCTTCGGTGAGATGGAGGTGTGGGCGCTCGAGGCATACGGAGCGGCGTACACCCTGCAGGAGATGCTCACCATCAAGAGCGATGACACGGTTGGTCGCGTGAAGGCCTACGAGGCGATCGTCAAGGGCGAGAACATCCAGGAGCCATCCATCCCGGAGAGCTTCAAGGTGCTGCTGAAGGAGATGCAGAGCCTCGGACTCGACGTGAAGGTGCAGGGCGAGAGCGGCCCGCAGGAAATGGGTCGCGACGAAGACGACGACCTGCTTCGCGCCGCTGAGGAGTTGGGTATCGACCTGTCGGGCGGTCTCGGAGGCTTGCGCCGAGAGCCCGCGGGTGAAGGAGAGGGTGCAGAGGTGCCGGAGCCGGCGGAAGTCGTCGTCGGTGCCTCCGATCCCGTCGAGGCGGAAGGGTCGAAAGACTGACGGGTTCGCCCGCCGCTCCCGCGCGTGCCGAATCTGGCGCGCGCGGGCGCCGGCGTTCCCCAGGTTTGACCCTGCCCGAGGGGTTGGCGTTCGCGGCGCCAGCCTCCGTCACTGAGAAAGGCGTGCGGACGTGATCGACATCAACAACTTCGACTCCATCACGATTGGCCTGGCGTCGTCGAAGCAGATCCGGAACTGGTCCTCGGGCGAGGTCACCAAGCCGGAGACCATCAATTACCGCACCTTGAAGCCGGAGAAGGACGGGCTCTTCTGCGAGAAGATCTTCGGTCCGACGAAGGACTGGGAGTGCTACTGCGGTAAGTACAAGCGCGTCCGCTACAAGGGCATCATCTGCGAGCGGTGCGGCGTCGAGGTCACGCGGGCCAAGGTCCGCCGTGAGCGCATGGGTCACATCGACCTTGCGGCTCCGGTGAGCCACATCTGGTTCTTCAAGGGCGTTCCGAGCCGTATTGGCTACATGCTCGACATCGCCCCGAAGGAACTCGAGAAGGTCCTCTACTTCGCCGCATCGATCGTTACGTGGGTTGACGACGAGAAGCGCGCCGGAGCCCTGGACGAGCTTCAAGACAAGGTCAACGAGGCCAACGAGCAGTACGCCCTCGATCGCGAGGAGCGCATCCTCGAATTGAGTGAGCGGCTCGATCGTCGCATCGCCTGGCTTCGCGAGGGCAGCGTCGAGGGACTGACCGACGAAGACTTCTACTGGCTCGACGACCTTCAGCGCGACCGTACCTCGGAGGACCCCGAGGCGAAGCGCGAGCTCACCGACGCCGACCGCCGTCAAGCGGAGACCGAGTCGCGCAAAGAGACCGACATGTCCATCAAGGACATCGAGCGGTACACCGAAGAGGCGATTGACCGGCTGACACGCGCCTGGACGACGTTCAAGGGGCTCTCGCCGCGCCAGATCGAGTCTGACGAACAGCTCTTTCGCGAGATGCGTGAG
>JANLSO010000153.1:0-17427 GCA_031362405.1 Thermoleophilia bacterium | reverse complement strand
GAGGTCAGCGTCGAGGAGGATTTCCTCTCCGAGCCGACGACCGCGGATCTGCAGCAGATCGCCGACGAGCTGGCGCGCACGACACGGGCCGAGGTGCGCATCCGATACGCCGGTTCGCTTGCCCCCATCGTCGTGGCCTCTGCCGGCTGCTGCAAGCTGCTGTCGACGTTCCCCCCGACTCCGGTCGGCGGGGCCGCGCGACCCCTCACCCGACGTGACCTGGGTGCGATTGCCGCGGTGGGTCCGCTGAGTGCCCGCGGCAACCTCACCGGCACGATCGAGGCCGCGGCGGTCGCCCGCCGATCGCGCGCCAGCCTCGGCCCCGTGCGCCAGCGGCTGTTCTTCGCCGTGGCCGCCGTTCTCGGCCTTGCGGCCCTCGCCGGCTACGGCCTGTCGCGCCTGATCGGTCTTCGGATCGCGCGCTTGGCCCGCACCGCCTCGGCACTTGCCGGAGGCGACCTCACCGCGCGGGCTCCGCATATGGAGCCGCGAGAGCTCGCCACCCTCGGTGACAGCCTCAACGTGATGGCGGGCCGGCTCGAGAATCAGGTCCGTCAGATCACCGGCGAGCGCGACCGTGTGCGCGGCGTGGTCTCCTCTCTTGCCGAGGGGGTTCTCGGCGTCACGCCCGATCGGCGTCTGCTGTTGGTCAACGCCGCCGCGCGACGCCTTCTGGGATTTCCGGCCGACTCGTCTCCCGCGCACCTGGCCGACTTGCCCCCGGTTGTCGTGCAGGCGGTCGAGGCCGTCCTCGCGGCCGGGCCCGACGCATCCGACCCGGATGAACCATGGATCGTCGTGCTGGGCGATGGCACAGAGCTCGAGTTACACACCGCGTGGTTGGCTGATGTCGATGCCGGCGTCGTGATGACCATGCGCGACGTCACCGATGAGCGTCGCCTCGACCGCGCCCGCCGCGATCTGGTCGCCAACGTCTCCCACGAGCTGAAGACGCCGCTTGCCGCACTGAAGGGCTTCATCGAGCTTCTGCAGGGCTCGCGCGTCGACGACGCGCATCGCGAGCAGTTCCTGGCGCTGATGAGCACCGAGGCCGACCGGCTCGAGCGCCTCGTCGAAGAGCAACTCCAGCTGGCCCGGCTCGACTCGGGCGCCCTTCCCCTCGAGCGGGAGATGATCGACCTCGATGCCCTCGCCGAGGGAGTTGTCGGCTCACGGCACCCGCTCGCCGAGATCGAGGGCATCGCGCTTCACGCAACCCTTCCGTCCGATCCTGTGACGGTGAATGCCGACGGCGCGAGGATCGAACAGGTGCTGCTCATCCTCATCGACAACGCTCTGCGCCACACCGCCCGCGGCGGGCACATCGACGTATCGGTTGCCCGCGCCGACGGTCGGGCGCTCTTGGCGGTGCGCGACGACGGCGAGGGCATCCCCGTCGACGAGCAGCCGTACGTCTTCGACCGCTTCTATCGCGGCGACCGCAGCCGCGAGGGCCGCAGCGCCGGTCTGGGATTGGCCATCGCCCGCGGCTTGGTGCGCGCCCACGGCGGCACCATCGACCTTGTCTCCACCCCCGGTGAGGGCGCCACCTTCACCCTCTCACTCGCCCTCCCCGCCGCCCCCACCGCCGAGATGCCGATCGTGGTACCGGAGAGGTGAGGTGGGGTGAAGGCCCGCCGCCCGGGACGCGAAAACAGAGTAGTCGCGTTCGGGGGCCGGTAGCGTTGCGGCGATGAGTCGTCGCACTGTTCTTGTCACCGGCGCCGGGCGTGGGGTCGGCCGGGCCACCGTCGAGGAGTTCCTCGCGCGCGGCTGGAACGCCGTTGCGGGTGTTCGCGACATCGAACGGGCCCGGGCCGAGTACGCGCCCCATCCGCAGCTTTCCATCGTGCACCTGGACGTCACCGACCGAGCCGCGATCGCCTGCGGGGTTGCCGCCGCCCACGATCTCGCCGGCGGGGCGCTCGACTGCCTGGTCAACAACGCCGGCTACGCGGTGCTCGGCGCGGCCGAAGAGGTCGACATGGACGTTGTGCGGCAGATGTTCGAGACCAACCTCTTCGGAGCGGTCGAGGTGACCCAAGCGGTGCTTCCCTCCATGCGCCAGGCCAGGCAGGGGGTCGTCGTGAATGTCTCCTCGATTGGGGCCCAGGTGACCAACCCGTTGCTCGGGATGTACCACGGCTCGAAGTACGCGATGTGCGCGTGGTCGGAGGCGATGCGGGTTGAGCTGCGTCCGTTCGGGATCAGAATCGCCATGGTCGAGCCGGGAATGATCGACACCGACTTTCCCTCGGCCACAAAGGCAACCGGAGCGATGGCCCGTGGAGAGGGGCCCTACGCCGAGCTCTTCGCTGATCTGCGCACCGGGTTCCGGACCTGGCGCGAGCAGCATCCGACCAGTGGGGCGGATGTCGCGGCCATCATCGTCGGTGTCGCCGAGGATTCCGGCGCCCCGTTTCGCGTCCCTGCCGGTCAGGACGCGATCGCGATGGCGGCCGCCCGCAAGCGCCTCAGCGATGAGGAGTTCCACGACTGGCTCGCGGACTTCCTGGGCGTGAGATGGGAGTAGGGCCCATCGTCGTCGCGCCGGCCGCCTTCAAGGGCGCCCTCAGCGCGGCGGACGTGGCCCGCGCGATCGGGGCCGGGGTGAGGCTCGCGGCGGCAGGGGTCGAAACGCGCCTTGTTCCTGTTGCCGACGGCGGGGAGGGAACCCTCGATGCGCTCGTGGCCTCCGCAGGTGGGCGTCGTCGGGGGAGCAACGTCCTCGACCCGCTGGGCCGTCCTGTCGAGGCGGCGATCGGCGAACTGCCCGGGCGTGTCGCCGTCATCGAGCTGGCCCAAGCCTCCGGCTACGAACGTCTCGCGGCCCACGAGCGGAACCCGGAACTCACCTCCACCTATGGCACCGGCGAGCAAATCCGTTCGGCCCTCGACATGGGCGCGACGCGGATCATCATTGGCCTCGGTGGAAGTGCGACGACCGACGTGGGCATGGGCCTTGCGCGGGCTCTCGGGGTCCGCTTTCTCGACGCCGACGGTGCGGAGCTCCAGGGCCGAGGGTGCGACAGCATCTCCGTCGCACGCATTGACGCCACCGGTCAGGATCGCCGCCTGGCGACTACCGAGATCCTCGTCGCGTGCGATGTCGACAACCCGCTGCTCGGAGACCACGGCGCGGCAGCGGTCTTCGGCCCGCAAAAGGGGGCGGACGCGGCAATGGTCGGCCGACTGGAGGCGGGCCTCACGAACCTGGCGGCGATACTCGCACGCGACGTCGGCGTCGCGGTCGGAGATCTGCCCGGCGGCGGGGCGGCGGGTGGAGCCGCCGCCGGTCTGGTTGCACTCTTCGGCGCGACCCTCACGCCCGGCGCGCCCTTGGTGCTTGACGCGGCGGGCTTTCACACCCGTCTGGAGGGCGCCGCCCTGTGCGTAACCGGCGAGGGCCGCCTCGACACGCAAAGCCTGTTCGGCAAAGCTCCTGCGGCCGTTGCCGCGGCGTGTCGCGATGCCGAGATTCCCTGCGTTGCCGTGTGCGGGCAACTGGATCTTCTGCCCGGCCTGGTGCGCCGGATGGGCCTCGTCGCGGCATTCCCGATTGGCCGTCTTCATGCGTCGCTGGAGGAACGCCTGGCGACAACCGAGTTCGACCTCGCCGCGATGGGCGCAGCGCTTGCGGGTCTCTGGACCGCCGGGCGTCAGACGCCGGGCTGAGCCACCGGAAGGTCAATCGGCGCAGAGCACTCCACGACAACCTGCTGCCAGGCGTCGAGCGCCCGGCGGGCACGAACGAGGCGCACCTTCATCGCCGCGGGTTTCTCGGCGAGTGCGAGGGCCCGGTGCGCAGGGCGGGCGGTTGCGCAGCGTCCCCACGTAGAGGCCAGGTCCTGCGCCTGACGCAGGGTCTGGGCCGGCAACGGCGCGGCAACGGCGGGCGCCGCCATCGGCAGCGTGAAAGCGGCGGTGACCGAGAGGGCGATCAAAAGGCGGCGGCGCTGGTTCACTGGGATCCTTCCCGTCGGGCATCCGTGCGACACGTCGAACAGTGCCCACGCGGGCTCGCTGCGTCACGAGACGAAGGTCGAGGCCCACCCTGACCCCAAGGATGGGCGTCGCCGCTATTTCGTTGGCGTGCCGACGGTGAAGGGAGCCGTCTTCGCGGCGAAGGGCCCGGTGACGCGAACGCGGTAGCGGCCGGGAACCAGGCGCGGCATCGTCAAGCCGAGCTGGCTGCTTCCTACTCCGACAACGCGGGTGGGGAACGTTCCGACCGTGCGCCAGCGGCGCCCCATCTGCCGCTGGACAACGAGCACCAGCGATGCGGCGGCGCCCGTTGTGTCGAGTGTGAGGATCACACGCTGAACCCGCCGCGGGCGGAGTACCTCGCGGGAGAGCCCCACCCGCTCGAGGCGCGTGATGAGAGCCGGAGGCTCGGGCTCGACGGCGGGCAGCGGAAGAACCTGTCCCGACGCGGTGACCGCGCCGGTCTCGGGAGATCCTGCGTTGGGGTTGGTGAACGGCACCGTTCCGGGGAGCGCTCCGGGCGTCAGGCCGGCTTCGGCGAGAATCGCCTGCCCGTCTGCGCCGAGCGGCCCGAACGCCGGTGAGGTCGGGTCGGTGACGGCCCAGATGGCCTTTTGCGCGTCGGGCACCTCACCGGTCGCTCCGGGCGTACGCGTCCCAACCGCCTCAAGCACGGCCTGCAGCTGTGCGTAGCCGGTGCCCCCGACCTCTGCCGCGGGTCCGACGACATCGAACGGCCCGCCGAGGCGTGGAATGTGCCGATCGAAGTTGACGCAATAGGCGATCAGGCCGTCGACGTGTGCCGTCCCGAGTCGGGGCGCGAACAGCGCTAAGGGGGCACCGACACCGAAGTTCTGTTCGGTGGCGTCCTTGTTCGCGAGCAGGTCACCGGGCTTCGCCTCGAGGCGTACGCCGGCCTGGGCGGCGAAGTTGCGCAGGTCGCGCCGGTCGATCTTTCGGCAGGCGGCCTCGCTGTCGGCCATGACGTCGCACGCGCGGCCACGCTGCGGGCGCGAGAAATAGTCGCCGGTGACCGGCAGGGGCGGGACGTGCGCCCGCGCCCAGGCCTTGATCTTGTCGGAGGTATCGAGGTCGCGTGGCGCGCGGTACTCGCGGCCGTTGGCTTTGTAGAAGGTGTCGTATCGGTCGGGAAGCCCCGCGATGTGTAGCGCCTCATGCGCGAACGTGCGAGCGCTGAAGAGGTCGTCCGTGGACCACTCGCCGGTGACGCCGTCGACAGAGTTCGGGGTGCCTGCCGAATTAAGCCCGGAGCGGAAGTTCGGGTCGCCGGTCTTCGTGATCGTGACCTGGTGGTAGCCCGGCCGTTGCGGCGCGTTCTTTCCGGTGACGATGTACTGCACGTCGAACTGTACCTTCGGCAGACCCGCACCCTTCGGCACGAGGCGATTGAGCTCGACGGTGCCGTTTTTGACCGCGACACCGAGCGGGGCGTGAGCCCCCGCGGGGTTGGCGAAGCCGCTGAACTCGATCCGCAGCGTCACGCGCACCGGCCCCTTGGTGGGCTTCCAGCGCAGGTCGACCGCCGTGGTGTCTCCGCTGAAGTTGCCCTTGCCCTTGAGGTCGACCATCCGGTTCATGGCGGCGTCTTTCAGGGAGATCACCTTGCTGATCTCGGTCGCCGGAAGCGGTGGCTCCCCGAACCCGAGAACGCGTCCGGGAGCAAGGGCCGCGAGGAGGCAGGCGAGGGTAAGGCGTCGGATCACCGCGCGAACCTATGCCGCCACCGCACCTGCGAGCAACCCGCCGTTAGCCCAGCCAGGCCTCGACGGCCTCGCGAACCCCCGCGGCATAGGCCCCGCGCGTCACCCAGGGCGCGCACGCGGCGAGTTCGGGGCTGGCCTCGGCTCCGTTGCGCACCAAGGCGATCACGACCCCGGTCGTGCCGATGTCGAGGTCTTGGGCGCTGTCGCCGATCATCAGGCACGTCGCCGGATCAACGCCGCGTTCGGCAAGGTCGCGCGTAACCGAGGCTGCCTTGCTCGCCCCGGCCGGCAGCAGGTGGTAGACGTGGACGTTGCCGGGGCCAATGCGTCCGTTGTCGGCCAGCTGCAGGGTGCCGTCACTGCGTTCGCGTACCCACGCGTCGAGCTCCGGCGCCGCGGTGCCCCGCAGAACCAGGCTCGCCTCGCGCCCCCACGCGGCGGCGGGGTGCTCTTCCAGACGGAACTCTCGGGAAAGAAGTTCCTCGAGAATTCCCGTCCGTGCGATGGCCTCGTGGATGGCCTCGCCGGGTCGGGTCGGGTAGCCGCAGTCTGGCGCTCCGAGCTCGGGCAGAACGCCCGCCGCGCCGACGAGCCGCGCAACCGATTCCAGGCGCGCGCGGCTACGGCCGCTGACCAGAACGACCGGGGCGCCCGCCTTACGAAGCAGGCTCAGAGCGATGCCGGCATCGTCACTCCATCGGCCGTCATCTCCGTCAAACAGGCTTCCCCGCGGGCCGAGCAGTGTTCCATCCAGGTCGAGGTAGACGACGCGGCCGGCTGCCGCCGCCGTCACGCGGCGACGCGGGTGCGGTAGCCCGGCACGCTCGCCATCGGCGGGCGCAGGGTCGGGCGTACATCGGTGCTGGTCATCACCATCTCGCCGTCGGCATCGCTGACGGGCCGCCGATAGGGGCCGGGGTCGCTGGCCAGCTCTTCGGGAGCGCGGCCCTCCTCTGCGACCCTCTGCAGCACGGCCTGAGAAATCGCATAAGCCATGCGCCCAAGGGCCGGCGTCGGCTGGTTCGTGTGCCGCCGTTCGCCAAGGTCGACCTGGGCGATGGCATCGACTCCCGCATGGCGGTGGATGTCGATCAGTAGGCCCAGCTCGACGGCGTAACCGCTGAAGAACGGGACCGACTCGAGCAGTGACCGCCGCCCGGCGGCCTCGCCCGACAGGGGTTGCGCCATCACCGCGAGCTCGGGGTAAAAAAGGTTGATCAGCGGGCGCGCGCAGATCTCCGTCACGCGACCACCGTCGTCGGAATCTCCGAAGCGACGGCGGTACATCGCCTTCACGTAGCCGATATCGGGGTCGGTCAGCAGGGGCCCGAGCATCCCCGGGACGAACGCCGGATCGAAGTCGACGACGTCGGAATCGAGCCAAAGGACGATGTCGCCGCTCAGCACGGCGAGGCTCTTCCACAACGCCTCACCCTTGCCGGAAGCCGGGCCCAGCTCGGGGAGGATCTTGTCGTCGCGATGCGACACGGCGCCCGCCTCGCGTGCGACCCGCACGGTGTCGTCGCCGCTGCGGCTATCGACGATCGCGATCTCATCAACGAGGCCGCCCGGCCCGACCCACTCCTGCCGCACCGACTCGATGATCGCGCCGACGGTGTCCGCAACGTTCAACGTCGGTAGACAGACCGAAACGGTCAGGCCCGCGGCGCCTTTGGTGTGCGCGAGCCTCTCCGGATCGAAGTCGGCTCCGCGAAAAGATCGATGTGCGAGCCAGTGGTCCCCGGTCACGGGGGTCGATGATAGCCGCGCGTCGGTCCTGCCAATACGGGGTACGGCGGGTCGCGACATCGCTCGGACCCTCAAGCGGGAGTCTGTTTGCGCCGACGGGCTGCCATAGTGTCGGCCGCCGTGCGAACTCATCTCAAAGGCCTTGTTCTGTCGGGCGGCGCGGGCACGCGCCTACGGCCGATCACGCACACGAGCGCCAAACAGCTCGTGCCCGTGGCGAACAAGCCCGTCCTGTTCTATGGGCTCGAGGCGCTGGCTGATGCCGGGGTCACCGAGGTCGGGATCATCGTCGGCGATACACACGAGGAGATCGCCGCCGCTGTTGGTGATGGGTCGGCGTTCGGCATGTCGGTCACCTACATCCGGCAGATGGAGCCACTCGGCCTCGCCCATGCCGTGCTGACCGCCCGTGATTTCCTCGGTGACTCACCGTTCGTGATGTACCTCGGCGACAACCTGCTGCGTGACGGAATCACCGAGCTGGCCGATCGTTTTCGGACCAGCGACGCCGACGCGATGATCCTGCTGCAGCGGGTCGATGATCCGTCGAGCTACGGGGTCGCCGAGTTGGAGGCGGGCCGTGTGGTGCGCCTTCAGGAAAAGCCGCCGAATCCGAAGACCGACCTTGCGCTGGTTGGCGTCTACATGTTCACGAACGCAATCCTCGCGGCGGCCGACGCGATCGCCCCGTCGCCGCGCGGAGAGCTGGAGATCACCGACGCCATCCAGTACCTGATCGACCATGGCGCGACGGTCGAGCCGCACGAGGTCAGTGGCTGGTGGAAAGACACCGGCCGCATCGGCGACATGCTCGAGGCCAACCGGCTGGTGCTCGACGTGATCACCCCGCGCGTCGAAGGGGAGCTGATCGATTCGACCATCGAGGGCCGCGTCGTCATCGAGCCGGGCGCCCGGCTGGTGCGCTCGGCGGTGCGTGGCCCCGCCATTATCGGCGCGGGTGCGCTGATCGAAGACTCCTACGTCGGCCCGTACACGGCGATCTCCGAGAACGTCGTGATCCGAAAGGCGGAGGTGGAGCACAGCATCTTTCTCGCCGACAGCCGTATCGAGGATCTCGAGGCGCGGGTCGAGAGCAGCCTGGTTGGCCGTGGTGTCGTGATCGCCCGCAGCAAGGGGCTTCCGCGGGCCTACCGATTCATGATCGGTGACTCCTCGGAGATCGGGATCCTCTGAGGGTTCTCGTCACCGGGGCGGGCGGAATGCTCGGTCGTGACCTTGTCGATCACCTGGCCGGGCGCCATGAGGTGACCGGCGTCGACCTCGAGGTCGACATCCGCGATGCCGAAGCCGTCGAGCGCTGCGCCGCCGAGCTGCGACCCGAGGCGATCTTCCACTGCGCCGCGTGGACCGACGTCGACGGTGCCGAGGCCAACGAGTCGGCCGCGCACGCGGTCAACGCCGACGGTGCCGGCAACGTGGCGCGTGCGGCGGCCCGGATCGGTGCCTGCCTGGTGCTGCCATCCACCGACTACGTCTTTGATGGGCGCTCAACCGTCGACTACACCGAAGATGCTGAGATCGGCCCACTCGGGGCGTACGGGCGGACCAAGCTCGCCGGCGAGCGCGCCGCTTGGGCCGAGCACCCGACCGGCACGCGCATCGCCCGCACCGCCTGGCTCTATGGGGCTCATGGGCGCAACTTCGTCGACACGATGCGGCAACTGGGCAACGAACGCGACGAGGTTTCGGTGGTCGCCGATCAGCGCGGCTGCCCGACCTGGACACGCGACCTCGCCGTGGCGCTGGAAGCGGTCGCGAGCGCCCCGCCGGGGGTTTACCACACGGCATCCGCCGGGTCGGTGACGTGGGCCGAGTTCGCCGAGGCCATTTTCGAGATCTCTGCAATTGACTGTCGCGTTCAGCCGATCACCACCGACCAGCTGGGCCGCCCGGCACCGCGACCAACCCGTGGCGTGTTGGCATCGACGCGACCCGGCGCACCGCGACTGCGAAACTGGCGCGAGGCCCTGACCGACTACATCCGGGAGACGACGTGAAAATCCTCATCACCGGCGGGTGCGGTTTCATCGGCTCGACCTTCGTACGCCTCGCCCTGGCGGCGGGCGCGGAGGTCGTGAACCTCGACAAGCTGACCTACGCCGGCAACCCCGCGAACGTCGCCGAGGTCGCCGACTCCCCCGCGTACCGGTTCGTCCACGCCGATATCGGCGACGGGCCCGCCGTTGCGTCGGCGCTGGAGGGCGTCGAGGTGGTCGTGAACTTCGCCGCCGAGAGCCACGTCGATCGCAGCATCCTCGACCCGTCGGCGTTTCCGATGACCGATGTCGTCGGCACCGCGGTGCTGCTCGGTGAGGCCCGCACTGCCGGCGTGCGTCGGTTCGTCCAGGTCTCGACCGACGAGGTCTATGGATCGATTCCGACGGGCGCGTTTCGCGAGACCGACCCGATCAACCCTTCCAGCCCCTACTCGGCCAGCAAGGCCGGTGGCGACCTCCAGGCACTCGCGTGGCACCGCACCTATGGGATGGACGTCGTGGTGACCCGCGGCTCGAACACCTTCGGCCCCCGCCAGTACCCCGAGAAGCTGATCCCGCTGTTCGTGACGAACCTTCTCGATGGGCAGCAGGTACCGGTCTACGGCGACGGTATGCAGGTCCGCGACTGGATCCATGCCGACGATCACTGCTCGGGTATCTGGACGGCCATGGAACACGGCGTGGCCGGAGAGATCTACAACGTCGGCGGCGGCGACGAGGCGCCGAACATGGAGATCGTGCGGCGCCTGCTCGCGTTGACCGACCGCGACGACAGCCTCGTGCGGTACGTCGCCGACCGACCCGGGCACGATCGCCGCTACGCCCTCGACACCACGAAGCTGCGCGGCCTCGGCTGGGAGCCCCGACATACCTTCGACGCCGCTCTGGCCGAAACCGTCGCCTGGTACCGCTCGCGGCGGGCCTGGTGGGAGCCGATCAAGAGCGGCGAGTACCGGGCGTACTACGAAGCTCAGTACGGGGCGGCGTAGAGGCCGCAGGACCCGCCGCCGTCGCACGAAGGGGACTGTTCCGACAGCGGCGAATCGAGACGGCGCGGACGAACTTTCCGGGTAAGGGGGCGGCCCTTCGGTTCCTCGCGCTTCGTGTACCTGTTCTTTCGACCGTCGCCACCGGCGCAGCATCCCCCGTTCGCGGCGCGAAGGCCGCCACAATCGGCGAAATACGCGAAAGCGTATCGCCGATCTCGAGCTCCTCGACGAACGGCGGTAGAAGGCGCGCGGAGATTCGTTCAGCATGCCGCGCATGACCAAACGCCCCTCGCCGCGCCCATCCCGGCATCGCCTCCGCGCACTTTCCATCACGGCTCTCGCCCTCGGTGCGGCCGTTCCGAGTGCCGAAGCGGCGGATCCGATTCTTCCGCTTTCGCAGGTCACGACCGGCATGGTCGGTGAGGCCCGCACCGTTGTACGGGGCACCGACATCGTCACGTTTCCCGTGACCGTGATCGACGTGCAGCGCTCGGGGGATGCCCCGGGTGGCGCGCTGATCCTGATTCGCGCCGAGGGCCCGCTGATCGAGCAGACCGGCGGGATCGCCCAGGGCATGAGCGGTAGCCCCGTCTACGTACGAGGTTCCGACGGTGTGCAGCGCGTTATCGGCGCGGTCGCCTACGGAACGGGCGATCAGGCAAACGTCATCGGCGGCGTAACGCCGATCGAGCAGATGTTGGCCGTCGCCAGCGGCCCGCGCGCGCTGTCGCGTTCGGTGGATGCGGTGCGCCGGCCCCTGCGCGTGGTTGCGAGTCGCTCTGCGGCGCGTCGTGAGCAGCGCCGTACCCCCGGCACGCGGGCGCTTTACCCGCTCGAGCGCTGGAGCATCGCGGGCCTCGATCGTCGTCTGGCCTCCGCCCTCGGTGATCGCCTCGGCACCGAGGGAGTTCAGGTGTCAACCATCGGGCCACGGACGATCCGGCCGCCGGCCACCCTGGTGCCGGGCGCCTCGATGACGGCCCTCGCGATGGGTGGCGATGTGGTCTTCGGCGCCACGGGAACGGTCACCTACGTCGACGGGGCGACTGTGCTCGGCTTCGGTCACCCGTTCACCAGTGCGGGTACCAGCAGGATGCTCCTCGGCGATGCGTGGATTTTCACGACGATCGCCGCGCCCATCGGCGGCGGCAGCTACAAGCTGGCCGAACCCGGCACCACGCAGGGGATGATCGTCGGCGACCGCCGCGATGGCGTGGTCGGCACTCTCGGCGCGACCCGGGCGATCAAAGTGCACGCGACCGCGTTCGACACCCTGCGTCGGCAGTCGAGCGATCTGAACATCGACCTGGTGTCGGATCCCTCGTTGACCCCGGCGATCGCCGACGCCCTGCAGGCGGAATCCCTCCTACGCGTCCGCGACGGTATCCCGTCGGGCACCGTCGCCGTCAACGTGGGCATCACCACCGAGGGCGGCAAGAAGCGGATCGTCTATCGCAACCTCTACGCCTCCGCGGGTGACGTCACGAGCATCTCGCTCGGAGCGATCTCGCGGCCGGTGAGCGTGCTGCTCAACAACAGCACGCGTGTGATCGAGCCGACGCGCGTCGAGATCAGCCAGACCCTCGACCCCGAAATCCGCGCCGCGCGCGTGGTCTCGGCGCAGATCGTGCCCGCGCGCGCGAAGCCTGGCGCGAAGGTGAAGCTGGTGCTCACGCTCCAGCGCTTTCGCGACAATCGGCGCCGCGTCGTTCTCCCCTTCCGCCTTCCGGCGGGCCTCGAGGCGGGCCCGCGAACGTTCAAGATCATCCCGAACGCCCCGGGAGGCTTCGACCCCGGCGGCGGCGACCTCGTCCAGGCACTCGGCGAATCGGCGGCCCTTGGCAAAGCGGCCCGCACCCGCGTTGACGGCCTCGCCCTCGCCGTCCCCTCCGGATCGCGAGCCGAGCGGGTTCTGAAGGCCCTTCGACGCACCCTTCGTGACCGCCACGACGCGGTTCGGGTGCTCGGTCCCGACGACGACAAGGACTCCCCGAAGGCCGACGACGGCACGACCGTGGCCGTCCCGGGGACGGTCATCTACTCAGGATCGGCGACTGCCCGCGTGCGCGCGATCAGCCGTAAGTAGACGCGGACGTTGAGACCATGCGTACAACGCACTCGTCTGTGCGTTATACGCATGAGAACTCGCCCGCCATCGCTGCTTCCCATCGTCCGTTTCCGACGGCCAGGCACGACTGCTCGCCCGGTTGTTCCTGCATCCGGACGAGTCGGCCTTGCTTTCTGCCCTCGCACGCGAGATTGGGAGCGACTCGGCCACCGTGCAGCGTGAGGTCGCGCAGCTCGAGTTCGCGGGAAGACGGAAAGCCGAACCGATCGGCGCGGCGCGAATTGTTCGCCCCGACGAAAACTGCCGATCCACAGATGAGATGGAACGGCTGGTCCTGGAGGCTCTTGGCCCGGCCGTCGTCCTGAGCCGAACGCTCGCCGAGGCCGCGGGCCGTCGCGCCGCGGGTGTTGATCTGGGACGCGAGATGAACCCCGTGGTCGTCACGCCGCGCGACGGGGAAACCGGCGCGACGGGATTCCTGCGGTTGGTCCGGGCGGGCGCCCTCGTTCCCGTTGCCCGACAAGCAGACTCAACGTGACGACGGAGAGCTCGACGCGCTGGTTCGATCGAAGTCTCTGCAACGGATCCCGATCCCGAGACCGCACGGGCTGAGCTCGCGATTGCGCGACGCCACGTCGCCACCGACGTCGTCGTCGACAGCGACCCAACCACGTGCCTTCTTCGCTCTCTATGACGCGATGCGCAAAGCCATCACCGGGCCATGCGCAGCCGGAGATATCGCGTGACCTCCCGGACCCGGCGGACACGCCAAGACCGGGCTGTATGCCGCTGCCGCGCGTGATACCTCGGGATCAACGATCACCTTGGGGAGTTCGACGCGCTCCGGAACATGCGCAGTCAAAGTGAGTACGACGCGCTCTGGGTCTCGGCATGGGACGTCCGTCGAGCGATCACGCATGTCACTGCGATCGTGGCTGCGGTCGACTCTGACCTTCCGTAACCCGACGGCTCCCCTACGCAGAGGGAACGAACTCCTCGGGCGGGACGTCGCGCCAGACCTTGGCGGGCAGGCCGGCAACGAGCTTCTTCGCCGGGATGTCGCGAGTCACCAGCGCACCGGCCGCAACGAACGCCTCCTCGCCGATCTCGATGCCCGGGAGAATCACCACGCCGCCGCCGATGCGGGCTCCGCGGCGGATGATCGCCCCGAGGATCTGCTCGTGACGCGCGTCGGTGCGGCCCATGAAGTTGTCGTTGGTGGTCGTGACGCACGGGGCGATGAAGACGTGGTCTTCGAGCGTTGAGTAGGCGGTGATGTACGAGTTGCTCTGGATCTTGCAGAACGCCCCGATCGACACGTCGTTCTCGACGCAGACCCCGCGGCCGACGACGACGCCTTCGCCCAAGGTGCAGCGTTCGCGCACCGACGCCTGGTCGCCGATGATCGCGTTCCGACCAACCACGCTTCCTGCGTAGACGAGGGAACCGCTGCACACCGCCGCCCCGGCACCCAGCTCCAGCGGCGCGAGCGGATCACGCTTGGCCGTCGAGCGGGCCGACAGTCGCGGTTGCTTTCCGAGAACGACGTTGTCTTGGATCACGCAGCCATCTCCGATGCGAGTGCCCTCGTGGATCACCACGTTCGCACCGATCTCGACGTCGGCGCCGATGACAACGCCCTCTCCCAGAACGAGGTTCTCTCTCATGGCTCTAGTGCTCCCGGTGAGGGATCGGCACGGGCGCACCCGCGTTTTTCAGACTTTGGCTCATCGCCTCGAGCACGTCGACCACGGCGGCTCCTGCCCAACCGTCGGCCAAGGGCCGCGCACCCGTCGCGACGCTCGAAAGGAAATGCTCACACACCAGGCGCAGGGGCTCCGTCGCGGGGACCTTCGGGATGTGGATGTCGCCGGAGCGCACCTGGATGTACTCGCCGTAGGTCTCCGTGCGCGGGATCGGGCCCTTGTCGTACAGGGTGACCTTGCGCTCGGTTTCCATGTCGTCGAAGACGACCATCTTCTCGGCGCCGATGACGGTCATCTTGCGCATCTTGTGGGGGTCGAGCCACGAAAGGTGCAGATGCCCGATCACACCGGAGGCGAAACGGATACGTCCAAAGACGACGTCTTCCACATCGGGCTGTAGGTAGCTGGCGCCGGTCGCGGCCGCCTCGACCGGGCTCTCTCCGACGAGCCGCAGCATCACCGAGATGTCGTGCGGCCCAAGGCTCCACAGCGCGTTTTCATCCGGTCGGACGATGCCGAGATTCTGCCGGTTGCCGTAGAGGTAGAAGACCTCGCCGAGGGTTCCGGCGTCGATGAGGTCTTTCATCATCTGCACGGCGGGGTGGTAGACCAGCAGGTGGTCGACCATCAGCACGAGACCCTTGGCATCGGCCAGCGCGGCGACCTCGTGGGCATCGGCGGCGGTCAGAGCCAGGGGCTTCTCGACGAAGCAGTGCTTGCCGGCCTCCAGGGCTCGCTTGGCAAGCGCCGCGTGCGTCGGCACGGAGGTCGCGATGACCACCGCGTCAAGGGTGGGATCGTCCAGGAGGTCGTCGAGCCGAGTCGTGAACGTGGCCGCCGGGTACGAACCGCGATGCCGGTCGAGGACCGCCTCATCCAGATCGCATACGTACGCTAGCTCGCCCCCGGCGAGGCGCGCGAAGTTGCGGGCCAGGTTCGGCCCCCAGTAGTTCATCCCGACGACTCCGACGCGCACGTTCTTCGCAGCGGGGCTAGTGCTCACAGGCGCCACACCTTCGGGCCCGCGGGCACGACGTTGCGCAGATCGACGACGAGCGGGGCGTCGTTGGCGACGAACTCCCAATCGACACCGTCGTGGGCGGTCACCACCACGACGACGTCATGGGCGGCCAGGGTGGCGGCATCCAGAGGCACGTTCGCCAGCGACCGGGTCGCGAGCTGGGCGACGTGGTGGTCGTGGTACGAGACCTGCGCACCGTCGGCGAGTAGCAGGTCGATGATCCGCAGGGCTGGGCTCTCACGGGTGTCGTTGACGTTCGCCTTGTAGGCGACTCCCATCACCAGCACCTTGCTGCCGTTCAACGACTTGCGCTGGCTGTTCAGGGCCTTGGCGACCTTCGATACGCAGAACGCGGGCATCTGGGAGTTGACCTTACCGGCCAGCTCGATGAACTCGGTGTGGAAGTCGAACTCCCGCGCTTTCCAGGTGAGGTAGAACGGGTCGATCGGGATGCAGTGACCCCCCAGGCCCGGGCCGGGGCGGAACGGCATGAACCCAAACGGCTTGGTCGCCGCCGAGTCGATGACCTCCCAGACGGGAACGTTCATCCGGTCGCAGAGAATCGCCAGCTCGTTCACGAGAGCGATGTTGACGCTGCGAAAAATGTTCTCGAGCAGCTTGGTCATCTCGGCGACTTCGGGGCTCGAGACCTCGACGATCGTGTCGCACGCCAGGCCGTAAAGCTCGGCGGCCTTTCGTGTGCACTCGGGCGTGAGCCCACCGACGACCTTCGGCGTGCTCCGGGTCGTCCAGTCAACGCGACCCGGGTCGACACGCTCGGGTGAGAACGCCACATGGAAGTCGCGGCCGGCACGCAGGCCCGACTTTTCGAGGATCGGCGCCAGCTCTTCGCGCGTGGTGCCGGGGTACGTGGTGCTCTCCAGCACGATCAGATGGCCGGGCCGCAGCCGCTGGGCCATGCTCTCTGCCGCGCCGAGCACGGCGGAAAGGTCCGGTTCGCGGTGGTCGTCGAGCGGCGTGGGCAGGCAGATCAGGATCGAGTCGACCCACCGCAGCTCATCCCACGAGGTCGTCGCGCGGACCATCCCGCTCGCGGCCAGCGGCGCCAGGCGCTCTGAGGAGACGTCCTCGATGTAGGAGGTCCCAGAGTTGATCGCATCGACCTTCGACTGGATCGCATCGAGGCCCAGCACGCTGACGCCGGCCTCGGCGAACGTGACCATCAGGGGGAGGCCGACGTAGCCGAGCCCGACGACTCCCACACGGGGTGCATCGGCGTTCATCGGGTTCCCCTTGGTCTCGGGCTGGGTCGGGAGTCGGTCAACGGCGAGCTATCGTAGCCACCGCGACTGACGACCGAAAGGACCGCGCCCCTGTGCCCGACGAGATGCTCGCCGGCCTGCCCCGCCTGGTGCGGGTTTCGGAGGAAACGCGGATGCGCGGGACGGCCGCCGTCGGCATCGGCGCCGCCGCCGCCGGCTACGCGATGCTCGCTTGGTTGCTGGGGCAGCCCGTCGACGGCCCGAAGGCCATCGCCGCCGCCCTGATCGTCGGGATTCCCGCGCTGGTGCTGGCGGGGCGTGCGAGTCGCCGCCGTCAGGCACGCCTTGACGATATCCGCCTGGCTCCGCGGTTGACGGTCTACGAGACTCTCGCCGATGGCCGCGAGCGACGCACACGCCTGGCGAGCATCGTCGGTACCGGTGTGGTGATGCTGATGACGTTCGATCATTTCACCCAGGGTCAGGGGTTGATGGGCGGGCTGGTCGCCGGCCTTTTCATCGGTGTCGGGGTCGTGGATCTGGCCGAGACGCGGATGTGGAACGACCTCGAGCGCGCACGCGCCCAGGGCCTCTACGTAGTCGTGCGCCCCCACGCGATGGTCGCCAGCTACGGCGCGACCGAGGTCTACGAACGACCCGGCGGCGATCGAGACACCGACCGCGAACGCGACCCGAGCCCCTTCGACCTGTAGCTGCGCCACCGTCACTCAGGAGTAGTGATCGGCGCGGCCTAGAGATTCCTCAACCCCCGGCACGTGCCCGGTGGCCTACGTGAACGGTGTCGGTGGCGGGGTGGGGGGGGGGGGGAGGGGGGGGGGGCCCGGGGGGGGTGGGCGGGCGCGGGGGGGGGGGGGGCGGGGGGGGGGGGGGGGGGGGGGGGGGGGGGGGGGGGGGGGGGCGGGGGGGGCGGGCGGGGCGGGGGGG
>JANLSO010000127.1:0-8793 GCA_031362405.1 Thermoleophilia bacterium | reverse complement strand
GCTCTTGAAGCGCGGCCATCGGATCTTCGAGGTGCCGATCTCCTACGCGGCGCGCAGCCGCGAGGAGGGCAAAAAGCTGACCTGGCGCGATGGCGTCGAGGCGATCTGGACCCTCGGCCGCATTCGCCTGCGCTCGTCCGCGTGAGCAAGACCTGCCCGGGATGACTGCCCCAGCGGGCGAGACGAAGATCACCAAGACCGCGCCGCTTCGCCGGCGCCTCCCCCTTGCGGTGATCGTCTTCCTCGCCGCTTTTGCCATCCGATACGCGGCCACCCCGCTTGCCGTCGGTGACACCGGCGCGCTGGTGGCCGGAGCCCGGGCGTTCGGTACGTGCTGGTCGGATGGCTCGCTCGGGTGGTGCCCTCAAGCGTCGATCTTCGCGCCGTTGCAGTACCTGCCGACTCTCACGTTGATCAACTTTCACCTGAACGACCCGCAGGTGCTTCAGGGCCTGGTCATGATCAACCTCGCCGCGTTCGTCGGTACGGTCGCGCTCGCCTGGTACTTGTTCGCCGATGTGTCGCGATCGCTCGCGTCACTTGCCGTCGTGTTCGTGCTCTCCGGCCCCCTGCTCTGGTACGCGGGCACGAGTTTCGCCGAGTCCCTCGCGACCTTTCTGATGGTCGCCCTCGCCGTGGCCCTCGTGCGGCGAGCGCACTGGGCAGTGATCCTGCTTCTGACGTTCGCGGCGTGCATCACCAAAGACGTCGCCGCCCCCTTTGTCGTCGTACTCGTCGTCGTCGGGCTCCTCGCCGGGCCGGGGCGGCCCAGCCTTCGCGACGCGCGTGGCCGGATGATTGCCGCAGCCGCCGGCCTTGCCGCGGGTGTCGGGTTCGTCGCCGCCTCCAACCTCGCGCGATGGACCACCCTCACGAACCAGGGCTACGCCAACCCCGAGTATCGAGTTCCCGGCCTGGGGCTACGTGCAGAGCTTTCGGTCGCGCTCTGGTGGTCTCCGGCGGGCGGCGTCGTTCCCTTCTGGCCGTTGGCGGCGGTGCTCGTCGTCGTCGTCGCCCTCGTGGCAGTCGTGCACCTGCGGACACCTGGCAGCATGGCGCGGGCATGGCCCCACCTTGCGCTCGTTGGCAGCCTCATCGTGCTGACCGTCGGGCTCGGCGGCTGGTACGCACCGTTCGGGTGGATCGCGTGGGGCCCGCGGCTGATGCTCCCCGTGCTCACCGCAACGTTGCTGCTGGGAATATCTGTCTGCCGCGACGACATACAACGCTGGTTCGGCAGGCCCAGAGCGCGGCGGGTGGTGGTCGCCGGCATCGGGGCGGTGGTGATCACGTGTGCCGTGCCCCACGTGGCGGCCTCGCTCGACTCCTCCGCCTACCTGGGCTCGCGCGACGAACCGAAGAACGTCTGCGTCGACGGGCAATCGATCGTGACCGTCGATGCCGACTCCTACTTCCGCTGCCTCGAATGGGTCGTGTGGAAGTCGGAACCGGCGGGCCTACATGCCTCTTCCAACCTCGACTATCCGCCGGCCATCGTCGGCCTGTTCGCTCTGTTCGCCTTCGCGCTGTGGACCCTGGTCGCGGAAATCGCCATGGGTTCCCGCGTCTATCGCGAGGCGGATTCCCCGTGAAAGACGCGCGTCCGTAGGAAGAGAAATGTGGAGGCCGTGATCGCGGCACTGACCACGAGGTAGGCGACGGTCTGCGAAAGGCCGCCCCAACGGCTGAGCACCAGGATTCCACCGAAGGTCAACGGCAGTTGAACGGCCCCGATAACGATGTAGCGGCCCACCTGCTGGCGTGTCGAAAGCACGAACCCCCGGGCGGCGAAGACGACGCGACGCTGCAGGACGAAGTGAACCGATACCGCACAAACGTACGCCACGACGATGGCGACGCCGATCGGGGCGCCGAGCCCGGCGTGAAAAGCGACCGTGAAAGTCGCGTAGATCGCCGCGGTTACGGCTCCCACGACGAGGTAGCGGGCCGCTTGGGCGTCGACACTGTCTCCACGCGCCCGCACGATCAATCGGGACGCCCTGCTCACGTCACTCGGACGGTTCGGAGGCTACCGCCACGATTTGGAGGCCGAAACGTGAGGAGTCGCGGTTCAACCGAAAGAGAGGCCTCATCGTCGCCATGGCCGCCTTGGCCACGCGACCTACAGCGGCCCCCGATCCCTCCTCAGACACGTCCGAAACCAGACGGCCGCCGCGTGCGATGACCATCGCACGGTAGACGTTGAACGCGGGGAAGCCCGCCCGCTGGGCCCGTTCGACCCGGAGCCCGGCACTGTGAAGGACGTTGGTGATCATCGCCGGGTCGTAGTGGCGTCGATGACCGATGTGATGATCGAACGCCGACATACGTCCGCCAGGAACGGTGACGACGATCCGGCATCCCGGCGACATGAGCGGGCGTGCGGCCCGGATGAGCCCCGCGTCGTCGTCAACGTGCTCCAGTACCTCCGAGCAGACGACGTGCGTTGCCCAGCCCAGGAGTTCGATGGGAATCGCCCCTGCGTCTGTGACATCGACACGGAAGAAGCGCGCTGACGGGACCTTCGCCTGCGAAACCTCGATCCCGAATGTACTCAGCTCGATGCCCGCGAGCTCAGCAGTGGGGAATACTCGCGCCGCGCGCACAAGAAAATCGCCCTGGCCGCTTCCCAGGTCGAGGATTCGGGCCGGTGAGCGCGGTTCCTCACCAAGGATTCGGGCAATCACATCGTGCCGGTAGAGCTGAGCGGGGTTCGCTTGAACCGCCGTCGCGTAGTCGCGCCAGTGAGCATCCCAATCGTCGACGGCCGACGGGTCATGGGTAGTCATCAGGTGGCGCTGTCCGTGAGATCTCTGACGGCCGACGGCGACGCCGTCGCGTCGAGGATCCATGAAATTCCATCCGCGAGCTCACGAACGGTGAAATCGGGGTCGATCGGTTGACGCTCGGCGTAGTCGCGATCGATGAAGACGGTCCGGGTGCCGGCGGCTTTCCCCGCCTCAATGTCGCGCCAGCGATCGCCGACCATCACGCTCGCGGAAAGATCGATGCCATAGCGGCCGGCAGCATCGAGCAGCATGCCCGGCCGCGGCTTACGACACGGGCAGTCGTCGGCGTCGTCGTGGGGACAGACGATGACCTCATCGAGATCGAGCGACTCGCGCAGCCGCTCGTTGATGCGCGCGACGTGCGCCGCGTCGGCGGTGCCACGGCCGATATCGGGCTGATTGGTCACGACGATCAGGGGTAAGCCGGCCGCGCGAAGTGTTTCGCAGGCCTGCGAAACGCCGGGCAGCAGCCTCATGTGCTCGACGTCGGGTGGCGGATGCGGCCGGCCGTCGCGTACCACGACCTCGTTGAGAACCCCATCGCGGTCGAGAAAAACCGCGGGCCGCAGGGCCTGGGTTGTCACTGACCGAGCCCGGCGTCGAGGTCGGTGATCATCGCGAGCATCGAGGCGCGCAGCGCCTCGCGTGAGCCCGCCGAGCACTTCCAGCCGGTGCTCTGAATGCGGTCCGTCGAGAGTCGGATGACCGGAACATCGCCCGCCCAGCCGCGCGGCTGGTCTCCGTAGACGATCTCCACGGAGCCGGGCTCGAGACCCACGACCTCGACCGCCAAATCGGCAATCTCTCTCACCGTGATGTAGTCGCCGGTCGCGACGTTGCTGACGGCGAAGGGGGGGCCGTCGTCGGCGTCACGGGCGGTCTGCAGAACCGCACGGACAATATCCGGGGCCAGTACGTAGCTCTTACTCTGCGAGCCGTCACCCATGACTTCGAGGCGCGTCGGGTCGGCGCGCAGCCGCCGCACGAAATCGAAGCCGACACCGTGTGTCTGCCGACGGCCGACGACGTTGCCGAAACGGAACGCCCGACCGCGTATCCCGAACATGTACGCGTACGCCGAGATCAATGCCTCGCCGGCGAGCTTGCTGGCGCCGTACGTCGACACCGGAATAACAGGGCCGTGGTCTTCGTGGGCCTCGAATTCGCCGAGGTCTCCGTAGATGCCGCTGCCCGAGGCGTAGACGATCGCGGGCACCCCGGCGAGGCGCATCGCCTCGACGACGTTTTGGGTGATCTCCGTGCCGAGCGTGAAGTCGATGGTCGGATCGGTCATCGCCGCGGCGATGTCGGGGTTCGAGGCCAGATGGACGATGAGGTCATGGCCCGCCATGGCCTCCGCGAGGCGCGGGCGGTCGTTAGCGTCGCCGCGCACGATCGAAAGGCGCGAATCCTCGGCGTGGTGCGCGAGATGCCATTCCTGACCGGAGCTGAAGTCGTCGTAGACGGTCACCTTCTCGGTGGTGGCGTCGGCGAGGAGGGCGTCGGCGAAGTGGCTTCCAATGAAGCCGGCGCCGCCGACGATCAGCACCCGGGCGATTTTCATGCGGATGTCCCGGGCACGACGCTCTCCCACTTGGTCGCGGTCATCGCGAGCGCGGGGTGCGAGACGAGCAGGTGCCAGACCACCGCCGCGAGGCCCTCGGTGTGGGGCGTGATCCGCGCGGCGACCTGTGGGGGGATGACGACGCATGCATCCGCGCGGCGCGCGGTCTCGCCGCCGTCGCGGCCGACGATGCCCGTCACCGTCGCGCCCACCTCGGCGGCCAGCTCGATCGCACCGACGATGTTCGCCGAGACCCCGCGCGCAGCGTCGCCGCCTCCGACCGAGAGCACCAGAAGGCCGTCCTCGGCGCGCAGCCGCGAACCGCGCAGCCACGCCGAAAACGTCGTGTCCCATCCCTCGTCGTTGGTCCGAGCCGTGAGTTCCGAGACGTTGTCGGTCGGGGCGTAGGCCTCAAGCTCGCAGATCTTGCGGAAATCGTTGACGGCGTGCGACGCGTGGCCCGCCGAGCCGCCGACACCGAGGATGAAGAGCCGCCCCCCGCGCTCACGCACGGCGGCCAGCGCCTGCGCAACCGCTTCGACGGCGGTTGCGTCGACGCGACCGAGGATGTCGATCGTCTCGGCGATGTACTGCTCAGCGAAGCTCAATGATTTCCCTTCGGGACGCGGGCGACGGCACGTGCGCTGATGCCCAGCTTGTGGCGGCGGCACCGTATCGCCTGGGGCGGCAAGCCGCCGTGGCATGGCCGGTCGCGCCTGACCTCAGTCGGCACGCCACCGACCTCGCTCCGTAGCGACAAGCACACCGTGCAGCAGGAGAGTGAAGCCGAAGATCAAGAACGATGTCATCAGGAGCGTGAGGCCCGCGATGGCGAGATGGTTCTCAACGTTTCCGGGGGGCCCCAGCGCGAAGTCATTCGACACGTAGCGCACGACGAGGGGCACAACGAGAAGCAGGCCTGCGAACCCACCCCCGATCGCGGAGAGGGTCGTGCGGCTATAGGGGAAGACGCGCACCCAGCGCCGAGAGTGGACCCCCGTGTAGTCGAAAAGCGTCTGTGAAACGACACCCATGAGAAAACTCGAAAGGCCGATGACGGTCAGGGTTGCACCAGCCAGCATGGCGTAGAGCTGAAGGCGGATCGGACCGATGGTGACCGGACCGCCCGTGAGACCGAGCGTCAGGACCAAGCCGAGGGCGAGAACCACCAGGCCCGGCCACAGCAGGAAGAAACTGCTTCCGTGGACGAACATTGCCCGCAGGTTGATCCAGGCGGCGAACCAGGGCGAGAACCAGCCAGAACGCTTGTGGTGGCTGAGGCGCCCGTCGCGGTCCTTGTAGAACGTCACCGGCACCTCGCTGGTGCGCAGCTTCATATGCACCGACTTGATGACCATCTCCGACGCGTACTCCCACGAACGCGATCGTAGGTCCATCCGCTCGAATGCGTCCTTGGTGATCCCGCGCATACCGCAGTGGATGTCCGAGAAGCGGCTTGAATAGAGGCGGTTGAGGATCCACGTGGTCACCGGCGTGCCGAGATACTGGTGAAGGGGGGGCATGGCCCCCTTCTCGATCGAGCCTTTCCAGCGCGACCCCATGACGTATTCGTCTCCGGTGCGCAAGCGCTCGACGAAGACGTCGAGGTTGCGAAAGTCGTAGGTGCAGTCGCAGTCACCCATGATGATCCACGCACCGCGGATGTAGGGGATCGCATCCGTGTACGCGGCCCCGAGACCGTTCTTTGGAACGCGCAGAACCCGAGCTCCCGCAGCGCGCGCAATCTCCGCGGTTGCGTCGGTGGAGCTGTCGACGATGAGGATCTCGCCGCGGACTCCAGCCCTCGCCATCCCTTCATGACACCCGGCAACGAAATCGCCGATCGTGAGCGCCTCGTTGAGCGCCGGGATCACGATCGAAAGCTCAGGATCGCTGACGTCGAAGTCGGGCAGGAGCAATTCGATATCGGACGCCGACCCGTGTGTGGCTGATGTGGTCATCGAGTCAGCCGGGTTACGGGAGCTTGACCACAAGGCCCTGCCCTGTCGGCAGGCAAAGCGGGACTTCAGGGCGGCCGGCAAAGAACTCGTCCATCGCTCGCCGCACGCCGGGACAGCTTGGAAAGCCATAGTCATCGAGGACGATCACACCGCCGGCAGCGAGACGCGGGTAGATGAACTCGAGGCTGTCTGCCGCAGCCGCGTAGATGTCGACATCGATGTAGGCCCAGGCGAGGCGCTCGATGGGCAGATCCTCGAGAATCTCGGGAATGAATCCCTGATGAACCGTCGCGAACGCAAAAGGTTCGAGTGCCCGGCGGACGTCCTCATACGACGTCGAAGCGAAGTCACCCTCCCGGAAGCGATCGACCCCGTCGGTGGTGTCGGGCATCCCCGCGAAACTGTCGACGAGATGGAGCGGGCGTTCCTTTCCGAGGTCCCGAACGGTGGTCGCCTCGAGAAGTGCGGTGCCACCTCGGAAGACTCCGCACTCAAGAAGGTCGCCGTCAAGGTTGAGGGCCTGTTGCAGGGTCCGCCAGAGCACGAAGCAGCGATCGCGGCTGACGAGCGTCCGGCCGGAGGCCGCCGCGTAAACACGCTCGAATTCAGGATCACCCAGCCACGGGGAATAGAGCGGCTGGTATAGGTGTGCATCGGGAATGTGATCGCCGTGGGCGGCGATCGTCGTTCGCAACCGAAAGTACCCGGTACGCGCGACGAGTCGGCGAACGAAGCCCACGGGCGGGGGTTGGAACTCGACCGGGATAGCCCTCCCCGCAAGCGCTCCCAGGGTCGAGCCAGCGCGAGCGACGATCCGCGGGCGCCCCGTCGAGAGATCACTCACGAGCGCGTCGGCGTCGGCCGGCAGGGAAGCATCCGGGTCGAGGTGGACGCCGGGATGCCGAGCGCGGTAGGCAGCAAGCGGAACACGCCTTTGTAGGGGGAAGTTGGTCAGGAGTCGCCCAGTGCGGGGCGTCTACGACCACGGCCGCGTTAACGGAAGGCCGGTAGCGCCCGGGAAAACCAATCGCGACAGAAGAACCCGATGGGTCCTTTGCGGTCAGCCAGATCCCGTCGTCCCAAAAGAATACCCTGGACCCGTCGGCATCGTTCGAGCATGACCCAGAAAGGGGCTGCCAGAGCGACGGCGAGGCACCGGGCCAAAGGAGATCCTCCACCAACCGGTAGCGTTAGGCGAATGTCCTCGAACGACCACTCCGGCGCACGCGCCCGACAACGCAAGTTCGGCTGGTGGCCGCGACGGCCATGGCTCGCGGCCCTCCTCGCAGTGGCGACCGCCCTCGTCATCGGTTTTGGTGTCGTCAGGGTCGGTGACGGACTTCTCGGGGGTGGTGGGCGGGTTTATTCGAACCCCGCGTGCATTCCTGAAACTGCACCGAAGTGCGACGGACGCTCAGACGTCTACCCGAGGTTGCTTGGAACGCGGCTGGCCTGGGCACACCACGAGTCGCCCTACGGACCGTTGGTGAAGAAGGAGATGCTGAAGCACCTGAGCCCGGCCGACTCGGACCTCAACCGCTTCTACTACCCGATGTGGACGGTCGTGCTGTTGGCACCGTTGACACTCCTGCCGTTCGCTGTCGCCGGTGCCGTCTTTACCTGGCTGATGACATTCGGGTTCATGGCGTTGTTGGCGCTGATCGCCTGGCAGGCGTCAGACAGGAGGCTGCCCCTGCCGCTGACGCTCGCGGGGTCCAGCATCCTCGTCTACTACCTGCCGCAGTGGCAGACGGCCGCGTATCTGCAGCAGCCGGCACTCCTTCTCGGGGTGCTCCAGGCGTGGCTCTGCTTCGCACTTCTACGGCGGCAGTGGATAACGGTCGGGGTGCTCGCGGCGTTGACGACTTTCAAGCCCCAATTTGCCGTCTTCGGGGTCGCCATCGCACTGGTCGTCCTATTGGTGCACGACCGTTCCCGGCGCGGCCTCTACGCGTTCGGAGCGACGATGGGAGCACTCCTGGCGATCTCGTTTGCACTCGCCCCGAATTGGGTCAGCGAGTTCATCGAGGAAACCCGTACGTACGATCGTCTCGGGGTGCCCGTCGCGGTCGCCCAGCAGATCGGACTATCGCGCGGGCTGACCATCGGCCTCGTCGCGGTCGTCTTGATCCTCCTGGGCCTCGGCGTGGTCAACGCCATGGGTAAAGCGGACGCTCCGCTGCGCCTGTGCATGGCCTACGCCAGCGCGTCGGCCCTGTCGCTGCTGGCGATGCCGCGGATCACCCTCTTGGTGGGGGCATACGACCACCTGATCCTGGCCGTGCCGGGTGTTGCCCTGCTTGCCGCAACAGTCGCCCGTCCTCGGTGGGGAACCGCCGTCGCCGCGTTCGTGGCTTTATTCATCCAGATCTTCCCGATCGTCTTCAAGTACCAATTGGGGTCGTCGGAGCAGGCAATGTCCATCGCGAGTTCCGCCCTTGAGTGGATCAACGCCCCTCTACCCGCGGGCTTCTACTAC
>JANLSO010000102.1:0-10109 GCA_031362405.1 Thermoleophilia bacterium | reverse complement strand
AAGAAGCCACCGACGACGTTGATGGTGGCGGCCACCACGGCGATGAAGCCGAGGATGATCGAGTAGTTCGTCTCCGCCTGGCCGAGGATCACGAGCGACCCCACCAGTGAAATCGCGGAGATCGCGTTCGTGAGAGCCATTAGCGGCGTGTGCAGCAGCTTCGGCACGCGGTGGATTACCTCGAGGCCCAACATGCCCGCGAGCGCGAACACGAAGAGGCTCGTGATGATGACCTCGGTGCTGGGGTTGATGAACGTGGTCACGCGGTGGCCTCCTTCGCCTCGGCCTCGGGAAGGGGAGCGTGACCCATCGCCTCACGCACGCGGCCGTGAACGAGCTCGCCGGCACGGGCCACGAGCGATTCACGCACGATGTCGTCTTCGAGGTTGATCGTCAGCGCCTTGTCCTTGATCAGCAGGCCGATGAAGTTCGCAACGTTCTTGCCGTAGGTGAGGCTGGCGTGGAACGGGATGCTCGACGCGACGTTGACCGGGCCGACGACGCGCACGCCGCCGACAACGACGGTCTGCCCGGCAACGGTGGCCTCACAGTTGCCGCCCTGTTCGGCGGCGAGATCGACGATCACCGATCCGGGCGCCATGCCCGCCATCATCTCTGAGGTCACCAGCAGCGGGGCCTTCGCACCCTGCACCTGAGCAGTGGTGATGACGACGTCGCTGCCCGCGATGGTCTTCGCGAGGAGTTCACGCTGCTTTTGCAGCTGCTCGTCGGTCATCTTCTGGGCATAGGCGCCAGAGCCGCCACCCTCCTGGCCGGTTTCGAGCGGCAGCTCGACGAAGCGCGCGCCGAGGCTCTCGATCTCTTCCTTCACGGCCGAGCGAACGTCGTAGGCTTCGACGACGGCGCCGAGTCGGCGGGCGGTGGCGATTGCCGACAAGCCCGCGACGCCGGCGCCCATGATGAACACGCGTGCCGGTGAAATCGTGCCCGCGGCGGTCGTGAGCATCGGGAACATCTTCGGCATCTCAGTGGCGGCCAACAGCACCGCCCGATAGCCGGCGATGTTCGCCTGCGAGGACAGCACGTCCATGCTCTGGGCGCGGGTCGTGCGCGGAACCAGCTCGAGTGCGAAGAACGTCGCCCCGGATTTCGCGACCGCCGCGCTGACCTCGGGCCGCGCCAGCGGGGCGGCCATTCCGACCACGACCTGGCCTTGGCGCAGGTTGGCGATGTCGGGGCTCGCCGCGCTGTCGTCGGCGACGCGAACCATCGCGACGATGTCGGCGGCGAAGACGTCTGCCCGCGAGCCGATCCGCGCGCCTTTATCGGTATAGGCGCTGTCGGGAAAGCCCGCGGCCTCTCCGGCGCCGGCCTCGACGACGACGCTCGCCCCCGCCTTCGAGAGAGCGGTGAGAACGGTTGGGGAGAGCGCCACGCGACGCTCACCGTCGAGCGTTTCTTTGGGCACACCGATGGAGATCGACGCCACCGCGGCGCCTGCGGCGTCGCTCATCGACACCCGCCCGCGCGCGTCGAGCGACAGGTGTGGGTGGGGGCCTGCGGGAGGCTGGCCCGGAGGGCGATCACGGGTGTGGACCCGGGCGACCCCGGGCGTCCGAAGTTCTGTGTCAAGTGCGCATCCTGAGACGTGGCCGACGGCGAGGGTGCTTTGCTAACTCACCGGTAGACGGCGCGTCAACGCCCGCACGGGTGGCAGGGACGGTCGACACTGGTACACCGGAGACGCCCAAAACAGGAAAAGCCCCTGCTAATTAGGGACTTCGGGACAGGCGGGCGCCAGCATAACCGATTCGCACGGCTCTGGGGCGGGCGCTCACCCCTTCGGGACGTCCGAGCACGTCTTGTTGTTCGCCTCGATCTTTGCCCACGCGGCATGGTCGATCGGCCGCAGGGATTCCGCAGCAGCACGAATCTGAGCGCGTGACGCCCCGAACCCGAAGACGTCGATGATCTGTCCCTCGGGCGTCGTCCACGCCAACCCGAACGGCCCCTTTGTCGCATCGAAGCTGGCGTAGTCGAGCCCAGGCTGTCCGTTGACGGTCGTCTTTTTGGCCTCGACCGCGAGGGAGCCGTGAGTTCGAGGGCGTTCGGGCGGGCGGGTTGGCCGCCGACATCGAGGGTCAGAAAGCCCGGCTCCGCCGGGTCTTCGGGGCCATTCGCCTGTTTGTGGCCGAGACTCCATTTCCCGCCGCCAAACCCCACGCCCGTGTCGGGTGGCGACGTTGAGATCACCGCGGTCTTTGCCCCGAGGGCGTCCGCTGGAAAGCTCGGTCGTTTCGCGGCGATGTCGACTTTGCTCGCCATCTCGACCGCCTCCCTGGCGTTGCCTGCGCGCAGCGCGAGTTCGACTGTGTCCACTCCTCGTCGAGTCTTCCCCGCATGCTGCGACCGCAATCACGAGCACCACAACGAGGGCCGCACCACGAAAGGATCGGATGATTCGCACGACCGGCACTATCCGTCCCCCCGGTCGCGACGCAAGGGCGCTTAAAGGCTGATGCCAGGCCTCTGACGGCACATCGTCTGCGAAACGCACAGATCGGTGCCAGGCACCGATCTGTGCAGCGGCTACCCTGCTTCGGCCGCCGCGAGTAACGCTGCAGCCCATGCGTGTGCGTCTGCCGGTGTGAGCAACATTCGGGCAAGGCGTCGGTTGTGCGGGCCTGTGCCCCCTGCCCGCTCCGTAAGCACCATGTTGATCGTCCCGCTGGAGTTGGCGTGGACGAAGCCGCTGCCGGCAAGAGGTGTCTGTCGATGCGCACGGGCGCTGCTTGCTCCTGCGAGATCTGGGCTTGCCGGGAGGCCGCGCACCGACCAACCACCCATGTCCGGCACGAGTTCGGGAAGCTCGACAGTTGTCTTCCGTGTCATTGACATCCCTTCGGCCGTTTCTGGGACCTGCGGGTCGCGCTTCCGAAACGCAAAAAGGCCCCGCAAAGCGGGGCCTTTTTGACGAATGGAGCATAGCGGAATCGAACCGCTGACCTCCTGGGTGCGATCCAGGCGCTCTCCCATCTGAGCTAATGCCCCTCGCGAGGGCGAAAGATAGCGCGCCGCGCGTGCGATGTCAGGCGCCGATGGCCGGGCACCGCGCTACGGTGGAAGGCGTGATCGATCTCCACACCCATCTTCTGCCCGGCATCGACGACGGCCCACGCCAGATCGCCGACTCGGTCGAGATGGCGCGTCTGGCGGTCGCCGACGGGGCGCGGGTGATGGTCTGCACGCCGCACATGCATCCGAAGTTCCCGACCCGCCCCGAGACCGTCGCGGCCGGCGTCACCGCTTTGCGCGCCGAACTCGAACGCCACGACGTCCCGCTGGAGATCTACACCGGCGGCGAGATTTCCCTCGGGTGGATCGACCGCATGACCGACGACGACCTCCGGGCCGCAAGCATCGGCGGAGCCGGCCGCTGGCTACTCGTCGAGCTGCCGTTCGTCGGGTGGCCCCTCGGCCTCGCCGACCTGCTCGGGGCGCTGGAGGTCCGCGGGTTCCGCGTCGTACTGGCGCACCCGGAACGCAACGCGTCCGTGCAGGCCCAGCCCGATCGGATGCGTGATCTCGTCGGGCGCGGGGCTCTCGTCCAGCTCACCGCGTCGAGCTTTCTCGGCGAGCACGGGTCGCGCGCTCATGCCGCCGCCGAGGCACTTCTGCGCAACGGCTTCGCGCACATCCTCGCCTCGGATTCGCATTCGCCCACCTGGAGGCCACCCGGTATGGCCGAGGGGCTGCGGGCCGCGGGGATCAGCGTCAACGTCTGGCCGGACGACCTGCGCTGGATGGTCGATGACGGCCCCGCGCTAATCATCGCCGGGAAAGACGTTCGCGTGCCGCGTCTGGTTCCCGAGCGGCCCCGCTCGATTCCGAAGCCCCGGCCCCCAAAGCCTAAAGGCAAGCGCCCCGCTACCCGGCGGTAAACGCCCCGGGGGGCCGCGCGTCGGGGGCGGCCCGCCGAGCGGCGACCGATGCGTGCGTTGCGCGCAAACCGCTCGCCAGATCCATCTTCGGCTCCCAACCGAGCAGGCTCGTGGCTTTGCCGATCGCCAGGGCGCTGCGCTGAAGCTCACCCTCGCGAGCATCGGCGAACTCCGGCTCCAGCTCACACCCCAGGCCCTCGATCAGGTCGAGCACCGTGACCTCCTGGCCGCAACCGATGTTGAAGGTCTCCCCCGCCGGACCTGTCTCGGCGGCCAGAAAGGCGGCCACGACATCGGCGACGTACACGTAGTCGCGCGTCTGCCGGCCGTCGCCGAAGATCTTCGGGCGGACGCCGTCGAGCATCCGGCCACTGAAGATCGCTACCACGCCGGCCTCACCGTGGGGGTCCTGGCGCGGCCCGTAGACGTTGCCGAGGCGCAGGACGACGGTCTCGGCGCCGTAGAGGCGGCCATACAAACCGAGGTACCCCTCGCCGGCCATCTTGCTCATGCCGTAGTGCGAAAGGGGGCGGGTCTCGGAGGTCTCCGGCGACGGTACCGGCAGGCCTTCGTACTCGCCGTACCCGGCACCGCCCGTGCTGGCGAACACGACCCGGGCACCGACGCGGCGGGCGGCTTCTAACACGTTGATCGTGCCGATGACGTTCACGTCGGCGTCGAACGTCGGCTCGGCGATCGCGCGGCGGACGTCGGCCTGGGCGGCCAGGTGGAAGATCACACTCGGCTTCGCCGAATCGACCGCCGCGTTGAGGGCGTCGCCCGAACGGATGTCGATCTCATGGAACGTCGCGCCCGGGGGAACCTGAATCGCCTTGCCGTTGGCCAGATTGTCGACGACGTGGACCTCCCGCCCCGATGCCAGCAGGGCGTCGGCGAGGTTCGATCCGATGAAGCCGGCACCGCCGGTCACGAGGGCCGTGGTCATCAGACTCCTTGGTAGGCTGCGGCTGCCCGCGCGGCGGGTGCAGATGAGTTCAGGATGCACGTTCTCACGGGGCGCAAGGTTGGCGGATCGCCCCCTCGGCGGCAACTCGACGGCTGGGGAGGATGTGGCCGAACCGGACCAAAAAGCGCATGTCCCAGGCGGTCTTGCACGTCTCTCGCATCAGGCCGATGAGCCGGTCGGGCTGCTCACACCGCCGACGTGGTCGCGGTGGTTCGGCCGCGCGTTGTCGGTCGTGATCTGCCTGCTGGTCGGGTACCTCGCGGTGCGGGCCTCGCCGTGGCGCTGACCCCGCGCTTCATCTCTTTCGAGGGCGTCGACGGCAGCGGCAAGAGCACCCAGGCGCGCCGCCTCGCCGCCGCTTTACGGGCCGACGGCGCGACCGTGATAGAGACACGTGAACCGGGCGGGACCGTGCTCGGCGAAGCCGTTCGGGGCATCGTCCTCTCGGCCGATACCGGTGCCCTCGACCTCACCGCCGAGGCCCATTTGTTCGCCGCCGCGCGCGCTCAGCACGTGGCGGAGGTCATCCGGCCGGCTCGCGCGCGCGGTGACTGGGTGCTCTGCGACCGGTTCGTCGACTCGTCGCTCGCCTACCAGGGGGGCGGCCGCCAGATGGGCATCGACGTTGTCTGGAACATCAACCGTGGGGCCGTCGATGGCTGCATGCCCGACCTCACGCTCCTGATCGATGTTCCCGTCGATGTCGCGTCCCGTCGCGGCAGCACGACGCTCGATCGCATCGAGGCCGAGGGTCTCGACTTCCAGCAGCGTGTCGCGGAGGCCTATCGTGAGCTTGCCCGCACGTACCCTGAACGGGTCGTGATCGTCGATGGAGCCCCTGCACCCGATGCGGTCGCGACCGTCGTGCGTGCGGTGCTCGAGGCGCGCGCGTGATCGAGCTTCCCGGCCAGCCCCTAGCCGAGCGCATTTTGCGGGGGGCGCTCGATCGCCCGAGCCCACCCCAGCAGTTCCTCTTCTTCGGCCCTCCGGGAACCGGGAAAGCCCAGGCCGCCCGCGCGGTGGCCCGCCACCTGATCGGCGTGCCCGACAGCCCCGACGATCGCGCTCTGCTCGACCTGTCGGTGGTGCGGGCAACCGGCGCGAACATCCTGCTCGCCGACCTGGAGGTGGCACTCGCCGATCTCGCGGCGCGGCCCGTGGTGGGCAAGGCCCGCGTCGTGATCATCGAGGGGGCCGAACGGCTGCGCGAGAACGATGGTGCCCAGCGGCTCTTGAAGCCATTGGAAGAGCCTCCACCCGGGTCGTACGTGCTGCTCGTCACCGATGTCGCCCATGATTTGCTGCCCACGGTTCGCTCGCGTTGCATGCCGGTGCCCTTCCGACCGTTGGGCTGGAAGGCGGTTGCGGCGCGGCTCGCCGCGGAGGGTATCTCCGCCGAGCGTGCCGCGGCGATGGCCCGAGCCGACGGCACGCTGGCCCTCGCGGCCAACGCCTTCACCCGGGCCATGCGGGAGGTCGGGGCGACGGTCGGCATGGGCATCCTGCGCGGAGACGTCGCCGGCCCGGTGCTCGCCCGTGAGACCCAGCGCCGCATGGAGGCCGCCGCCGCCGAGAATCCATCCTCGGAGCTCACGCAGCTGCGCCGCGCGGCGGCTGATCTGGAGGGTAAGCGCGGCGGACGCACCGCGACCAAACGGGCCGAGGATCAGGAGAAGCGCGAGCGCCGGCGGATGGTCAGCGACGGATGGCGCCATGTACTCGACGGGGCCGCGGCGATCGTCGCCGATGGGCTCGCGGTCGCCGTCGGGGCGGATGGCAGTACCCGGCACCGGCATCTGGTCGCCGATATCCGCGCGGCCGGCCCCACCGTCGCGTTCTGCGAGCGGTCGCTCGACGACATGGCTCTGACGCGGTCGGAGTTTGACCTCAACCCGACATCGGATCTCGCCGTCGAGGCGATGCTGTCGCGGATCGCCGCCACGCGCCGCGGTGAGTCGATTCCGCTGGTGGCGCCCGGACGCCTGCCGTGGTGAAATCGCGTGCCGAAACCCCGAGACGGGAACCTGAATGAGATACCGACCGCGTGTGGTGGGGCTTGCTGTCGCCGCCGCCGTCGTTGTGCCCGCTTCGGGTGCCATGGCGCTGACGAGTTTCGTCACGCCGAGCCGCAACATCGGCTGCATTGGCGACAAATCCGAGGTTCGCTGCGACATCAAAGAGACCTCCGGCACGCCGCCCAAGCGCCCCGCGAACTGCGAGCAGGACTGGGGCTCGGCGTTCGCCGTACGGGCGACTGGTCGCGGCAGGGGTGTGTGCGCGGGCGATACCGTGTTGCCGTCGCCGGGGCAGTCGGGCGTGAAGGTCATCGCCTACGGAAAGTCGATCCGCTTCGGGAAGATCGCATGCTTTTCTCAAAGGTCGGGCTTGACCTGCCGCAATCCGTCCCCGCACGGCTTTACGCTCTCGCGCGAAGCGATCCGCGTCTTCTAGTGGCGACACCGCGGGCAAACACGAAACGGGGACACGCCAGATGAGATGGAAGCCCACGGGGCGCAGCGACAGGGACGACAACGTCGAGGATCGCCGCGGCCAGGGCGGCGGCGGCTTCGGTCGACGTAGCGGTGGCCTCGGCGGCGGGCTGCCGATGGGCAAAGGCAAAGGCATTGGCGGCGTGATCATCTTGATCATCGCTGCGATCTTCGGTGGCGGGCAGCTCCTGTCAGGCGGCGGTGGCGATGGCGGTGGCTTCGGCGGTGTCGGGAACGCCGTTGAGAACACCTTCCCGGAGGCGCCGGCCGCCGCCGACACGGGAGATCTGTCGGGCGCTCCCGACCCTAACGCGGAGCTGAAGAAGTTCGTCAAGTACGTCTTCGTCGACTCGCAGGAGACTTTTCGCGGCATCCTCGGGTCGAAGTACCGCAACGCTCGGCTGGTGACGTTTAGCGACGCCACGCAAACCGGCTGCGGTCAGGCGTCAGCGGAGACGGGCCCCTTCTACTGTCCGCCCGACCAGACGGTCTACATCGACTTTGGTTTCTACCGCGAGCTGCAGAACAAGTTCGGCGCCCCCGGCGACTTCGCTCAGGCCTACGTCATCGCGCACGAGATGGGCCATCACGTCCAGACGCTTCTGGGGATCAACGAGCAGGTCAGGCAGCGCTCACAAGCCGAACCGCGCGATGCAAACCCGCTGTCGGTGCGTCTCGAGCTTCAGGCCGACTGCCTCGCAGGCGTGTGGGCCCAGTCGCAGTTTGCCCGCGGCAATCTCGAAGAGGGCGACATCGAAGAGGGCCTCGGCGCCGCCGCGGCCGTCGGCGATGACCGCATCCAAAAGCAGGCCACGGGACGTATCAGCCCCGAGAACTTCACGCACGGCACGTCGGAGCAACGGGCCAAGTGGTTCAACGAGGGTTTTGCGGCGGGCAACATCAACGCCTGCAACACCTTCAACCAAGACATCTAACGCGCACGCGGCGGGCTCGAGTTCGGGCCCGCCGCGTATCTCGTTAGGCCCGGGCGCGATCCTTGCGGCCGGCCTTCACACGCTGGGTCGCCGACAGCTCGACCTTGCGGGGCCGTACGGCGTTCGGCGTGACCTCCACGCACTCGTCGTCGCGCACCAGCTCGAGCGCTTCGTCGAGGGTGAGCGTGTGGTGGGCGTCGAGCCGCACCAGCTCGTCGGCCGTCGCCGACCGGATGTTGTTGAGCTTCTTTTCCTTGGTGGGGTTGACGTCCATGTCTTCGCCACGCTGGTTCTCGCCGATCACGGCGCCCTCGTAGACCTCTTCGCCGGGGCCGACGAACAGCGAACCGCGCTCCTGCAGGTTCATCAGCGCGAACGTCGTGGTGACGCCCGTGCGGTCGGCCACCAGGCTGCCGGTGGCACGCACGCGAAGCGCACCCTGCCACGGCTCCCAGCCCTCGAAGATCTGGTGCATGATCGCCGTGCCACGGGTGTCGGTGAGCATCTCGGTACGGATACCGATGAGCCCACGGGTCGGCACCAGGTACGTCATCCGCACCCAGCCGTGGCCGTGGTTCGAGACGCCCTGCATCCGCGCCTTGCGGGTCGCCAACAGCTGCGTGACGGCGCCCATGTGCTCTTCAGGTACCTCGACGACGAGGCGCTCGACCGGCTCTGATAGGCGTCCGTCGATCTCGCGGGTCACGACCTGCGGCCGACCGACGGTGAGCTCGAAGCCCTCGCGGCGCATCATCTCCACGAGGATCGACAGCTGCAGCTCACCGCGGCCCTGGACCTCCCAGGCATCCGGACGCTCGGTCGCAACGACGCGGATGCTGACGTTGCCGATCAGCTCCTGGTCGAGGCGGGCCTTCAGCATCCGCGCGGTGAGTTTGGTGCCGTCGCGTCCGGCCAACGGTGAGGTGTTGGTGCCGATCACCACCGACATGCTGGGCTCGTCGACGCTCAGCACCGTGAGGGGGCGCGGGTCGTCGGGGTCGGCGAGCGTATCGCCGATCGTGACGTCCGGAAGCCCGGCGACGGCGACGATCGAGCCGGGGCCCGACTCGTCGGTCTCGACCCTTGCCAGGGCGACGGTGGTGTAGAGCTCGGTGACCTTGGCGCGCTCGATGGTGCCATCGGCCCGGCACCAGGCGACCTGCTGGCCCTTGCGGATGGTGCCGTGGTGCACCCGGCACAGAGCCAGACGACCGACGTAGGGCGAGGCGTCGAGGTTCGTCACCAGGGCCTGAAGGGGGTGCTCTTCGTCGTAGACCGGCGGCGGCACGTTGGCCAGCAGCGTCTGAAACAGCGGCTCGAGGTTCGTACCCGGCACCGCGGGGTCGATCGATGCCTGGCCGGCCTTCGCGTTGCAATACACGATCGGGAACTCGATCTGGGCCTCGTCGGCGCCGAGGTCGATGAACAGCTCGTAGACCTCATCGACGACCTCGGCGGTACGGGCATCGGGCCGGTCGATCTTGTTGATCACGAGGATCACCGGCAGGCCGTGGCCAAGCGCTTTACTCAGCACGAAACGCGTCTGCGGCAGCGGGCCCTCAGAGGCGTCGACGAGCAGCACGACGCCGTCGACCATGAAAAGGCCCCGCTCGACCTCGCCACCGAAGTCGGCGTGGCCGGGCGTGTCGATGACATTGATCGTCACGTCGCCGTGGCGGATCGCCGTGTTCTTGGCGAGGATCGTGATGCCCTTCTCGCGTTCCAGATCCATGCTGTCCATGACGCGCGTGTTGACGTCTTGGTTGTCGCGGAACGAGCCGGTCTGCCAGAGCATGGCGTCGACAAGGGTCGTTTT
>JANLSO010000050.1:0-6779 GCA_031362405.1 Thermoleophilia bacterium | reverse complement strand
CCCGTGGTAAGGTTCGGCACCCTGAGAGCAGGACTGCGCGGGCGAGTGGTGGAATTGGTAGACACGCTAGGTTCAGGGTCTAGTGCTCGTAGAGCTTGGGGGTTCGAGTCCCCCCTCGCCCATGATGGTGGTTCCCGCGTGACGTGTCGCTCTCTCACATACGCCGTGATGGGTCGCTGAGGCGATGGCTGACGACGAACGTCCCGAGGACGACTTCGACGACGGCGACACCGGGTCGACTGGCCGCCGCCCCCGTCCTGATCAGGATCGGGACATCAAGGACATCAGCGACGTCGGCGAGAACCCGTCGTTCTTTGATGATCCCGACGCGGAACCCGGCGCACGCGCCGAGCCGGAAGACTTCGGTTTCGACGACATCTCCCGCGACGACGAGCCACCCCGCCGCGGCCGCCGGTCGCGCGCTGGCGGGGCGACCCGGCCGGAGACCCGGTTTGCACGGCCCGCGCGTGGTCGTGGCGTCCGTCTCCCATCTCGCCCACGCTCCGGCGGCGCCGGTCGCGGAGGCCGCGGCGCGAGCATCGGCGGCATCAACCTCCAGAGCCCGATCGCTCGGATCGCCCTGGCGGTCGGTTTCATCATCATCCTCGGAATCGTCCTCGCGCTGGTCGTCCAAGACTGCCGTCGCAGTGCGCTGGTCGACTCGTACAAGCGCTACACCAATAACGCCGTTCAGATCTCGGACGATTCGAAAGACCAGGGCAAGCAACTTCTGGCCCTGTTGGCCAACAAGGAAAACAAGAAGGCGGGAGACCTCCAGGCGAGCGTGAAGGCTCTGGCGGGCAAGGCCGATGACTTGGCCAAGCGCGCCGACGGTCTCAGCCCACCCGGTCCGATGCGTGATGCCGATGCCGCGCTTTTGACGGCGCTGCGCTACCGAGCGACGAACCTCGCCCTGCTCGCCGACGACATCCCCGGCATCTTCCAGGGCACGAATAAAGAGACCGGCGCTCTCACGGTCGCGACCCGCATGAAGCGTTTCGCCGCGAGTGATGTCATCTACCAAGACGGTTTCGTTGGTCCCGCTCGGGCGGCTCTGACCGCCGACAATGTCAGCGGCATCGAGGTGCCCGAGACCGCCGTGTTCCTTCCAGGCACGACCGAGAACTACTCGACGCAGGCCGGTGCAGCCACCATCGTCACCACGTTGAAGGGCGGCTCTACGTCGAACGGCGGCAGCACGACCGGTGGCCGTCGCGGCAACTCGCTGGTCGGCGTCACGGCGTCTCCCGACGGCACCGCTCTTTCGACCACGGCGACAACCGACCTCACGACCGACCTCACCGACTGGCTCGTGACCGTCGAAGACAGTGGTGACTTCGACGAGGAAAACGTCAAGGTCACCGCGACCTTCACCTACGCCGACAACAGTCGCCCCCCGCTGACCACCGAGGCGACGATCCCGTTGATCGCCAAGGGCAAGACCGTCGAGGTGAAGCTCAAGGCGCCGACCGGAGACCAGGTCAGCTTCGGCAAGGTCGGCACCCTCAACGTCAAAGTGGCTCCCGTGGACCTCGAACGGAATACCGCCAACAACGCCGCCGACTACCAGGTCAAGATCGTGTTCAACTAGTGGGCCGCCCGGTCCACTAGCGTTCTCGGCATGGACACCGTTGTGATCGGCGCGATCGCGGGGGCCGCGGTGCCCGGGGTCGCGGCCCTCGGGCTCGCCACCGCGAGCTGGATGCGTGTGCGTCGCCTGCGCAGCGCGCAGAACGTTCTGATGGCCGACGGGGTGTCGGTATCGCTCGTCGACGCGCAGGCCCTGCTGCGCAATGAGATCGCCGAAGTTCGCGTCGCCCTGAAAGACCTGGAAGCCTTGATGGAACGCCAGGGGGAAATCACCGAGCGCGAGCTGTCGCGGGCGCTGCGATTCCAGGGAATGGTTCGTTATGACGCCTACCGCGACATGGGTGGGCAGCAGTCGTGGTCGGTGGCACTGCTCGATCAGTCGCGGACCGGTAACGTCATCACCAGCCTGCACTCACGCGATCACGCCCGGGTCTACTTGAAAGAACTCGTCGACGGCGTCTGCAACCAGCGCCTCTCGCCGGAGGAAGAGCGCGCCGTCGTGCTCGCCATGGGCCCGCGCGCGGCGCGACCGACCCCGGCCCCCCCGCCGACGATGGCTGACGGCGAGCCGACCCCGTGAGCGTCGGGTACCTCGGCCCCGCCGGGACATTCACAGAAGAAGCGCTTCTCACACTTCTCGGCCCTGGCTCTGACACCCGGATCGCACCGTTCGCGACCGTGCTCGACTGTTTCGAAGGGGTGGCCTCGGGTGAGGTGGCCGAGGCGCTCGTGCCGATCGAGAACTCGATCGAGGGATCCGTCAACCAGACCCTTGATCAGCTGGCATTCGGCCCGCGGGGTCTGGTGATTCGCGCCGAGGCCCTCCACCCGATCCGCCATCACCTGATCGCCCGGGCGGGGCTCGAGCTCGGTGATGTCAAGCGGGTGCTGTCACACCCCCAAGGCACGGCTCAGTGCGGCCGTTACCTGCGGCGTAACCTGCCCGACGTCGAGGTCGTGGCCAGCAACTCGACCGCCGACGCCGTGCGGATCGTGACGTCATCGGACGAGCCCTGGGCGGCGATCGGCAACCTGCGCGCAGCCGATATCTACGCCGGCAACGTGATCAGCGCCGACATCGAAGACAACCCGCACAACACGACGCGGTTCATCCTGCTGGGTACCGAGCCGGCGCCATCTGACGGGCCCGGACGCTTTCGCACGTCGATCATCTGCGCGCTGAACCGCGACCGGCCGGGAGCCCTGCTGGCGATCCTGCAGGAGCTTGCGATGCGAGCCGTCAACCTGACAAAGCTGGAGAGCCGACCGGCCAAGACCGGCCTGGGGCGCTACCTGTTCTTCATGGATCTCGAGGGCAGCCAGTCACGTGACATGCCGGTGTCGGCGGCGATTCGCGCCATCGAAGACCAGGGCGTGGCGCGTGTGATCTCGCTGGGTTCGTACCCCGTCGGGGCGCCGGAGTGACGCGTCAGGGAAAGCGCAGGTTGAACTCGCGCAGCCAGTTCTCGGCGTCGGCCCCGATCCGATAGACGCCCGCACCGTTGGCGAGAATCGTGCGCCCGCCGGGCGTTGCCTCGGCCAGTTTCCACGAGCAGTTCTGGGCGTCGGTGCATCCCGTGGCACCGGCAGGCGTGCCGGTTGCGCTGAACAGGAAGTGCACCCGGCGGGCATCGCCTGCGTAGCGGGCGAGGAGCTTGAGGACGCCGCCGGATGATGCTCGCCATTCGGAGGCCGTGAAGGCCGTCACGACGCCCCCGAGCCCGTGGTACATCTGCAGGTGTACGCCACCGGTGAGGGCCAGGCCCGGCATCACACCCCGCCACGTCGGGCGGTGCGGCTTGCGATCGCGACCGAGGTTTCGCTCGGGGCCACGGCCGACGCCGATTGACGTGACCACGCCAGGCGCGAGGTAGACATGCACTCGCGACGCCCAGGTTCCGCCCCAGGGGCTTTCCTCGGCAGCCAGGATGCGCAGTGCTTCGCTGAAGCGCGCGCCAACCGAGTTCGGGTCGACCGGGGCAAGGGTCGCGCCACGTGTGGGGCGCGAGGGCGGCTCTTCGCCGAACGGGCGACCGATCTCGTCGATCGCCACGAGATGGCTGAGCGCTCCATCGTCCCCTTCGGTGATCTCGCCCTTCAACGTCTCCGCGATCTGCGCGGGTGTCAGCGACAGAAAGGCCTTCTCATCGATCTTCGACACTCGGTACGGCGCGTTGTCGCCGGGCGCGAGCATCCCGCCCGTGCCGGGGTCTTGCCGCAGCGCTCCGCGTGCAGGGGTCAGTCCGGCGCCGACGGGTGGCGTGACCAACCGCTGCACGACCTCGCTCGTGTCATAGACCAACGACATCCGGGCATCTGCCCGTGGGGCGGCGACAACCGCGAGTGCGGCTGCCGCGAGGGCAACAACCGCCGAGCCGAGGCGACTACGAGATCGATGCATGGCTCGTACATCGACCGGGCCCGCGAGTTACCTAACCCCCGCCTCACGGAAAGCGCCCGTTGAACTCCCGCATCCAGGCGCGGGCATCGCCGCCGATCCGGTAGATCCCGGGCCCATTGGCGAGGATCGCCTGCCCCGCGGGTGTCGACTCGGCGAGCTTCCACGCGCAGTTCTGCGATCCCGAGCATCCGCGGGCCCCGGCCGGTACCCCACCTCCGGTGAAGATGAAATGGACCCGCGCGCCGTCGCCGCCGTAACGGCCAAAAAGTTCGATGAACCCCGCGGGCACCCGGCGCCAGTTCGTCGCCGAGAACATCGAGGGGCTGCCGCCCTTGCCGTTGTACATCTGCAGGTGCACGCCTCCTGCCAGGGCAAGGCCCGGCATCACGGCCTGCCAGCTCGGCCGGTGGGGTTTCTGGTCGCGCCCGAGGTTTCGGTTGGGCCCCCGGCCCGCCCCGATTGCGGTGCTCATGGCGGGTGCGATGTATACGTGGACTCGCGATGCCCAGGTGCCGCCATACGGGCTCTCCTCGCCGGCGAGCATCTGCATCGCGGCGCTGAACCGCGCCCCGGGGGAGTTGGGGTCGACGGCCCGCGGTCCTGCGCCGCGCCGGGGAGATGCCGGTGGAGCTTCGCCGAAGGGTCGCCCGATCTCGTCGACGGAGACGAGGTGCGATGTCGCGCCGACCCGCCCTCGCCGGATCTGGCCGCGCAGAAGCTCGGCGATGTCCCCGGCTGATCTCGCGGCGATGTCCTCGTCGCTGACCTTCGCCACGCGGTACCGGGCGTTGTCACCGGGGGCGAACATCCCACCGCCCCCGGGGTCTTGCCGCAGGGCACCGCGTTCGGGCGTCAGGCCACGCTGGCCTCCGGGGGAAACGAGGTCTTTCACCGTCGCGGAGGTGTCGTAGACCAGCGACAGGCTGGCCTGGGATGGGGCGGCTGCCGCGCCCGACACGAGCGCGGCGGCGAAGAGGGGAAAACAGCGGCCGATTCGGGGCCGACGGACTGGTGACACGGGGCACTCCTCGGTTGCGAGCCCGCCCACGCTAGTTTGAGGTCGTCGACAAAGGACAGCCAGGCGGGCGCGCCGGAACACCGATTCGTCACATGGGGGAGGCGTCGGTCGCAGTCTGTGCAGGTCTGGCTAAACTCCACCGTGACCCAGCCACTTACTGACCTCGTGGAGCCCATGGCCCAGCAGGTCCTCGTCCTGAACGCGACCTACGAGCCGATCAACGTCTGCTCGCTGCAACGCGCGGTCGTGCTGGTGCTCAAGGAGAAGGCGGAAGTGCTCGAGCGAGCCGTCCGCGGTCTGCGCAGCGCGACGACCACCCACGCCTTCCCGCTGGTGATCCGGCTGGTCTACTACGTACGCGTGCCCCGCAACGAGTCGCGCAAAATCTCACGCCGGGCGGTCTTCGCCCGCGATGGCTACGCCTGCCAATACTGTGGCTCGGGTTCGCATCTGACCGTCGACCACGTCGTCCCTAAGAGCCGCGGCGGTCGCTCGAACTGGGAGAACGTCGTGACCTCCTGCGCGCCGTGCAACGTGCGCAAGGCCGACCGCCTGCCCCACGAAGCTCAAATGCACCCCTACAACACGCCAAAGCCTCCGCCTCCGGATGTCTTCATCGCGGTTGCCGCTCCACGACGCCCGAAAAGCTGGGAGCCGTACCTCAAAGCGTGAGCCTGACTGCGCACGGAAACTCGTTTGACGCGGTCTCGCTCGAGCAGTTGCGTCGCCGTCGCAGCGAGAAGTGGGCGACGTATCCTGCCGACGTCCTGCCGGTGTTCGTTGCCGAGATGGACTTCCCTCTGGCCCCCGCGATCAGTCGCGTTATGGCTCAGGCCATTTCGGAAGGTGATCTGGGATACGCCTACGCCGACGGTTCTCGGCTTGCGGCGCAGTTCGCCGCTTTTGCGGCCCGACGCTGGGCCTGGGATGTCGATTCCACGTCGGTCGTGGCCGCCCCCGACGTCATGGTCGGGGTCGCCGAACTTCTGCGGGGCCTGACAACGACGGGAGCGGGGGTGATCATCAACACCCCGGTATATGCGCCGTTCTACTCGGTTATCGCCGAGACGGGCCGCCGGGTGGTCGAGGTCCCCCTGCTCGGATCCAATGCGGGTGGCCGCCTGCCGCTCGACGGCATCCGCGCCGCATTCGCGGCGGGTGCCAACACGCTGCTGCTGTGCAACCCGCACAACCCGACCGGGTACGTCGCGGATCGCGACGAGCTGCTGGCCGTCGCCCATATCGTCAACCAGTACGACGCGGTGGTGCTGTCTGACGAGATCCACTCACCGCTCGTGCTCGCGGGGGCGGAGCACGTGCCCTTTGGCTCGCTTCCCGGCCGCGCGGCAGAACGGGCGATCACACTGACGTCGGCATCGAAGGCCTGGAACCTCGCCGGCCTGAAATGCGCGATGCTGGTCGCGACGTCCGACGTGATGCGCCGGGCGGTGGCGGGTCTACCGGCCAACCTGGCGGCGCGAGCGGGGCATCTCGGAGTCCTTGCCAGCGAGTCGGCATTCGCCGAGGCCGAGCCCTGGCTCGATGACCTCTGCGCGTACCTGGACGAAACGCGCAGATGGTTGCCGAGATTGCTCGCCGATCGCCTGCCCGGAGTGCACTACGAGCCCGGGCAGGCGACCTACCTGGCCTGGCTGGACTGCCGCGAGCTCGGCCTCGGCCCCGACCCCGCGAAGCACTTCCTCCAGCACGGCCGCGTCGCCCTCACTCCTGGGCCAGCCTTCGGAACCCTCGGTCGCGGGTTCGCCCGGC
>JANLSO010000033.1:0-36398 GCA_031362405.1 Thermoleophilia bacterium | reverse complement strand
CATGAGCACCGCCACGTTCCCCATCGATCTTTCTGCCATTCGCATTCAGGCACTCCTCGACCGACTCGACCCCAGCGCTGAGGCGGTCTGCACCACCCCCGGTTGCCAGCACCTGCACGGCGACCACGACGAACGGCCTGCGCGTGCCGCATGAGGTACGCCGTTCGTCAGTGGATTTCTTGCCCAGGGGAGATTTCGCGCAGATAGGGCCGGGTCGGGGCGCAGGCCAGCGCGATCCGGCCGGCGGCGAGATCCTCCAGGGCTGATCCGGCCAGCTCGTAACGCCAGCCCGAGCGCAGTGGCGACACCCGGTCGGTGGCACCGGTCATGGCGTAGACCAGATGTGATTCGACCTCATCGCGAGTCGCGAGGAGCGTCGGGGCGAGATCGACCTCGGCTGCTCGGGCTCCGACCAGCACCTGGCCGAGGGGTGCGAGAATCTCCAGACGCGCCTGAACCTCGGCAGGCGGGGCGGCCGGCAAAGGGATCGGCTCAGCATCCTTCGCCGCAACGATGGCCTCGATCAACGCGTCGGCGTCCTGCGGTCGCATCCGTTCAGGAAGACCGCGTTCGTTCATCAGTGCTTGGCGCGTCGCCGGTTTACGTCGAGCGATCTCCAGCAGGGTGCGGTCGGGGACGATCCACGAAGTCGGCTTGTCGCGGCGCGCGGCTTCGCGCTCGCGCCACCCGGCAGCCGCTTTCAAGACCGCGCGGTCACGCGGGCCGAGCTTGCCCTGACCCTTCACCCGCCGCCACGACTCATCCGGGTCGGGTGTCCAGCGCGAGTCGGGGCCGTAGCGACGCGCGTGTTCTTCGGAAACCCATGCCGCTCGGCCGAGCTGCTCGGCTCGTGACGCCAGTTCGTCACTCAAGGCGAAGAGGTTCTCGACATCGGCGGCGGCGTAGGTGAGCTGATTCTCCGACAGCGGCCGGCGGCTCCAGTCGGTGTACTGCTCTCCTTTGTCGAGGCGCACCTTCAGTACGCGATCGAGCAACGTCGACAGGCCCTGACCCGCGCCCAAGCCCACGAAGCCGGCCATCAACTGCACGTCGATGATGTTCTGGGGCACCGTGCCGAACTGCATGCCCAGCAGGGTGAGATCGGCCGACGGAGCGTGCATGACCACGGTGAAGTCGGGATCGGCCACCATCGCGGCGATGGGCGCGAGCGGCGCGCCCTCGACGGGGTCGATGAGGTGGACCTCGTCGCCGACCGCCAACTGGGCCAAACATGGCAGCGGAGCGTAGCTGCGTTCCCACAGAAACTCGAAGTCGAGGGCCGCACGACCGGCCGCATATGCAGACGCCACGACGGTCTCGACACCGGCCTGATCGATGAGGGGGCTGGCAGAGCTCGACACGGGCGCTACCCTACCCGGTCGTGAACGTCTCCCAGCTGACCAAAGCCTTCGGTGCCCGCACCGTCCTCGACAACCTTGCCTTTCGGGTCGACCCGGGCGACCGCCTTGCGGTCGTCGGGCGCAACGGCGAGGGCAAGACCACCCTGCTGCGCATCCTCGCAGGAGAGATCCCCGCCGATACCGGCGCGGTGTCGATGCCGCGTGGCGCGCGGATTGCCCTGCACGACCAGCGTCCGCCCCTGCACCGCGACATCACCCTTGGCCTGTACGTCGCCGAGGGCGTCGCCGACGCGCAGGCCGCCGAAAACGAGCTCGCCGCGCTCGAGGCCCGGATGGCCGCAGGCGATGCAGGTCCGGAGGTCATGGCCGCCTACGAGCGTGCGACGGCGCGCCTCGAGGCTGCCGGCGGCTACGCCTGGAGGGCGTGGCTCGGCCGTGTCACACGCGGCCTGAAGATCCCTGACGCCCGGCTGGAAGACCCCCTGTCGTCGTTCAGTGGGGGAGAGCTGACACGCGCGTCGTTGGCCCGAGCACTCGTTTCTCGGCCCGATGTGCTGCTGCTCGACGAACCGACCAACCACCTCGATGTGACGAGCGCCGAGTGGTTGGAGGAGGCGGTCAGCGAGCTCGGGGCCGCCGTCGTGGTGGTCTCGCACGACCGCTGGTTCCTGGAGTCGGTGGCCACCGGCATCCTCGAGATCGAGGGTGGCCGCGGCAAGGTCTGGCCGATGGGGTACTCGGCCTACCGGACCGCCCGTGCGGTCGCCTTGGAACAGCAGGTCGCCGAGTCGGAGCGCCAACGGGCCGAAATCGTCCGATTGGAGCGCTTCGTCGAGCGGTGGAAGGCCGGCACCAAGAGCAAGCAGGCCTCCAGCCGTCAAAAACGCCTCGACAAGATCGACCGCATCGACGTACCGCGGCGGCGCGATTCCTTGGCGTTTGGGTTTCCCCCTGCGGGTCGCAGCGGTCGCGTCGTCATGGAGGTCGATGGCCTCGACGTTCGCGTCGGTGACCGAACACTCGTCTCAGGGGCGGGGTTCGCCCTCGAGCGTGGGCAGCGACTCGCGGTGGTGGGGCCGAACGGAACCGGCAAGACCACCCTCGTCGAAACGCTGATCGGATTGCGTAAACCGTCCGGTGGGCGTGTGAGCGTCGGCCATCGCGTCGAGCTGGCGTACTTCTCCCAGCACGAGACTGATCTGCGTGGCGACCGGACGGTCGTCGAGACGATCCTCAGCGAGAGTTCGCTGACCCGCACCCAGGCGCGGACGATTCTCGGCAGCTTTCTTTTCGGCGCCGACATGGCCGACCGGCGGGTCGACGCATTGTCGGGCGGTGAACGTCGGCGGCTCAGCCTGGTGGCGTTGGTCGCCGGTGGGGGAAACCTGCTCGTTTTGGATGAGCCCACCAACCACCTCGACACCGAAAGCCGCGAGGCCCTCGAGGATGCCATCCAGGCCTACGACGGCACGGTGGTCCTGATCTCCCACGATCGCGCCCTGATCGACGCGGTCGCGACGAGCACCCTCGCGATCGAAGATCAGAAGGTCGTACTACGGCCCGGTGGGTGGCTCGACCTGCTGCGCTCACGCGCCGAGGCCGCTGCCGTACCGTCGAAGCCGACGCCGGCCCCGAAAGCGGCCAAAAAGACGGTGCTGCCGCAGGCCGAGCCGACCGCGCCGCGCTCGTCGGGGCGTGCCGCCCGTGACATGAAGCGGCTCGAAAAGCGGGTGGCCGAGCTGGAGACCCAGGTGGCGAACGTCGAGATCGAGCTGATCGACCCCGACGTCCTTGCCGACCGGGCGCGGCTGGCCGAGGCGGGCCAGCGCCACGAGCAGCTCCAGAAAGACCTTTCGTGGGCCCTGCATGAATGGGAATCCGCGGCGGAGGCCGCCGGAGTCGCCTGACACACCCCCCGCTCACCGGCGTCGCCGAGTGCGCGGGGAAGAGCTATTCGGTCGAGATGTTCGGGTCGGCCTGCTGGCTGACCGGCTGCAGCGAGATGAAGTGCTCCACCGGGTCGTCGATCAGCGGCTGGACCCGTTCGGCGGCCTCGATCTGACCGGCCTCGCTCAACGCACGCTGATACTCCCCGAGTAGCTCTTGGACGTTCTGCACGTCGGTCTCGTCCAATTCCTTCAGGCTTACCTTCGCCGCCTTCGACAACCGCCGTCGGATCGCCGCCTGATCGAGCTTCCAGTCGGCGTTCTGGCGCACATAGACCGAGCCGCCGGTCATTCCGCTGGCAAGCCATGGGCCGGGGTCGCCCAGCACCACCGCGCGACCACCGGTCATGTATTCGAACGCGAAACCCTTCAGGTTCGAGCGCGCGGCGAGGGTGCCGAGCTTGTCGTCGAGCGGCTGCGTCGGTTCGCCTCCGAGGACGATGTCGGCGCCGGACAGGCGAATACCCGCGCGCGCATCGGCATTTCCCTGGATGAGGAAGAGGCCCTTTTGGGCACCGTACGCAAAGCTTTTGCCCACGTGGCCCCCGACCCATTGGCCGCGACGGTTCTGGGCCTTGAGTACCTGGACCTCGCCGCCCAGCGCGCACTTGCCGACGCCATCCTGGGCGCCACCGAGGACGCGGATACGCATGCCGGCCACGATGAAGGCGGCGAGGCCACCTCCTGCTGCAGCGCCGTTCGTGAACGCAAGGTCGACGAGTGTCGGAGCGTGGCCGTTGCTCGATCCCTTACCCGAGCCGTTGGTGGGCGATGACCCGTTAGCCGAGCCGTTTGTCGCCTCGACATCGACGGCCGACCAGAGGGGGTTCACCCCGGTGTGCGAGCGCGCGATCAGCCCCGCGAGGTCGGTTCCGAGGTTCCGATCGGCGGCGGTGGTGGTCTGCTCTTCCACCGCGAGGGCACCGCCGGCGGCGAGCCGTTCGGCCGCCAACTCGGGTGTGCGCTGCGCCGGCGGCGGGTTGAACGCCCGAAAGAAGCGGGGAAGACCCGAGGCCGTGGTGATAATTCGCTGCTCAACGGGCGTGAGCAGGCTGGTCAGGTCGAGACGGTCGTGGTGTGAGACCTGCACGAGCCGGTCGGCCTGACCGACAAGCTCCTGGAGGGAGCGGGCGCCCATCTGCCCGACGAGCTCGCGCATCGCGTCGCCCATCTCGGTGAAGTACCGGACGAGGCACGCGACCGCGGGGTCGTAGACACGTGGCACGAACCGCTTCAGGCCGCGTTCCTTGGCCTCGTGCTCATCTTCCATCTGGGTGGCGATACCGACGTGACAGGTGTCGAGCTGACAGCCACGGCAGATCGTGCAGCCGATGGCGACCATCGCGGCGGTACCGAAGCCGAGTCGATTTGCCCCCAGGCAGACGAGCTTCACGGCGTCGACGGCGCTACGCAGGCCACCGTCGGCCCAAATCTCGACCCGATCGCGGATCCCCGCCTCGGTGAGTGCATGGTGCGCAAGCACGGTCCCGATCTCGCAGGGAAGTCCGGCGCGCCGCAGGGCGTGCTGACGCGCGGCACCGGTGCCACCGTCGAAGCCGGACATCGTGATGACGTCGGCTCCGGCCTTGGCGATTCCGATCGCGATTGTTCCGATACCGGGAACGACGGGCACCTTCACGACGACGCGGACGTGCGGGTTTGCGGTCTTCAACTCGTCGATGAGCTGCGCGAGATCCTCGATCGAGTAGAGATCGTGGTTGTTGGAGGGGCTGATGAGGTCGCTACCGACCTGGGCGTTGCGGGCCCGGGCGATGGCCGCGGTGACCTTGGATCCCGGCAGGTGACCCCCCTCGCCGGGCTTGGCGCCCTGGCCGATCTTGATCTCCACGAGCTCGGAGCTGTTGATCAGCATCGAGCTGACGCCGAAACGACCGCTGGCGATCTGCTGGCCGCGGTGCTTCGGGTACTTGCCGTACATGTCGGGGATCTCGCCACCCTCGCCGTTCATGCACAGCATGTCGGCCTGCATCGCGGCCTCGGCGTAGGCGCGAAAGGCCACCTCGTTCTGGCTGCCGAAGCTCATCGAGCTGATGATGAACGGCAGGCTGTGCTCACCCACTCCTGCGTCGACCCGATCGGCCGGAATACGTTCGTCCTCGGGGGCGAGCTGCGGTGCGATCGCGTGGCGGATCGCCACGGGCTGTTCGCGCTCGAGCACCTCGAGGCTCTCGGCGTACTCGGCGTAGCCGCGCTCCGAGTTGGCGACGCGTGCGAGGGCCTTCCAGACCTTCGGGTACATCCGCGGCAACTTGACCTTCGCGGGGCTCTCCTCGCCAGCCCGGATGCGGCGACCCAGCTCGGCGACATCCTCGAGGCCGTCGAAACCGAGGCCGCGGCCGTCGCTGGCGCAAAAGCCCGGCATGCCGATCACGTCGAGCACCTCGGGGGCGATCCCGATCGCCGACATCAGTCGCGCGTAGCCGCGCAGCTCGTGGATGCCAAGGGTCGAGAGCACCTTCTCGATGCCCTTCTGCAACGCGTCGAGCAGGTTCGTGGCCGCCACGACCGGCTCGGGATTAGCCTGCACGGCGTACTCGAGCATGGCGTACGGCACGACGGCCTGAGCGCCAAGACCGAGGGCCACCATGATGTCGTGGACGTTGCGAAGACCTGCGGCCTGGAGGATGAGGCTCGTGTGGCGGCGGATCGAGCTGCCGTCGTCCTGGTAGTCGTAGCGCAGGGCACGGTCGACCGCCGCCAGGGCAACGTGGGGGTCGCAGACGCGCTGGTCCGGGCCGGCCGCGAGGTCGTGCACCACCACCAGCTCGGTGCCGGCGCGGACGGCCTCGATGGCCTCGGTGCACATCGCATCGATGTGGGTGCGCAGGTTCGACGACACCTCGTAGGCGAGCGAGATGTGCGTGACCTTGCCGGACCACGCGGCAACGACGTCTTCCATAATCGCCACGCCTTGACCGACGGCGACCCGCCGCATCTCCGGGATCGAAAAGCCTGCTCCAAGGCGCATTCCACCGAGGATCACCGGCATGCGCAGCTCGCACCGCTGCGGGGGCTCTGGCTCGACGCCCTGAATCGGGGGGCGACGCCCGAGCACGACGCGAGTGCTGAAGTGCTCGACTTCACGCTCGCGGTCGATCGCCGGGTTCGTTACGACGGCGACGGTTTCCTGAAGGTAGTCGGACAACGGCATCGGCACCGGGGTGAACGGTCCCAGCGGTCCATCCCAGCCCAGGGAGCCGATCGGCTCGGCGCCACGCTCGGCGTGGAACTCGACCTGCTGCTTGTCGCTTTCGATCCACCCGGCCGACGCCTGCAGGATGTCGAGCCCCATCTCCGGCTCGGTATCGGTGCCGTTGAGGTAGGCGCCGACCGCGGTCGGGTCAAGGCCCCCGGCGAGGCGGGCGCGGGTCTCGGCGGTGGGAAGCGCGCCGCGGCTTTTGGCGCGGGCGTAGACCTCGCGCTGGAGGTCCCAGTAGTCGAGCACCTTCGGCACGCCGTCGTCGCCGAGGACGATCGCGACCTTCTCGCCCGGTGCAAGCGGCTGCGGGTCGCGCGTCAGGTCGTTCACCGGAATGACGCCCGGCTCAGAAGAAACCACGTACCAATCGTCGGTCTCGATCCACCACAGCGGGCGCAGACCCATGGCGTCCACCGCGCAGACCATTTCCGAACCGGCACGCGCGGCAAGGGCCACGGGCCCCTGTGCGTACGGGCCGAGGGCCTCGCGGTAGTGGACGTAGAGGTCTTGCAGATGCGCCGGCAGGCGGTGCACCTCACCGAGGATCGGCGGGAACGCGAACTCGACGGCCTCGAGCAGCGACAGGCCACTTTCGAAGATCAGGCCCTCGAGGAGGCGGTTGAGGTCTTGCGAATCGGAGCCGTCGCGGCTGATCGGAAGGCCGAGCTGTAGGCACTGCTCGCGCAGCTGGGCGATCGTGTTGATCTCACCGTTGTGCCCGAGCACCGAGAACGGCTGCACTCGGCTGAACGTGGGGTACGTGTTCGTCGAGTAACGGTTGTGGGCGATGATTCGCGACGCCCCGAAATCGGGCTCGCTCATCTCCGGATAGAACCGAGGGATGACCTCCGGCTGACCTTGGACCTTGTACACGACGTCGTTGGCCGAGAACGAGGCAACGTGGCAGTCGAGCTCATGCTCGAATTCGACCATCGCGCGGTAACAGTCGCGCGATGCGTTCGGGCCGTCGGATGCGAGTGCGGCGAGCTGCCAGAAAACCGGTGGTGTCTCCGCGGCCCGGGGCCCAAGGGCCGACCGGTCGACGGTGCCCTCGCCGAAGCTGAGAATCTCGAAGCCGCGGCGGGTAAGGATCTCCCGCATGCGCGCGCCATGAGTGTCGGCGGCGTCCTCGCTGTCGAAGAAGATGTGACCGACAACGAAGCGTGGATCATCGACAGCGCCCGCGTCGAGGCCGACCTGAGTCAGTCGCCGCCGCCAAAGGGGGCGCGGAAGGTCGAGCAAGAGTCCGCTGCCGTCGCCCTCACCGTCGACGCTCCCCGAGCGGTGCACCATGAGCTGCAGGGATATCAGCGCGTGTTCGACCATCGCGCGGCTGGGTTTGCCGTCGCGGGTCGCGAAGGCCGCCAGGGCGCATGCGTCGTGTTCGATGAGGTCGGGGATACCGTGGGGCGGCATCGTCGCGAACGGCGGGGGCCCTGAGCTCATACGCGGCCTCGGAAGTCGTCGTTCTTGAGAAGAACGATGGGGGGTGCCACCTCGACCCGGCGGGCCGACGTGTGAACCAGGGATTCAAGACCCCCACGGGCGCTTCCGTCAATGGCCGGACGCTCGTGCTGAATGTTGCGGATCGCGGGGGACTCAAGTTCGGCACGGTTCTGCCGAAGAGACAGACCCATGGCCTCCCCACAGATTACAGACCAACAGCTCGCCCTCGTCGGTGACGTCGCCCGGCGCGAGGGATGGCGCGATCTCGGTGACCCGCCGCTTGCGGGAGGGCCACGCAGCCTGTCGGAGCAGCTGGCGATCGCCAACTACATCGACACCGTGATGCCGATGCCCGCGAAGGACCCGATTCACGCCCGCCGCCGGGCCCGCATCGCAATGGTCGGGCTCTTGCTCATCGGCCTGATCGTGTGCTGGATGGTCAGCCCGGAGCGCACGGCCCTCGGGCTCGTCGTTGCGGGGGTGTTCTGCCTGTTCGCGTTCCGCAAGAGCCGCCGCCGCGGCCGTCGCTCGGCGTTGGGCCCGGCCGGGTTCAGCCGATGGGCCAGGAAAGCTGGGTCGGTGTGAAGGTGTTGTCCCAGTCGGCGTAGGCCTCCTGTGGGAGCGTGGTCGACTCCGCCGCTGATGCGTTGAACCGTGCGGCGACGGCGTCTGTCGGGTAGTTGCAGGCTCTGTCACCGCCCCCGCGAGCCCCGACCATCAGGATGGCGCATGGGCCCGTTCCGGCGCCGACGAAGACATGCTCGGTTCCGGCCGGGCAGTGGACGAAGTCCCAGGTGCGAAGAGGCCGTTCCTCACCGTCGATGATCGCGCGACACTCGCCGGCAAGCACGAAAAAGTCCTCCTGCGCCGCCTCGGCGTGGTACTTCGCGTTCGGCTCACCGGGCTTGAGGACGTGGATGTTGATCCCGAACTCCGGGAACTTGCTCTCCGGACGCTCGAACGGGACGTAAGTGCCGGCGTTGGGGTGATGCACCGCGGGCGCGTCGGCGACGTTGATGATGAACCACTCCGGCATCGGTGCTCCTTGGGCGAGACGTTGATCGCGAATCACCGTAACGGCCATCGGTCGATCTCGCGAAACTCCGGCTACCATTGCCTGCTGTGAGCACTCCCGAGGACACCGTCGCCGGCAACGTCATGCGTTGCTACAAACACTCCGGTCGCGAGACTTTGATCTCATGTTCGAACTGCGAGCGGCCGATTTGTACCGATTGCATGAGGCAGTCAGCCGTCGGGGTGCGCTGTCCCGAGTGCTCCACAGGCGTCAAGCCGAAGCGTTCGATGACGCGCCAAGCCCGTGGGATCGCGGGCTCTGGTCGGAGCGACATCCCGGTGACGATGATCCTGATCGCCCTGAACGTCATCGTTTTCCTGGCCCAGCTTGCCCAGAGGGGCGGGAGCGCCTCGATCGTTTCTGATTTCGCGTTGTATGGCCCGCTGGTCGCCGACGGCGAGTGGTGGCGGCTGGTGACCAGCGGTTTCACTCACGAGCAGTTCTTCCACATCGGCTTCAATATGTGGGCGCTGTGGTTCCTCGGCGGGATCCTCGAGCGCCTGATCGGCTCGACCCGGATGCTCGCCATCTACGTCGCGGCAGTTCTCTGGGGCTCCGCCGGCGCGCTGCTCTTGTCCCCGGACGCGTTCACCGTGGGAGCATCGGGCGGCGTTTTCGGCCTCATGGCGGCGCTCCTGATTCTTTCCCAGCAGCGTGGCATGGAGGTGATGAGCAGCTCGATCGGATTCCTGCTGCTCCTGAACCTCGGCATTACTTTCGCGCTCCCCGGCATCTCGATCGGCGGCCACCTCGGAGGCCTGGTGGGCGGTGCGGCCGCGGCCTTTGCCCTTTCCGGCCTGGGCCGCGGCAGCATGGCCTACGGCCGCCTGAACGGCCTTGTCCTCAGCCTGACGAGCGCCGTCGTCATCGGCGGCGCTGTCGCCGGCATCCTGATCGCATAGAGAGAGACCGTGCCACTCGAATGACATTAGTTAACCGGTTTAGTGGTTGGCCGCGTGTGCTACCCCCATCGCCCGCCGCATTCGCTGGCTGATTGCAGAGGGCGTGACGCCGAGGAACCCAGCGATTTCGACCTGGCTGTAGCCGGCTTCGATGCAGCTCGCGATCCCTTCAGGCAACGAAGAGAGAAAGAAGATCCCCGCGATCGTCGGTCTGTGCCGGTTGGGGGGTGCCCCGGCCTGCGGCGCGACTCCCGAGCGTGGTAGCTGCGCGATCGAGACGTCGAGATCCTCCGAGTCAAGGGCCAGGAGAGTTCGAAGGACCTCGCGAGCGACGCCCACGTTGTCCGACAAGACGCTGAGGGCGTCGACGACATGAAGGAAGGATGGCGCTGGCTCGAGCCCCAGAAGGGCGGAACAACTACTCCACCGCCACTGGTCGCAACTCGTCACCAGCCTGGCACGCACCGGGTTGTCGAGCACGTACGCGATCACCGCGGCGAGCTGACGGTCGCTGTCGACCACGACTTCCCGATAACGATCGCCGAAGAGGTGTCCCGTGGAGCCGTTCCGGTGATTTGCGCTGCGCGCGAATCCACCCAGCAGGTCGCGCATCCCGTCCGGAAGGCTCGGCGTCGGCGTTGTGACAACGAGATGGAAGTGGTTGCCCATGAGGCAGTAGGCGAGGCACCGCCAGCCGTGCCGCGCAGACACCCGCCCGAGCCGGTGGAGAAAGTCGTGGCGGTCGTCGTCGGAGGTAAAGACCTGGCGGCGATCGTTCCCTCTCGCCATCGCGTGGTACGTGATGCCGCCGCCAATCGGGCGCGGGGGTCGACCCACTTTCGCTCCTTCGGTCTGAAGTGTCAGCGAAGGAGGATGCGCGATGCCGTGCCCGCGGGCAGCGACGATCTATGTCATGTCACTCGGGTGACACAGATGTTTTCGACTCTGCGTTCGTTTGAGCGTCAGATGGGTGTGTTGAGGCCGTCGATGCCTTCGATGAGGGCGGCGACGAGGTCGATGCACGCCTGGATGTCGTCGGGGTGGCAGGCCTCGATGCTGGAGTGCCCATAGCGTTGGGGAATCGAGACGCAGCCGGCCACGGCGCCGTCGCCGGAGAGCTGAAGCGACTGGGTGTCGGTGCCGCCCTTGTCGGAGACATGGAACTGATGAGGGACCTCCCGCTCGATCGCGAGGCGTTCGAGAAGCTTGACCAGTTCGTGAGACCCGATGGCGCTGGCATCCATCACTCGGATCGCGGCACCCTTGCCGAGTTTTGTGCCGCCACCTTTCTGGCCGGGGCCGTCGCCAGACGGGCAGGTGTCGATCGCCAGGCCGACGTGGGGCCGAACGCGAGCGGCCGCAACGCGGGCTCCGCGAAGGCCCACCTCTTCTTGAACCGTCGCGGCGGCGATCACCTCAGCGGGGCTCGGCCCGGCGGCGCGCATCGCCTCGATCATCACGAAGACCCCAACCCGGTCGTCGATGCTCTTGCCCGTCAGGAGATCGCCGACCCGCTCCAGCGCCCGAACCCGGGTGACGACGTCGCCGGGACGCACGAGTTCGCGGACGCGCTCGGCTGGCAGCCCCACGTCGATGACGAGGTCCTCGAGTTTCGGGGCGCGGTTGCGCGCCTCGGCGGTGAGTACATGCACCGGAGGGGTTCCCACGATGCCGGAAACCGGCTCACGACCGTGGACGAGCACGCGCTGACTGACCAGCGTGCGGGCGTCCCATCCACCGAGCGGGATGACGCGGATGAACCCGCTCTCCTCAACGGCGGTCACCATCAGACCGATCTCGTCCATATGGGCGGCGATCATCAGGCGGCGGGCATCCGGGTTCGACGCCGGGCGATACCCGAGCACCGAGCCCAGCGGATCGACCTCTACGCGTTCGCAAAGTGCGTCGAGTTCGGGCCGGACGATCGCGGCCACGGCACCCTCCCGGCCCGACGGTCCATGCGCCTCGGCCAAGCGAGTCAGCAGGTCGAGGTTCACGGCGCCGCCTTCGGCGACGGGGTCGGGGGCCGCGTTGCCGCGAGCAGGGGGAAAGGGTTGATGCGCGTGGCGCCGCGCGACCACGTGACGGTCAGCGCGCCGGTCGATCGTCCGAGGGGTTGCCCGAGGGCTACCTCGGCGTCGTGCGCAACCCCGGCACCGTAGGCGGTGAGTGCCCCGTAGCCGATGCGGTTGCCATCGGCGCGAACGATCCAAAACGCGATGCCCGCGGCGCTTTCGGTGGACGACGCGGCGGCCAGGCGACCGGCGCTGGCGGCGACGACATGGCTCAGTGGGGCGGACCGGATCGTCACCGCGCAGTGACGCAGCCGGCCAAAGCAGCGGGTCTGGCCGGGAGCATCGAAGTCATCGGCGAACTGAGCTCCACCATTGGCGGGCAGGGCCAGCGGGAACGCGAATCCGTCAAGGGTGGCGGGTTGCCCCGTTACAGGATCAGCACCGTCGGAGAGCGATGTTCCCGCTACCGTCGGCGCGTTTGCGCCCCAAACGATCACCTGAGGGGGGCCGCTTCCTGCCGCCAGAGGTGCGGCCGGGTCTGACGTTGCCGCCGTGTCGCAGGTCGGAACGCCATCCTGGGCGCTGATCAGAAGCGGGCGCGCGGGGTCGCCACCGAGGCGTGCGTAGTACTGCGAGACACCGGACGCCCAGTGGTCGTTGAGGCGACCGGGGTCGTTGGCGACGTCGCTCGGGGCCCACTTCGCGCCGATCTCCGGGATCGTGTCGCGGTCTTCGGGCAGGTAGTAGTCGCGGAGCACCTGAACGGCCTTGGCGACGGCGTCTGCTTCCGAGGCGAACGTCATCCCTGGGCCGAGCCCGAAGGGGTTCCGGATGATCCGCGACGGCGCGTAGGTCTCGAGCATCGTCTCGTGGGCGGCAATCGCCACGATCGCGCGCGGATCGATGCCCGCCGCGATTGCCGTCGACACGATCGTCGCGCCCTGGCCAGAAAGCGGGCTGCCGGCGGCGCTCAGCATCCGGTTGAGGCCCGCGCCGTCGGTCGGCGCCACGCACGCCAGCGCGCCGTTAGCGGCGCCGAGAGTGGGGGTCGCAAGAGGCTCGGCGCTGCCGATGCCGGCGGGCAGAACAACGGACGCCACGACCATCGCGACGACAAGTGGGCGACGAACCATCCGGGGCAGTTTAGGCTCCATGGCGTGACAATTCCGTTTCCCTGGTCGAGATGCCCATGAGCGCGGCACGGCCGCCGTTGTCGCGTCGCACCGCTCTGGTGCTTCTCGTGGGGTTCATCGCGCTGTTCATCGTGCAGTTCGTCGCCCTCATCATCGGGGCATTCGTTGTATCGGCCGTCTGCGTGGTTCTCTTCATTCTCGGATGGTTCGCCATGCGGTGGATGACGCGCCGTCCGACGTCCTGAACCCCCCAAAGGAGGCCGCCGATGCCCGCCATCCGCATCAACCACGTGAGCATCAGTGCGACCGACCTCGACGCCTCGGTGCGCTTCTACACCGAGGTCTTTGGCATGCGCCGAGTAGCGAACCCGGACTTTGGTTTTCCGGTGGCGTGGCTGGCCTTCGGGGAGTTCCAGATCCATCTTTTCGAACGCGATGTCGAGGCGCCACGCTCTCACCACGTGGCGATCGAAGTCGACGACATGGAGCGCGTTATCCGCGAGGTGCGCGGCCGCGGTATGGCCGACACCGAGGCCTTTGGTCACTGGCTCTATCGTCTTCCCGACGGCGCCGCCCAGCTCTACCTGCGTGACCCGGCCGGCAACCTGATCGAGGTCGACCACCCCAGTGCCGACGCGCTCGACCCCACGGCCACGGCCGAGATCCGCCCCCTGCGGCGACCCCAGGAGGGCGAGGCCGCCACTGCCACGCTGTGGGTCAGGGAGCCCCGAACGTCGTGATCTGCGTCGGGGCGATCATGAACAGCGACCGCATCTCACCCGGCGCGCGCATCGGGTAGGGCCGCTGGTTGATGTAGGTCTCCGACAGGGTGTCGATCGACTCGGTAGCCAGATGACCCCGAGAAGAATCTGATTCTTCGATGATCTCGGCGACCTTTCCGTAGATCGTGACCCAGTGGTACGGGTTCGCCGGGTTCGTGACCTGCAGGGTGACCCGGCCGTCACGGCGCATGTGACGGTCTTTAGCGCGGCCCTTCACGGTGTTGATCTCGATGTGCTCGCCGTCGGGTGCGATCCGGAACCACATGACGGTGAGCTGTACACGCCCTGAGGCGTCGGTCATGCCGAGGGTGGTGTAGATGTTTCCCTCCAGCAGCTGGCGATACTCGGCGCCGAGGACACTCAGTGATCCGGCGGGTGTCCGCTCGGAGATCGCGAACGGCGTCGCGGAGTCAGGCCCACCGATCGGGGTGATCTCGAAGCTCATGGTGTCTCCTTGTCGGATGCCCTGCCAGGATACCCCGGTGGCCGATTCCAAGACGACACGCGTCGCCATCGTCGGGGGTTCGCTCGGCGGGTTGACCGCCGCCTGCGTACTGCGCGACGTGGGCTGCGACGTGACGGTCTTCGAGCGCTCACCGCTCGAGCTTTCCGGCTTCGGTGCCGGAATCGTCGTCCAGGAAGCGACGGTCCGTTACCTGGTCGAGCGCATGGAGATCGACCTGACCGATATCTCCACCCCGTCGAGGGTTCTGCAGTACCTCGGGCCAGATGGATCCGTCAGCTTCGAGCGGCAAAGCCCCTATCGATTCACCGCCTGGAACACCGTCTATCGCCATCTTCTCGAGGCGCTTGGACGAGAGCGCTACCGGTTGGGTCACGCGATGGTCGGCCTGGACACCGGTGGGGGCATCCGGTTTGCCAACGGGCACGTTGAGCATGCAGATCTCGTCGTCGTCGCCGACGGTGTCGCCTCGACCGCCCGCAAACGGCTCCTGCCCGCCGTCGATCCTGTCTATTCGGGCTACGTCGGCTGGCGGGGAACCGTCACCGAGTCTCTGCTCACCCCCGGGACCTTCGCTCTACTGGGAGACGCCATTACGTACGGCCTCATCCCGTCGAGCCACATCGTGGCGTACCAAATCCCCAGCGTCGCCGGTGGTCCGGCCGAGGGCGAGCACCTGGTGAACTTCGTCTGGTACCGCAACGTCGTCGAGGGCCCCGAGCTTGACGAGCTGATGACCGCTCGCGACGGTATTCCGCGGCCTCTGGCCCTGCAGCCGGGGCTCGTTCAAGATCGCTACGTCGATGCGATTCGCGCCACCGCGGCGGAAGTGCTGCCGCCTCCCCTGGCGGAGATGGTCATCCGCACGCCACAGCCGTTCGTGCAGGCGATCGTGGACGTCGAATCACCGCGCATGGCGTTCGGCCGGATCTGCCTGATCGGCGACGACGCCTTCACCGCCCGCCCCCATGCCGCGGCCGGCACCGCCAAGGCTGCCGAGAACGCCTGGGCGCTCGCCCGCGCTCTCGCGGCATCCGGCGGCGACGTCGAGGCTGCCCTCACCGCCTGGGAGCCTGGCCAGCTCGAACTCGGTCGCAACCTTGTCGCGCGGGCCCGGGACATCGGCGAGCGGTCGCAGTTCCACGGCACCTGGGTTCCCGGCGACCCGACCTTGCAGTTCGGCCTTTTCGGGCCGGGTCGGTAGCTACCGGCGGACGATTAGCCTCACCGTCGCACCGTGTCCGGCACCCGGCGAATGCGGCGAGGGCTCGCGCTTAGGCGACGGTCTTCCGACGCACGGTCGGAACTCGACAGCGGCGCGGATTCAATCGCGGCACGGACGATCAAAGGTGACGAGGTCGGGACACGTTCAGCCGCTGACGGCTGCCGTCACCGGGGGCAGGTACACGGCCGCGTCGCGCGCCATGCCGCCGGGGTGGTAGACGGCGGCGTCGCCGATGTTGACGCCGGGGTAGACGTCCGGTTCGAGAGTGGGGTCGAACACGGCGCGCACCAGGGCGCGGGCGGGGTTGTACAGGCTCCCCCACTGCACGCGAAAGAACGCGGTTTCCACCATCTGCTGCAGACAGACGAGCGTCGGGGCCCACCAGTTGGTCACATCGCCCAGCAGTTCACCGCGCGGGTAGAACTGCATCAGCGCGTAGGTCGGGTCGCCCAGCGCGAACATCTGACTGTCAGGGCCCACGAGCGCTTGGTCGATGGCCTGGCTCTCGACGAACAGCAGCGTGTCGGGCTCGGCAAGTCGGTGAAGCACATCGAGCGCCAGCAGTGGGTGCCGCAGGTGGTAGATGACCCCGAGGAACAGGATCAGGTCGAACCGTCCGATCTGCTCGGGTGCGAGCTCATACACCGTCGACTCGACCATCTTCACCGACGAACCGCGCAGCCGATGTGTGAGTCTGAAGCCGGCGGTGTGCGGGCCACACTCCACGGCGGTGACCTCGGCGCCGCGGGCCTCCAGCGCGAAGCTGAAAAAACCATCGTTGCAGCCGATGTCGAGCACCCGCACCCCATCAAGGCTGGTGGGGAGCTGCATCAGATCGAGCATCGGCGTCGGGTCGTACTTGCCGAATGTGCGGACGCCGGGGATGACCTCCATGTCGTGATGCCAGAAGCCCTGCTCGGCTACTTCAGCGACAAGGCGCCGGGCCTCCTCGATGCTTACGCTCATGGGGTCTCCTTGTTGTGCAGACGCGCGCGCGAACGACCGCAACATCGGCGTCTGGGGCCCGTACCTGAGCGACGCGGCGGCTCGGCGTGCGGGTTACCGACGTACCAGCTGCACGAGGCCGGTGAGGGCGAACGTCCCCAGCACGGCCAGCATGATGGCGATGGCGGCAAGACCAGGGCCGAGGGTGTCCCAGTCAACGCCCGAGAACTCGACGGCGCGGGAGGCCTCGAGCAGCCGGGTAACGGGGTTCCAGTCGGCCACCGTGCGCAGCCAACCCGAAAGGAGTGGCCGCGGTGCGTAGGCGACCGACGTGAACACCGACACGAACACGACGACCTGCATCAGCGAGGCCGATTGGACCGAGCGGGCCCGTAGGGCTACGCCCATCGACCAGCAGGCCGCCGCGGCCGAGAAGCCGAGGGCCATGAGATAGATCACAAGCGTGCCGCCGATTCCCGGCAGGCCGACTCCACCGATGAGTCCGGCGATCAGCACCACAGTGGTCGTGAAGACGCTGCGGATCGCAGCGGCCGTGAGCGGCCCGGCGATCAGGGAGATCCGTGGTGCGGGGCTCGAGATCAGCCGGTCCACGAAGCCACCCTCGATATCGCGGGCAAGCGTCATCCCGGCGTTCACGCCCGCGAAGCCCCCGCCCATGACGGTCGCCAGGGGAATCGTGAACGCCAGGTAGGACGAACCCCCAAGAGCGGGAAGCTGGCCGATGGCGCGAAAGGCCCCGGAGGTCGCGACCAGGATGAACAGCGGCATCACGAGCGACGGGATGAATACCGACGGCATCCGGCGCACGAGAATGATCGCCCGCCATGCGAGCATCCCGGTAACCGCGAAGGTGCGCTGAATGGCGTGCATCATCAGCCTCCCGCGATTCGGCGGGTAAGAGCCCGGGCACTTGCCCCGACCGTGACCGCGCCAAGAGCGAGCACGATCACAAGCGCGATCCCGGCGGCCTTCCAGTCGACTCCGACAACGATCTGGTCGCGCATCCCCTCCACCAGGTGGGAGATCGGGTTGAGGTCGGCGACGGTCTTGAACCAGCCCGTCATCGTCTCTCGGGGAAAGAACGCCGACGAGAAGAACATCAGGGCGAAGAACAGGGGAAAGCTCCCTTGAACGGCCTCGGCCGAGCCAGTGCGCAGGGCCAGCATCACGCCGAGCCCTCCCACGGCGACCGCGAGCAGTGCGGCCAGCACGACCACGATCAGCACGCCCAGCACGCCGCCCTGGACGCGGGCTCCAAAAGCCACGGCGATGCCGATGAACAGCAGGGCCTGAATGACGGCGAGCACGATGCCCCCGGCGAGCCGGCCAGTGAGGATCGCCACCCGCGACACGGGCGACGCGACCAGCCGGTCGAGAAAACCACCCTCGATATCGGCCGCAAAGAAGGCTCCGGCGCCGGTGCCGCCGATCAGCACTCCCTGAAGAATCGCCCCGGCGAGGGCGAAGTCGAGAAATCCGCGTACCGGGGGAAAGCCCGGCAGCCGGCCGGGTGCCGCCCCGAACGAACCCGTGAAAATCGTCATCAGGATCAGGGGGAAGAAGAGTGCGGGGAACCACGCCTGGGGAAACCGCAGGGTGTTCACCACCGCGCGTCGCGCCAGAGCGCCCGTTTGGCGAAGGGCCAGAGCCACGCTGACGTGGGGAAGTTCGATCGCGGGGGTTGTCACTCGGCAGCCTCGACGGCGTCGCCCTCGAGGCGCCGACCGGTCTTGGCGACGAACACGTCGTCGAGGCTCGGTTGGTGGAGGTCGAGCCCCGCCGTGGCGATTCCCGCCTGGTCGAGGGCCCGTACGGCCTCCGCGACGCTAGCGGCGCCATCGCGAAGACGCACCGCCGCGGTTCCCGGCGGCGAGGAGACGGCGGGCCCGAAGCGGCCGATCACCTCACACGCGGCGGCGACCTTGTCGGGGTCGGTGGGGGTGATGATCAGCGCCGGGTCGCCGATGGCCGCCTTCAGGCTCTGCGGTGTGCCCTCGGCGACGATCACTCCGCCGTCGATGATGCCGACGCGACCCGCGAGCTGGTCTGCTTCTTCCAGGTACTGCGTGGTCAGGAAGACCGTGGTGCCCGACTCGCGGTTGAGGCGGCGAACTTCCTCCCAGAGGGTCACACGCGACGTGGGGTCGAGCCCGGTGGTCGGCTCGTCGAGAAACAGCACGACCGGTGCGTGGACGAGCGCCAAGGCGAGATCGAGCCGTCGCCGCATGCCGCCGGAATAGGTGCCGACGCGCCGATCTGCCGCCTCCACCAAACCGACCCGGTCGAGCAGGCGCTCGGCCGTCGCGCGCACCTCGGGGCGGGGCAGGCCATGAAGGACACCCTGCAAGCGAAGGAGTTCACGTCCGGTCATGAACGGGTCGATGGCGGCGTCTTGCAGGGCGACGCCGATGGATCGGCGCACGCGCGCGGCATCCTTGACGACATCGTGGCCTGCCACGAGCGCCCGTCCGCCGGTGGGTCGAAGGAGCGTCGCGAGGATCCGCACCATGGTGCTTTTGCCCGCCCCGTTGGGCCCGAGAAAGCCGTAGATCTCGCCGGTCTCGACGCGGAGGTCGACGCCGGCGACGGCTCTGATGCCACCCTTGAACTCGCGCTCGATGCCCTCCGCGAGGATTGCTTCGTTCATCAACTTCTCCCAACTGGGGGATGCGGCGGAATAGATAGCGGCGCAGGCGACGCTACTATTCACACGTGAGCGACGCCCAGACACCTGTAGACCACCTGGCCCGCATCTCCGAACTCGAGGCCGAGATCGACGAAGCTCTGCTGCGGCGCGACCTCGCGGCCGATGGCGACGAGCGATCCGATGGCCACCATCACATGGCCGAAGCGGCCACCGACGCGGAGCTGCGTGAACGCCAACTGCGCGAGCAGCTGAAGCTACAGGCCCAGCGGGACCGGCTTCGCCTGGCTCGGGAGGCGGTCGCCGCCGGTACCTACGGCGTGTGCGTCGACTGTGCGGAGCCGATTCCGGAAGGACGTCTGCGCGCGCGCCCCGATGCGACCCGCTGTGTCCCGTGCCAAACCCTTGCAGCTCGTCGGCGTTAGGGCTGCGCGACGGCGAGCTCGCGATCGACGCGCTCGCCCACAGGGGTGACGGCGGCAAGTGTGGGACGCGCGATCCGGTAGCCGGCGGTGATCGCCAGGGCCCACACGATGCCCGCGACCGAAACGTGTGCCACGACGACCTGCCAGGGAAGTTCGTGGCGGTACTGGTACTCACCGATCCCGACCTGGACGGCGAGGGCCAGAACCGTGAGACCGCAGAAGCGACGGGCGAGAGGGTCGGCGGGCGCCTCCCGCCACAGCCACACCGCGAGGACCAGCGCGATGATGATCAGCACCCCAACCGCCCGAACGTGGATCCACGCAGCGGTTTGGAGATCGCCGAAGCGATCGATCTTCGCGGGGTCGCCGGAGTGCGGTCCGGCCGATGTCACCAGCACTCCGGTGACGATCGTCGCCAACAGGGCGATGGCGCCGACAATCACCAGTGGCCCGCGTCGCCGGCACCAGCCGCGGGTGCGCCGAAGTACCGCGTCGTTCGCCGCCAGAGCCAACAGCGTTCCTGCCGCGAGGGCGGCCAGTGAGAGCACGAAGTGGCCCGCGACCATCAACGGATGAAGGCCTGACAGAACGGTCAGGGCCCCGAGGGGAACCTGACCGACCGTCATCAGTGCGCATGACCCGGCGAGTCGGCGTGTCGCCGACCCGCGTGGGGCACTACGGCGGGAGGCGAGCCAGGTGATGAGGGTGACCACCATCACCACCGCGGAGAACACCCGGTTGGTGTACTCGATGATCGCATGTGCCCCAGTGGCGGGCACGACGCCGCCGTTGCAGAGCGGCCAGTCGGGACATCCCAGGCCCGAGGCGGTCAGGCGCACGAGCGCACCGCTCGGCACGATCAGCCACAGCAGCGCCAGGTTCACCAACGCGATGGTCGCGAAACGACTCGTGCTGATCGTGCGTGGGAGGTGTCGCTTCACAGGTTGCGCCATGGGCTCATGGTAGCGTCCGTGCCTGTGGCTACGGAGGTGTCACGCGTCGTCGCCACGGGGGCAGAACCTCCATTGGGCGACCCACAGCCCGATGACGGGGCCGAGCGTCTGCTCTCGGACCCGCCACCCCCTCAAGACCCGACGGTCGGTCGGGTCTTGACGGTCGTCGTCTGCGTCGCCGCGGCCCTGGCGGCGGTGTGGTTCGGCCTGCAACGTGGAGACGCCTCGAATGTCATCGTCGAGGTTGCGGCGACGCACACACGGGGCGCGGTATCCGGCGCTCCGGTCGCCGGACCCCGTGGTTACGTCGTCGCAAACCAGCCTTTTCCCGATCTCCAGCCGCTCGGCGGGTGGCGTCCGGTGGGTGGACGGGCCGATCGGGTCGCCGGCCGTGACGTTGCCACCCTGATCTACCAGCACGCCGGTCGCCGGGTGACGCTGTCACTCGTCAGTGGTGACCCTGTGAGCGTGCCGGAACGTGCCCGGCAGGTGGTCGTCAAAGGGGTTCGCCTTGCGCGCCAGACGCGCGACGGCCGAGTGATCGTCTCGTGGAATCAGGTGGGCCAGACCGCCGTGCTGTCGGGCGTCGGACTGCCCGCACGGCAGCTCTATTCGCTTGCCGCGGCGGCGACTCGCACAACTGGTGGAGTAAAGATCCCTCAACGGGGGTAACGCCTCGGCGGCGAATCGGTCGATGAGGTGTCACTGCGAATGACCACCCGGAGCCACCGATGATCGATAGCCCACCCCTGCGCCGCCTTGCTCTCAGCTTTGTGCTCATGTCGTCATTACTCGCGGCCCTTCACCACGCGCTGGCCTAAAGCGCGCCTGGGGCGGTAGCGTCGCCGGCGGTGACGCGCGCCCTCGGATTCGTCGTGGCTCTCGTGGCGGTCTTCGGACTGGCCTTGCCGGTGAGTGCGTCGGCGCACTCACAACTCCTACGAGTCTCGTCCGAGCCGGATGAAATACGCCTGACCTTCACGGCGCCGGTGGAAGAGGCCCTGGCGCGGATCGAAGTGCGGAACGGCGAGTTTCGCATCGTCAGCGGCGACCCGCGCGTCGACCCACGTGATCCGAACACCTTGATCGCCGCGATCGAGGCCGGTCAGAAGGATCTCGGCCCGCTGAGCTGGGTGGTGCTGTCGCGCGACGGTCACCTCGCGCGGGGCAGCATGGACATCGAGGATTCGGATCCTGGTCCGCTTCCGAGGATCGGTTCCCCCGTCGGGGATCTGGCGGCGTCCATTGGGCGCGTGCTGATCCTCAGCGGCCTGATCGTCATGGCCGGCCTCGTCGCGCTGCGCTGGTGGGTGGTCGGGGCTGCATGGCAGGCAGGGGGCCTCGTTGCACCGGGGCGGGTGCGGGGAGACGACGACTTCCGCGCGCGCTCCGCGGTCGCCCTCCGCGGCGTCGTCGGTGTCTGGTGGCGGGCGTGGTTGGTCGCGAGATGTGCGGCGGGAATCGGCGTCCTGATGCTTTTTGTCGGAACGATGGCGGCCCTCGGCATGGGGATTGGAGACCAAGGAACCCTGCTGGGATCCTCGCGCCTCGGAGTACTTCTTCTTATGGTGCTCGTAGCCGTGGTCATGGCCGGCGTGGCGGGGAGGGCCCTGCGGCAGCGCGAGGTGGATGAGAGCCCACTGCCACCGGCCGTCTGGGGCGGCCTGCTCGCCGGGCTTCCCGCTCTCGGTCTTGTGGCGATGTCGTGGAGCGGTCACGCGTCGACCGACTCGGACGCCGGCATCTCAATCGTCGCCGATGCGATTCACAACCTGGCGACGGCCGCATGGCTCGGTGGCCTCGTCGGCCTGGTCGTGCTCCTGATCCCGGCCGGGGCGCGGCTCGAGGCGAGCGATCGGCTGCGGCTTGTTGCGCCCGCTGTCGTGAGGTTTTCGGCCGTCGCCACGATCAGCGTGGCGCTACTCGTGGTCACGGGGACCTACCGAGCCCTTGCGTCGGTCGGCTCCCTCGACGCCCTTACGCACACCACCTACGGACGCGCCCTGCTGGTCAAGCTCGGCCTGTTCGCGGTGATGATGGCGGTCGGCGGCTACAACCGGATCGTCCTTCACACACGCCTCGAACGCGCGGCGCTGGGACTCGACCCCGACGACCGGGGCGCCGCGACCGCCCTGCGCCGAAGTGTCCGGGCCGAACTGTGCCTTGCTGCCGCCGTGCTCGTGGCCGTCGCCATCCTCCTGGGAAGCCCCCCACCGCGCTGACCCTCACTCCCCGCGAGTGCACACGCGGGTGCCTGGCACCGGGTGTGACAAACGTCCAACCCGTCGGTGGCTAATCGCTACCGTCGTCGGTCGGCGATGCTCCCAGATGCCCTTGGCCTTGGTTTTTCTGCCCGCCGACGTCACACCCGGTGCCCGGCACCGGGTGTGACACGCCTACGGCGAAACGCGCCCGTCGCCCGTGGGCGGAGCTTCCGGTGCGACATGGGTGTCAACAATTGGTGCCCGGCACCGGATGTTGACATCCATATCGTTCGGACTACGGCAGGAGGCACGCGTCGTGGGCGTTTCGGGCGACGTCGACGGTGCGGGTGACGCGGCCGCTGAGGTCGGCGATCACGAGCGTTCCGTCTGAAAGGGAGGGGGCGACGACGGTTCCCGAGCGGCTCGAGACGTTGTAGCTGCCGAGCGGGATGGTGTGTGAGGCCAGGAGGTGGCCATTGGGCAGGCGGTGTACGCGCAGGGTGCCGCTGTCGCCGCTGGTGACGTAGGCAACGCGACGTCCGAATGCGACGTGCTGTGGCGCCAGATCAGCGGCGAGGGTGGCGACGAGCCGGCCACTCGGTCGATAGATCGCGATGCGGCGTTCGGTGCCGGAGGTCACCCAGACCCACTGGCCGGATGGTGCGAACACCACGTCGTGGGCGAGGAACGGCGGCCTGACCATGCGGACCAGGCGCGGTCGACGCGGATCGGCTATGTCGACCACGGCGATCCGTTCGGCCTTTCCGCCGAGGGATGTCCAGACGGTGCGACCCGTCGGATCGATGCCGAGGTGCCGTGCGGGGCCTCCCACGTCGACGCGGCCAACGGTGCGGCGCGCGTGGAGGTCGACGACGAGGAGCGTGCCGAGCCCGCTGTCGGTGACGAACGCGAGGTCACCCGCTGGGTGGGCCGCCATATAGCGCGGCTGCTCCATGTGACCCTCGATGGGCGTGATCGCCCGGGCCTCGCGATCGACGAGCGACAGTTGCCCGATCGCCGTATGTGCCACGAGGGCCTGGTCGCCGATCGTCTCAACCGCACGCGGGTCGCGCGGCGTTGCCAGTCGGCGCAGCACGCGGCCGGTTGCGAGCGACACCACGACGAGCTGCGACTGGGTGTCGGCGGTCACCAAGGCGACGCCGAGACTTCGGGCCGCCGCCCGGTCGGGGGGAAGCAGCGAGGTGGTCAGAGCCGCCAGCAGCAGTTCACGTCGCGTCAGCGTCATGCGGGGTCTACGCGCCAGGCCCGTTGATTCGTCCCCGAGCTACCGGCGCAGGAACGGGATCCCGACGGCCGCCGGGGGCTTTGGCCTGCGGACGATCCCGGCGACCGCGATCAGGGTGAGTACGTACGGCAGCGCCTCGAAAAGGGTTGCCGCCGAATCGGAGTAGACCGGTAGGCGCTGGGCGACCGCCCGTGCCGAGCCGAACAGAAGGCAGGCGAGAAACAGGCCCTGCGGTCGCCAGTTGCCGAAGATCAAGGCGGCAAGGGCAATGAAACCGCCGCCGGCGATCATGTTCTCGTTGAAGGAGTTCACGAAGCCGATCGAGACGTACGCCCCGCCGAGAGCCGCGAACACGCCCGATAGAATGACCGCGATATAGCGGATCCGGTAGACCGACAGGCCGACCGATTCGGCCGCGTGCGGATGCTCTCCGGCGGCACGCAGCCTCAGGCCGAACGAGGTGCGGAACATCACGACGTACGACACCGGCACGAGGATCAGCGCGAGCCAGATCATCAGGTTGAGGTCGGCGAAGACGGCTCCGAAGAACGGCACCCCCTCGATGATGCCGAGCGGGATACTGGGAATTGCGGGGATGCCTCCCGGGGTCCCCTCGGAGCCGTAGATATCGATGAATAGGTATCCGGTTACCCCAAGACCGAAGAACCAGACCGCCGTTCCGCTGAGAATCTGATCGGCACGCACATGGATCGACAGCACGGCGTGGATCGCGGCGAGCGCCGCTCCGGCGATGGCCGCGAGGATGATTCCCGCAACCCACGAGTCGAACTTTTCGGCTCCGAGGATGCCGAAGAAGGCGCCCACCAGCAGCATGCCCTCGAGGCCGATGTTCACCACCCCGCTACGTTCGGAGAACATCCCTCCGAGCGCCGCGAAAATCAGCGGGGTGGCGTAGCGCAGCATCGATGCGGTGAGGGCTGACCAGACGACGACGGATTCGAGGTTGGAGACGCTCGATTCGGTGGCGGCGACCCCGACCGCCCCGCTGACGAGAGCAACCCCGAGAGCGATTACGCCCAGACGGCGCGGCCCACGCCACACGGTGTATGCCGCCAGCGCGATGCCGAGAATGCCCATCACGATCGGCACGGCCGGCTGGCGCACCGTAAATGGGGGCAGTGCGATGAGGAGCGCGGCGACACCGACCACCACGGCGGTGATCCCGATCGCCTTCTCACGTGTGGGAAGGCTCCCTCTCGCCCAGGCGGTCAGACGATCGCCCCTCGGCGCCGCGGCGGTGCGGTCGGCGTCGCTGGGCACGAGCAGCCGGGCCGTCGAGGGCTGTGCGCGCGGGGTGCGGTGGGGGAGCCGCGGCAGGCGAAAGCGGGGCAGCCCCCGGCGCTTCCACAGGTAGAGGATCAGCACGTCGGCGCCGATGAACAGCAACACCAGCCCCTGAATGATCGTGGTCAGATTGCCGGCGAGCTCGGGCGCGAAGACCTCCGGATCGAGGCTGCGTGACGATGTGCCGTAGAGCAGGGCCCCGAAGAGCAGGGAGGCGAACAGGACGCCCACCGCGGTATGGCGCCCGAGGAATGCCACCGCGATGCCGATGAAACCGATGACCGAGGTCTGGACGTCGAATACGCCGATGCGGAACTGCCAGCCGAGCACGTCCATCGCCCCGCCGATCCCGGCAAGACCTCCGGAGATCGCCATCGCGAAGAAGTAGTTGCGCCCGACGCTGATACCCGCATACCGGGCCGCCTCAGGGCTGCGGCCAACAGCCCGCACCCGGAAACCGAGGGTGGTCCGCGAAAGCGTCAGCCAGTAGGCCACGAGCACCAGGGTGGCGAGCACGAGCCCGAGGTGCAGGCCCTGCAGGTCGGGGTCGCCCCAGATCACCGGCAGCTTGGCCCCGTCGACGACGTCGCTGGAGATGGGTACCGACGCGTCGGTACCGCCCTGCAGGGGGCCGCCGACACCGAACAGGTAGGTGCCGCCCCAGTACGCGATCCAGTTGAGCATGATCGTGGTGATCACCTCATGAGCGCCGACTGTGGCTTTCAGGACGCCCGCGATCCCTGCCCACAGGGCCCCGGCAAGCGCCGCAAGGACGACCGCGAGAACGACGTGGGTGGGGCCCGCAAGGCCGGCCCACGACGACCCCACCCATACGGAAACCACGGCTCCGACCGTCCACTGCCCCTGGCCGCCGATGTTGAACAGCCCGCATCGAAACGCGAAGGCCACGGCGAGGCCGGTAAAGACCAGCGTGGTGGTGATCAGCAGGGTTTGTTGGAGGTTGAAGGCCGCGTTCTCGCGCTCGAAGCCGGCCACCCACGGGAAGAACCAATTGAGGCCGGTCCCGTTGAAGATGCCTTGGTAGACCTTCAGCGGGTTGTTTCCCGTCGCGGCGACCGCCACGCCACCGATGAGAAAGGCGAGGAGGGTCGTGGCCAGAGACGTAAAGAAGCCGCCGGTCTGCGGCAGCAGCAGCGCACGAACACCGCCGGGCCGAGGTGCATCCTGCGGCGAGGGTGTGGCTGGGGGTGCGGGCGGCGCCGTGGTGCTCATCAGGCGACCCGTCCGCCGAGCATTGCCTCGCCAAGGGCCTCACGACTCACCCCGGGCGGGAACTGCGCGACGATCACGCCCTCGTAGATCACGAGAATCCGGTCGGAAAGCGACATGACTTCGTCGAGTTCGAGCGACACCAGCAGAATGCCGCGACCCTCGTCGCGCTCGGCGATAAGTCGCTTATGGACATATTCGATCGCGCCGACATCCAGGCCCCGCGTCGGTTGCGATGCCACGAGCACCGCCGGGTCGCGGGAGACTTCGCGGGCGATGATCACCTTTTGCTGGTTGCCCCCCGACAGCGACGACGCCCGGGCGTTGACCCCTCCTCCACGCACGTCGAACTCGGCGAGCAACGGCTCGGCGGCGGCCTTCATCCGCCCCGGGAACATCCAGCCGAAGCGACCCGACGGGGGTCTGTCGAAGTCGTGCAGGGCGATGTTCTCGGCGAGGCTGAAGTCCATCACCAGACCGCGATGCTGCCGGTCGGTGGGGATATGACCGATCCCGGCATCGAGCACGTCGTGCGGAGTTGCGCCGGTGATGTCGCGCCCGTCGGCGGTGATCGTCCCCGAGGTCGGGGTCCGCAGGCCGGTGATGGCGTCGATCAGCTCGGCCTGGCCATTGCCATCGACGCCGGCGATTCCAACGATCTCGCCACCTGAGACCTCCAGCGAGAGACCCTTGACCGTCTGACACTCGCGGTCGTCGTAGACCACGAGGTCCCTGACGACCAGGCGTGGCGTCGTGGGTTTCGCGGCCGACTTGTCGACGCTGAGCACAACCTCGCGACCGACCATGAAGGTCGCGAGGCTCGCCTCGTCGGCTCCTTCGGTGGGCTGCGTCGCGATGTACGTGCCGCGGCGCAGCACGGTCACGCGGTCTGCGATATCGAGAACTTCATTGAGCTTGTGCGTGATGAAGATGATCGACGTGCCCTGGGCGGTCAGGCTGCGCATGATGGCCACGAGTTCGGTGGCCTCCTGCGGGGTCAGCACGGCCGTCGGCTCATCCAGGATGAGGATGTCCGCGCCCCGATACAGGGCCTTTAGGATCTCCACTCGCTGCTGCATGCCGACGGTGATGTCCTGAACCAGCGCGGCGGGGTCGACAGCCAGGCCGAAGCGGTCTGAGATGTGCCGTGCGCGCGCAGAGGCTTCGGTGCGGTCGAACAGCAGGCCCTGATTCGGCTCGACGGCGAGCACGATGTTCTCGGCGACGGTCATCACTGGGACGAGCATGAAGTGCTGGTGGACCATCCCGATTCCGAGGGCGATTGCGTCGCTCGGGGAGTTGATCTCGACCCGCGTGCCCCTCACGAGGATCTCGCCTTCGTCGGGGCGGGTCAGCCCGTAGAGGACGTTCATCAGGGTCGATTTTCCCGCGCCGTTCTCGCCGAGCAGCGCGTGCACCTCGCCGCGGAGCAGATCGAATGAGATGTCGTCGCAGGCGATGACGCCCGGGTAGCGCTTTGTGATTCCCGCAAGCGCGAGAACGCACTCCTTCGGTGTTGCCACCGAAGGAGTGCGTCTTTCGTCGGCAGGTCGGGTCACGACCGTGCCTCAGCGTGCTCGACTACAGCTCCGTGGGGATCTTCACGCCACCGGCGATGATCTTCTGCTTCAGGGCCTCGACCTCGTCGAGGAGCTCCTTCGGCACCTTGGGGCTGATCGTGCCGAGCGAGACGCCGTCGTTCTTCAGATCGAATGTCGCGTCGGTGCCGCCCTTGAAGGTGCCGTCCTTGGCGGCCTTGACCGTCTCGAACACCGAGGTGTCGACGCGCTTGACCGCGCTGGTAAGCATGTGCGGGCCGAGGTCTGACTGGTCGCGGTCGACGCCGACACCCCAGGCGCCCTTGTCGGCGGCTGCCGACAGTGAGCCGAGGCCGCAGCCACCGGCGACCTGGAAGACGACCTGCGAGCCCTTGGAGATCTGGTCGAGCGCGAGCTCTTTGCACTTGGCCTGCGCAACGAAGTCTTGCGAGTAATCGACGAGGACCGTCACGCCCGGGTTGGCGGCCTTTGCACCTGCCTTGTATCCGGCGATGAAGATGTCGACCGTCGGGATCTTCAGCCCGCCGACGGCGCTGATGACCTGCTTACCGCCCTTGGCCTTGGCCATCTTTGCGGCCATGTAGCCGATGAGGTAGCTGTTCTCGTTGGTCGCGAAGGTCAGGCCGCGCACGTTCGCGGGCGTGCTCTTCAGTGCGACCTGCGGGTAGTCGACGATGGCGAAGTTCTGCTGCGGGAACTTCTTGGCGACAGTGTCGATCGCGTCGGCCATCAGGAAGCCGATGGCGATGGTCACGCCCTCTTTCTTACGGGCGAGGGTCGTGAGGTTGGCGATGTAATCGCCGGCGGCGCGCGACTCGATCGGTCGGATCTTGACCCCGAGCTCTGTCTCGGCGCGCTTCAGACCCTCGAGGCCCGACTGGTTGAACGAGCGGTCATTGAACTTGCCGATGTCGCTGACCAGGCCGGCCGTGAAATCGGATACCGGGGCGGCGGTGCTGTCGGTACCGCCGCCTGCAGTGGTCTTCGTGTCGTCGCCACAGCCCGCAGCGATCACCCCTATGGCGGCCGTCGCGGCGACCGCGCCCGCCAGTGCCTTCCAGCGTCGTGCTCTCATTGCAGCTCCTTGCCTCTCCCGTGACGGCATGGGCCGCAGGGTCCGGTGGTTCGTCGTGCATTTTTATACACCCGCGCGCGGACGCCGGATACGGCCTCGCACGCCGATATCTCTCATGTGGCGGTAACCCGTTCTAGGATCCGCGACCCGCCCAGAGTGCCGGCCGCGCCGATGTGAATCGCTCCGGCAAAAGCCGTCCGACCCGCCTCCAGATGGGGCGTATCGTCGGCGTGCAACTCGGCGAGGACCTGCCCGGGGGTGACGGCATCACCCATTGCCACCCGGAGGACGACCCCCGCCGCCGGGCTTACCGGGTCTTCTTTACGGGCCCGCCCGGCGCCGAGCCGCCAGGCGGCGATCCCCACCGCCATCGCGTTGATGCCTCCCACCACTCCGGTCTCGGTCGCCCGGACCTCCTCGACTTCTGACGCCACCGCGAGCCGTGTATCGGGGTCTCCACCCTGGGCGCGAACCATCCGTTTCCAACGATCCATCGCGCGGCCATCCGCGAGTGCCCGGGCCGGATCGGCGTCGACTCCCACCAGCGCCAGCATCTCGCGTGCCAATGCGAGCGTCACCTCGACGACGTCGGGCGGACCGCCACCGGCCAGCACCTCCAGCGACTCACGCACTTCCAAGCCGTTGCCGGCCGTGAGACCGAGCGGGGTATTCATATCGGTCAAAAGCGCGACCGTACGGACGCCGTGGGTGGTGCCGAGGCCGACCATCGTGCGGGCCAGTTCATGCGCATCGTCGCGGTTGCGCATGAAGGCCCCGGCGCCAACCTTGACGTCGAGCACGAGAGCCTCGGTTCCCTCGGCGATCTTCTTCGACATGATCGAGCTGGCGATCAGGGGGATGGATTCCACCGTCCCGGTGACATCGCGAAGCGCGTAGAGCTTCTTGTCGGCGGGCACCAGATCAGCGCCGGCGGCGCAGATCACCGCTCCGATCTCGGCGAGCTGTGCAACGAATTGCGCATTTGTGAGGTCTGACCGGAAGCCGGGGATGGCCTCGAGCTTGTCGAGCGTGCCGCCGGTGTGGCCGAGCCCTCTGCCGGAGAGCTGCGGCACGGCCGCTCCGCAGGCGGCGACAAGAGGGCACAGGGGCAGGGAGATCTTGTCGCCGACGCCACCGGTGGAGTGCTTGTCGACCGTCGGGAAGGGCACCGATGACAGGTCGAGCCGCGTTCAGGAGCGGATCATCGCGTCGGTCCAGGTGGCCAGCTCATGGGGCGACAGGCCTCGGAATACGATCGCCATCAGCAGCGCCGAGGCCTGCTCGTCGGCGATCGCCCCATGCGTGTATGCGTCGAGGAACCCGCGGATCTGGGCATCGGTGAGTTCATCTCCGTCGCGCTTGGCGACGATCACCTCGACGGCGGAGACGCTCACGTGCCGGCCCTTGCGCGCACGTCGTCGGGTCCGAAGGCTCCGGGCAGGAGAGCTCCCAGGGTCGTTGGGGCGACCTCGAGCCCCGCGTCGACGGCCAGTTCCGCCCCGCCGTGTTCGAAAAGGAGCTGTCGGCAACGGCCACACGGCGCCAGGGGCGCGCCGTCACCGGCGACGACCGCGACCGCCACCAGGCGACCGCCACCGGTGGCGGTGAGGTCGCTGACGAGACCGCATTCGGCGCAGAGGGTGAGGCCGTAGCTGGCGTTCTCGACGTTGCATCCGCGCACAAGGCGCCCGTCGTCGGTGACGCCGCAGGCTCCGACGAGAACGCCCGAGTAGGGGGCGTACGCGCGCCGGGTCATTTTCGTGGCTTCTGCGCGAAGGCGTGCCCAGTCGATGTTCATGCCGGTACTGAATCACCCCACCCGGACGGCGAGGTGCGCTCCGGAGCCCTCCGGGAATAGAGTCGCCACCGACATTCCGTCCGATCGAGCCAGAGGGCACGTATGCGATCACAACTTCTCCACCCGGCAACGGTTGTCGCGACAGTGGCGCTCGGTGTTGCGCTGAGCGGTTCGGTGTTCGCGGCAACCACCACCCCAACCCTCGTCGGCACCGCCAACCTGAAGAACGGTGCCGTCACCCTCAAGAAGATCAGTCCGGCTGCACGGGCCGCGTTGCGGGGCGCCCAGGGTGCCGCAGGAGTGACCGGCGCAAAAGGCGCGACCGGCGCGGCGGGGGCAACGGGGCCCGCCGGTCCGGCCGGCGCCGCCGGCACCGCGGGCGCCGCGGGCACCGCGGGCACCGCGCGGGCGTTCGCGTTTGTCTCTTCGGCGGGTGTAGTCGATCCCGTGCGGTCGAAGAACATCACCGTCACCAAACTCGCCGGGTCCGGGATCTACTGCGTCCAGCCCGCCGCAGGGTCAGGCATCTCGCCGCCGACCGTGCCGATCGTCGTGACGCCCGACTTCACTGACGGTAGCGGGACCATCCACATCGCCCAGTACCTCAGCAACCCCGCGATCACCGGGTGCGCTGCCTCCGTTGGCTGGCCCATTGCGACCGACAACTTCAGTGCGGGTGCCTTCACGCGGACCGACATCGCCTTCTCGGTGATCGTGCCGTAGCCCAGAGTCAGCTCCCCGCGGCGAGCAGCTCGATCGCCGCGGGGACCTCCCGCATGTTCGCGACGGCGGCAAGCCGCGGGTGGCCGGCCCTGACCTCAGCGTGCTCGAGGGCCCACGTGAGGTGGTACGGCACGTGCACCCCTGCACCACCCAGCTCCAACACGGGCGCGATATCCGAGCGAACCGAGTTCCCGACCATGCAGAAACTGTCCGACGTGACGCCCATTCGAGAGAGGATTCGGGCGTAGGTCGGCGGGTCTTTTTCGCCGACGATCTCCACCTGCTCGAAGAGCTCGGCCACACCCGACGCGGCGACCTTCGACTCCTGGTGAAAGAGGTCGCCCTTCGTGATCAACACGAGGCGCCGGTCGCGACCCAGTTCGGCAATCGTCTCAGCGACCCCGTCGAGCAGTTCCACGGGATGACTCAGCATTTCCTTGCCGAGAGCGACGATCCGTTCGATATGGGCTCCGTCGATCTGCTGATCGGTGAGCGTAAGAGCGGTCTCGATCATCGAGAGCGTGAAGCCCTTCACCCCGTAGCCGAACAGGCCGAGGTTGCGGCGCTCGGTCTCCAGCAAGGCCGCAGAGACCGTCGCAGCGGCGACCCAGGGGGCCAGTAGCTCGGCGTATGCCTGCTCGGTGAGCTGGAAGTGGGTCTCGGAGTCCCACAGGGTGTCGTCGCCGTCGATGCCGATGATCTCGATTGCCATGGGGTGAAGCTTAGAGCCGCCGGCGGCGCCACTTTCGAAACGGCCCGAGGGTGGACTACCTTGGAGCCATGACTATCGAACAGAACATCCACAGCGCCCCGAAGGTGCTCCTGCACGACCACCTCGACGGTGGTCTTCGACCCCAAACGATCATCGATCTCGCTGTCGAAACCGGCTACGACGGGCTCCCCAGTACTGACCCCGACGAGCTGCGAGGGCTGATCTCGCGCGGCGCGAACCGCAACGACCTGGTCCTCTATTTGGAGACGTTCGCGCACACCGTTGCCGTGATGCAGACCCGTGAAGGCATCGAGCGCGTCGCGTTCGAGTGCGCCGAGGATCTCGTCGCCGACGGCGTCGTCTACGCAGAGATTCGCTTCGCTCCCGAGCTTCACATCGAGAAGGGTCTCAGCCTGGATGAGATCGTCGAGGCGGTCCTCGCCGGCTTCGCGCGTGGGTCGGCCGGGACGAACCTCACGATTCGCGTGCTCTGCTCGGCAATGCGCCAACAGGCAAGCAGCGTCGAGATCGCCGAACTCGCCCTGCGCCACCGCGACGCCGGTGTCGTCGGGTTCGACATCGCCGGCCCCGAGGCCGGCTTCCCGCCCGCCCGCCACCTCGACGCGTTCTCGCGGATCATGCGCGGGAACTTCCACATCACGATCCACGCGGGTGAGGCGTTCGGTCTACCCTCGATCGCCGAGGCGCTCCACGACTGCGGGGCTGAGCGGCTCGGCCACGGGGTTCGGATCATCGATGACATCGCTGTCGGCGCCGACGGCGAGCACCACCTCGGCCGCCTGGCGACCTTCGTGAAAGACCGCCGCGTCCCGCTGGAGCTGTGCCCGTCGTCAAACGTCCACGTCGGCGCCGTCGCCTCGATCGCCGACCACCCGATCGGCCTGCTGGCCAAGCTGCGCTTCCGGGTGACCGTCAACACCGACAACCGCCTGATGAGCGACACCACCCTCAGCCAAGAGTTCGGCCATCTGGCGACGACCTTTGGCTGGGACCTCAACGACGTCCGCTGGGCGACCATCAACGCCATGAAAAGCGCGTTCCTGCCCTTCGACGAGCGGCTTCAGATCATCAACCGCATCATCAAGCCAGGCTTCTCGGCTTTGGGGGCTGACGGCTAGCTTCGCCGAGGTGCCACAGGGTGCTGCGCTGAGCGTATGGCCCGTACCATCAGCCAAAGAGAACTCCGGAACGAGAGCGGCGAGATCATGCGTGGACTTGATCGGGGCGAATCGTTCATCGTCACGCGACGTGGGACGCCGATCGGTGAGCTGATTCCGCTCCGGCGGAGCCGTTTCGTCAAGGCGGAAGCGGCTGTCGCAGCGTTCAAAGCGGCTCCCCACGTCGACTATCAGCGCCTGCGCAATGACCTTGACGCCGTTGTCGACCAGCGTGGCTGAACGGCGGCCAGCGAAGGGGATCCTCGACACGTCGGTCATCGTCGATCTCGGCTCCATTGATCCGGAGCTGCTGCCTCATGAGATCGCCGTCAGCGCGCTCACTCTTGCGGAGTTCACCGCCGGAACCCACAGCGGTGCCGATTCCGCGGTATCGGCTCGCAGGCAGGGGCGGCTTCAATACGTCGAGGCGACCTTCGAGGCGGTGGCCTTCGATACGGCGGCGGCTCGCGCGTACGGGCAGATCTATGCCGCGGTGGCAAATGCTCGTCGTAAACCCCGCGGCTCCCGAGCGGTCGACGTTCTCATCGCGGCGACGGCGTGCGCGAACAACCTCCCGCTCTATACCCGCAACCCGCGGGATTTCGAGTACCTCGACGGCCTCGTCGAGGTCATCTCGATCTAGCCGGCTCGCGGGGAGGAAGAGCCCCGGTCACCGCCACCGTGCCGGCGGCCACGCGGCACGCATCGGCGAGGGCCGTGGCGATGGGAGCGCCATGGCGCCGTGCGCGCAGGAGACCGGCCGCGAATGCGTCGCCGGCGCCGGTCGTGTCGATCGTCAGCGCACTCGCGGCGGCGGCGGCGGTCGCCTCGTCGGCCGGGCCGAACCACAGTGCTCCCTGGGCTCCGCGCTTGACGACGACGGCGCGGTGGTCGCGGCCGAGCATCGTTGCGATCTCGGCGGGATTGCGCGAGCCGCAGAGCACTTCCCCCTCATCGAGGGTGGCGAACACCAGATCAACGTCAGCGATCAGCGACAGGAATACCTCGCCGCCGATCTGCGTAAGAGGGGCGGCGGATGCGCAATCGACGGACGTGGTCATCGTCACCTCGCGAGCCGTCGTGATGGCCGTCGCTGCCGCTTCGCGGGTGCTCGGGCGAATCAGCGTGTAGCCCGACAGATGAAGATGGCCGCCGGGGGTGAATGCGTCGCGCGGGAGATATTCGGGAGTGAGAAATGCGTTCGCTCCGGCATCGGGGAGCATGCTGCGCTCGCCACCCGGGTCAACCAGGACGACGCATGTCCCCGTGGGGACGTCCGGAATCACGGCCAGCACCGCCGTGACGCCGTGCACCTCGAGTGACCGCCGGGCGTCGCGTCCCACGGCGTCGTCACCGACACATCCGATGAACACCGTCGGAACGCCGAGATGCCCGAGCCACGCCGCGGTGTTTGCACCCGATCCACCCGGCCGAAGAACGATCTCGGCCGCGGTGTCGCTGCCGTACGACACGGGTGCGGACATCCGCGTGATGACGTCGGTCATGACGTCGCCGATCACGACAATCGGCCCTCGGTTCACTGCGCCAGCGCCACCGCGATGCGGGCCGCCAGCGCGGCGTTGCGCATCACCAGGTCGACGTTGACGCGCACGCTCTCACCTGCGGTGCGCGCGTGGAAGCGGCCGAGGATGAACGGGGTGGCGTCCTTACCGGCGACGCCCGCCGCCGCCGCCGCCGTGAGGGCTTCGGCGAGGACCCGGTCGTGCAGGATGGGATCCATCTGCAGGTCGTCGGGCAAGGGGTTCGCGACGACGATGGCCTGCGGGAGAGCCAGCTCCCGGCGAGCGCGTTGCACGGCGGCGATGGCGGCCGCGGTGTCTTCGCGCCACGGCGCGGGAAGGCCCGAGTCGGCGAGGTAGAACCCCGCGAAACGATTTGTGCCGAAGCCGATCACCGGAACCGACAGCGTCTCCAGGCGCTCCAGCGTTGCCCCGACATCGAGGATCGATTTCACCCCCGCACAGACGACCACGATCGGCGTCGCGGCCAGCGCACCGAGGTCAGCCGACTCGTCGAACGTCGTCGACGCCCCACGGTGGACACCGCCGAGCCCGCCGGTCGCGAAGACCCGGATGCCCGCTCGGGCGGCGAGGTGGGCCGTGCTCGCCACCGTCGTCGCGCCGGGACGGCCGCTGACAAGGCCCGGCCCGAGATCACGCAGGCTGAGCTTCTCGACGACGTCGGAGAGAGCGATCACCTCGAGCGCGTCGGCGTCGAGGCCGATCCGTGCCTGTCCGCCGACCACGGCGATCGTTGCGGGAACGGCCCCTTCGGAGCGAACGGCGTCCTCGATTTGCCGGGCGATGCGCAGATTGTCGGGGCGTGGAAGACCGTGGGCGAGGATCGTCGACTCCAACGCGACCACCGGTGCGCCGCCTGCAAGGGCCGCGGCGACCTCCTCATGGACGACGATCAAATGCGGGCCGGGTGCCAGACGGTGCGGATCTCACAGAACGCCATCGCGGTGCGGATGTCTTCACGGCCGTCGGTGCGAACCGCGCGCTTCAGGTTCTCCGCGGCACGCGCTTCGAGATCGGCCACCAGATCTTCGGGCGCGCCGCTGAGATCGATCAGGTCGACGTCGTCGTGATCGGCCAGCCACGGCAGTAACTGGGCGTGGTCGCCGGTGAGCAGGTTCACCACACCACCCGGGACATCCGATGTGGCGATCACTTCTCCCAGGGTGCTGGTGACCAGCGCCGCGGGCCCTCCGGCCAACGCCACGACCGCGTTACCGGCCATGATCGCCGGGCCAATGAGGCCGAGCACCCCGGCGATGCCCTCGTTGGGG
>JANLSO010000170.1:0-59004 GCA_031362405.1 Thermoleophilia bacterium | reverse complement strand
GCCCGCTTTCTCGACGACAGCGGTGCCCACTGGGACGAGCTGCGCTGCGGCTTCGACGCGAAGGTCCTCGCGTGCACCACCGAAGGTTTCGGGGTGATCATCGATGACCGACCTCAGACCCTCGAGGAGGCTGCCACGGCGGGCCTGGAGACCCTGACCATCGAGTGGACGTGGACCCGAGAGGTCTGCGCGCGCTACCCGCAGATCATCCAGCGACCCGACTGGCGCACCCTCACCCCAGAAGTGCTGGCCGCGATCGAACGGGTCGCGCCAGCCTGACGCCGAGTATTTCTCAGGCGATGAGCTCGATGCGGCAGCGCACCCCTGGCGCACGCGCAAGACCACCGTCGGCCGTGACGAGCACCGTATTCACCGCTTCGGCAAGCGCAACGTAGGCCGCGTCGTAGATAGTGAGGTTGTCCCGCAGCTCCCAGCATCGCGCCACCAGCGCCCGATGCCGCACGCGCTGAATCGGTAGTGCAACGAGTCGCTTCCCGATTTGGGTGCCGCGCTCTGCAGGGAGAAGCCCGGCAAGAACCTGTCGACGAATAGCCGACATCACTTCGAGGTCGATCACCTCCGGCGCCGAGAGCGCACCCGAGGCCAGCCAATCTCGCGCGCATCGCCCCGCCGCCCCCCCATCGACGGCGGCAGCGACGACAACACTGGCGTCAATGACTGTCACGCTCGGCCCGGATCAGCGCGACTGCTTCATCGAAACTCATGGAGCCGGTCGCCTCGCGTTCGAGCTGTTCCAGTGCCTCATTCATTGGCACGGCCTCGGCCTCAGTGATCAGTCGCTGAAGGAGGTATTCCTGCAACGACTGATGAGAACTCTGGGCCCGGCGCTGCAGCGTCTGGTGCACTTCAGGGGGAACGTTTTTGATCTGAATACTGGGCATAGCGCCAGTATGGCGCCATGCGGGCTGCACAACAACTACCGCCTGCCGTGGAAATAGGTCTCGTCGTGGCGGTCGGGGCTCTCGGCCTCGATCCGTTTGCGCTCGATCGACTCGGCCCAGGGCTCGGGGAGGATCGGCCACTTGCCAAGGGTTTGGCCGTGACGAACAAACCACAACAGCTCCGCCCGCGCGAAGTTGCGGTTGGTGTCGAACGTGTGGTGGGTGGACGTTTCGATGCGCGGAATCTTTACGGACGCTTCACGCGATAGCGAGGAGAACCGGCCCGCCTGGACGCCTAGGGTCTCAAGGATTCCCCGCTCGGCGACGACCATGAGTCTGTAGCCGTGTCGGTCCGAGGAGTGCCCCCTCGGGTTCCTGTCAGCGATAGCGGAGGTGCCCCTCGCTCCCGGTCGCCCCACCCCCCGTCGTGCCCGTAACCGCCCTGCCGGCCCTCGTGCACGAGATGTCCGCCGCGGTTGTCACCGCAGCCACAACCACCCCACGGGTGCGCTCGACAAAGCGCCCGCCCGCACGGATCCTCGTCTTCGCCAGCGAGTTCCGCCTCAACGCGAGCCGCGCGACGATCCGTTCGGGGCAGTTGGTTCTGCAGATGCGCAACAACGGCGAAGACGACCACGACATCGCGATCCGCAACAGCCGCGGTGCGCTTGTCGCCCAAACCCCGATCGTCGGCTCCGGGGACCTCGGCGAGCTGAAACTGAAGATGCTGCCCGGCCGCTACGAGCTGATCTGCACCGTCGAGGGCCACGAAGGCATGGGAATGAGAGTTCCTCTTGTCGTCGTTCGGGCACGAAAGGGAGGTCGCTGATGGCCACGAGCACCGAGGAGCTACGCCTTGAGCGCCTGCTGTGGAGGGCCGGCTTCGGGGCACGTCCGGGTGAAGCACGTCGCCTTGCCCGCCGGGGACTCGGCCCCGTCGTCGACGACCTGCTCGCCGGACGCGGACCCGAGCTCACGGGCCCGCCCGCGCGCATCAAGGGCCAGCCCCTGAACCCGATCGACGAGTACGGCCACGACAGCCTGTGGTGGCTCGATCGCGTGGTGCGCACCGGCCAGCCCCTCATCGAGCGGATGACGCTCAACTGGCACGACCACTTCGCGGTCTCGAACGACAAGGTCGGCGACGTCAAGCTGATGATGACCCACTATTCGGTGCTGCGCGCCGGCGCACTCGGGTCGTTTCGCGATCTGTGCCGCAACGTCATGCACGACGGCGCGATGCAGATTTTTCTCGATCTCGTGGGCTCCAACAAGGACTCCCCCAACGAGAACTTCGCGCGTGAGCTGCTCGAGTTGTTCACGCTCGGCGTGAACAACGGCTACACCGAGAAGGACATCCGCGAAGCTGCCCGGGCACTGACCGGCTACACCTTCGACTACGACGCCAAGAAGTTCGGCTATGACGCCGAGTACCACGACCGCGGCGTGAAGACGATCTTCGGTAAGAAGGGGCGGTTCACCGCCGACGACGTCATCAATCTGGCGATCGACCACCCCAGGCACGCCGAGTACCTGGTGACCAAGCTGTGGGGCTACTTCACGCCGCGCCCTGCCCCGCGGTCGACCGTGCAGGCAATGGTGCGCGCGTACCGCACGTCGGGAACGCAGATCCGCCCGGTGCTCAGCATCATCCTGCGGCACCCCACGGTTTATGCCGACCTCACCGAGCCCGATCAGGTGAAGCCGCCGCTGGTCTACGTCGCGGGAATGCTGCGCCGCACCCGCCGCGGCGTCACCAACGACGCATGGGTCTGGCGCCTCAACAACATGGGCCAGGTGCCGTTCTATCCCCCGAATGTCGCGGGATGGGACCAGGACACCGCGTGGCTCAGCCCCGCGACGATCCGTGCCCGCTTCGAGGCCGCGTCGGAGATCATCGACAACGACAAGAGCATCGAAGACGGCACGATCAAGGGCAGCCAGACCCCGAAAGAAGCCATCACGTCCGCGTTCGTCGCAACGGGGCTGCCGTACATCAGCCCCCGCACGCGGAAAGCCCTCGAGCGGTACGCCAAGACCTCGGTCGCCGACAAGAAGGACGAGTCGGAGATCGAGCACTACTTCCCCGAGCGCCAGCGCGTGCTCCGACATCTGATGCTGGCCGGGCCGGATGCCCAGGTCGCGTGAGGAGGCCGACGATGAGAGCAGCACGCGGATGCGACGACTGGTGCAACACCCGGCGCAGTGGCCTTGGCCGTGCGGCCGGCCAGATCATTCCCCTGCCGACCGCCGCCATGGACGACGGGCTGCTCGAGACCGCCCGTGACGGTGGCCTGACCCGCCGCGACATCATGGAGCGCGGGATCGGCATGTTCCTGATGCTTTCGGCCGGGCTAAGCCTCAGCCCGCGCCAGGTGCTCGAAGCCGCCGCCGCCCAGCAGTCGGCGAATCCGAATGGCCCGATCCTGGTATCGGTGTATCTCGACGGAGGCAACGACGGCCTCAACACCCTGGTACCTCTGGCCGACCCGCGCTATCGCGAGCTGCGTACCCGCGTGGGGATCGCTTCGAACACGACAATCCCACTCAAGGGCGTCACCGATTTCGGTTGGCATCCATCGCTCAAGGGCCTCAGCACCCTTTATGACGCCGGCAAGGTGGCGGTGCTGCCCTCGGTCGACTTCGCGAACCCCGATCAGTCGCACTTCAACTCGCTGGCCTACTGGCGTGCCGGGGTCGTCGGCCCGAACCTCGATCGCAGTGGCTGGATGGGTCGCACGCTCGACGTCATCGGCACCCCCGACAACCCACTCCAGGGCATCAGCGTCTCGTACGGTCTCGACCCGATCCTGCAGACCAAATCCGCTCCGGTGGGCACGGTCTACGACCCGGGTGGGTTCTCGTTCAACATCCCGGGCGTGTGGGAGGAAAAAGCCTTCACGGCGGCGTACCGCGAGACCAGCCAAGGCGCACGCGGCGCCGCCCTGGTCGCCGCCCAAAAGTCGTACAACAACGCCTTCGACATGGTTGAGTTACTGCGGCCGTTGCGCACAAACGGCGACACCCCGCCGCCGCCGACCCCCGCCGCCTACCCCGACAGCAACATGGGTAACGGGCTGAAGAACCTCGCCCGGATGCTCGGTGGAGGTTTCGGAACACGTCTGGCGGCGATCTCGGCCGGTGGTGGGTACGACACCCACGACGACCAGCCCGCCAAGCACGCCGAGCTGCTGACCGATCTGTCCGACTCGATGTTCGCATGGCAGGCCGACCTCGATGCGCGAGGCCTCTCAGATCGCGTGATCACGCTGGTCTGGAGCGAGTTCGGACGGCGCCCCGAAGACAACGAGGGCAACGGCACCGACCACGGCGCGGGTGGCCTCGTGCTCGTCGTCGGCAACAAGGCAAACGGCGGCATTCAGAGTGAGTTCCCCGGCCTTGCGAGTCTGGATGAGGACGAGAACCTCAAGGTCAGCACGGAGTTCCGCACGGTCTACGCATCGCTGCTCGAAGGGTGGATGGGCATGGACGCCGCTCAGATCCTTCCCGGTATCGACGCGGCGCGGCTCCCGCTGATCAGATGAGCGCTGGCCTCTGTGTCGCTCTGCACGCGCGGCAGAGCGACACAGAGATACCTCGTCTCCTACAGACGCAGCGCCCCTTCGGGATGCGGAGCGGCGACAACTGTGAGGCCGTCGATTCCGGAGAAGTCGGCGGGGTTGCAGGTATGGATGGCGAGACCATTTTGTGAGTGCCGTCGCCGCGATCCTGAGCTCGGCGGCCAGTGACGTCGTTCTCGGTGACTGGTGAAATGCAAGATCAGTGTGTGGGTGTCGAGATCCGGGATTGGGCCGCTCACAGACGAAAGTCCAGCACACGGTCGAGGTCATCGCGCAGGCGCAGGGGATCGACGATGGGGAGCCGCCTCCAGCGGGCGATCAGGACATCGATGGGAGCGCAGGCGCGTCCACCGGCCGCAGTTCGGCCACGGCCGGCCTGACCGCGTGACGGACAGTCTCGCCATGGGCGACTCTGTCCACGATGTCCCCACCATGGTTTCGCAGGTCGCGCATCGAAACTGTTCGCATCGAGGAGGAGTATCGAGCCAGATCTCTGCGATCCCACGCGCGCCCGGTCGAACCGGCGCGTATCCGACTACGAAATTTGCCCGCGCAGTACGGAGTTTCCGGAGTGACGGGGGTCGCCGTCGCCTGGTTCGAGCGAAATGTCGACGAACTCGTACTGGGATGCGTCCACCGGGATCGGAGCGTCGAGAACGGCGTGACCATCCTTGCCGATGTGAACGCCGCCGAGCGAGACCATCGTACCGTCGGTGTTGAGCAGCCAAACTCCGTAGTAGCTGCCGTCATGGTTCGCCGGCAGGTGGCTGAGGTCGACGGCGATTTCGCGGGCGTCGCCGATGATCCTCGCGTCGCCGCTCGGCGGGTCGGGCAGGCTCCCCACGCTCGTGAGCACGACGCGCCGACCGTCCGGCGCTGCACGGCTGACTGATCCGCCACCGGTCATCAGCGCCCCACCGATCGCTCCGATGACAAGTAGCGCAGCGGCCGCGGCCAGACCCACCGCAGGTTGCAGAACGGGAAACGCCGGCCACCAGCGCCGCCTCGTACGCCGAACCGGGGCCGCACCCTCATCAGCAATTCCAATGGAGGCGAATGCGGGCGGAGCCGGAAGATCCCATGCCTCCTCAGGCAACAGCTCGAGCGCCGCCACGACGGGGCGCAGCCGTTCGACCTCCGCGCGGAAGACCGGGTCGCGGGCCTCGAGAGCACGACCCGCGGCCATCTCGTCCGGCTCGAGCTCACCCAGCAGGTAGTCGGTGGGGTTGATGCCGCTCACTTCAGTTGTCTCCGTCTTCGTCCATCGCGCGGCGCAGGCGCGCGAGCGAGCGATTCATCTTGGTTTTGACCGTCCCGAGCGGCATACCGATCTCCGCCGCGATCTCGCTCTGAGTGAACCCGAGATGGAAGCGCATTTTGAGGATGCGCGCATCCTCCACCGGCAGAGACCGCATCCGCTCGGCGAAGCGAAACTGATCAATCAGACCGTCGATCTCGGACGTGGGGTCCTCCTGCTCAAAGGGGCCTCCGCGCGCCGACGCATCGCGCGGCTCAGGAATCCGGCGGCGTAGATGGTCGACCGCGCGGCTGCGTGCAATCACAAAGAGCCACGTGGAGAGGCCCGACCGACTCGGGTCAAAGCGCGCACCACCCCGCCACGCCTCGACGAAAACCTCCTGCACGACGTCCTCCGCCGCGTGACGGTCTCCGAGGACGCGTGACAAGAAGCCGAGCACCGCCGGCGCATGCCGGGCATAGATGGCCTCCATCGCCGCCGCGTCTCCACGCTGCAGACCCGCCATAAGCCGATCGTCGTCCCGGCGCGGATCGGGCTCACCCACCGAGCGTCGAGCGGGCCGCGGCGCCGATCCAAAGGCGCGCGCGGTCGTCGATTGCAGGGGGATGGCGCACGCGAGGTTCATACCACAGGGTCTACGTGCGAGAGACCGAGGTCGGATTCGTGACCATCGATGAGGCATTCTCCCGATGCCGAACCGGACGTTCCGCAGGGTGCGTAAGGTGAAATTGATTCTGATCCCGGAGGACGAGTGCCGATATCTCTCATCTCACGCCGATGTGGTGCCGTCGCCGTACTTACCGTCTCGGCCGTTGCCCTCGTGGCCGCGCCGGCGGCTTTCGCGGATACCGCGCAACTCGCGTCCGGTTCAACCGTTCTGACGCTCAATCCCGCAACCGCCAAGACGCTCACGACCAGTGGTGTTCGCCTCACCTCGAGCCGTCCGGCGAGCGCCGGCAAGGGTAGGACAATCAGCTTCCCGATCACGGGTGGAGCCGTTGACACCGGAACCGCAGCGGAAAGGTCACCCACTCCGGCGGCCTCGTCTTCAAAGCCAACGGCGTCACCGTCAGGCTGACGAACTTCACGATCACGGTCGGCACCAGGAGCCGCCTGTTCGCATCCGTGGGCACCGCCCGCGTTGCAATCCTCGATCTCAACGTGAAGAGAGCGAAGATCGCTCGCGCCGGGACTGATGGAACCGCCATCCGGGTCGGCAACGTGACGGGCACCCTGACAGGCGCCGCCGCAAAGGCCCTCAACCGGGCATTCGGCACGACCCTCTTCACGAAGGGCATTCCGTTCGGCACCGCCGTCGTCAATGCGGTTCCGTTCCAGACGCAGCTCGCGCTCGACGCCGTCCTCGGCGCGGCACTGACCGGCCTGGGCATCGTGCCGGCACCGATCGGCCCCGCGGTCGCCGCGAGCAATGGTCGTCTCTCGTTCCCGGTCACCAAGGGTGCTCTCGTGCCGAAGACCTTCGCCGGTTTGGTGACGCACGCCGGTGGCATCTCGCTGACAAAGGGCACCACCAAGGTCGAGCTGACCAACTTCCTGATCGACACCACGAAGCCCCACGCGGAGCTCACGGCGGAGATTGGTGCGAACCGCGTGGCGATCCTGACGCTCGACATCGCCGGCGCCAAAGCCAGGATCAGGGGCAGCTCGGCCATCGTCGACAACGTTGTCACCAAGCTGACCCCGGGCGCGGCCTCCGCGCTGAACGTGGCGCTCGGCACGACGGCCCTCAAGGGCGGCACGCCGTTCGGCACCGCTCTCGTCCTGGCCCCGACGGCAGCGGTGTAAACGAAGTAGTCGCACACAGGGTTTTCCCCGGGCTCATAGTCGGAGCCCGGAGAGCGGTGTCGGCGTCGCCCGAATCTGAATCCGAATCGTGGCCGTTGTGCGTCACGCACGCGAGATCCCGACCACGAAAGGTTTCACCCGGGTCGACTTTTCTCATCTCACGCCGACGCTCGGCCGCGGCCGTCGTCGTCGCTTGCGCCACTGTTCTGATCGCCGCGCCATCCGCCTTCGCGGACACCGCGCAGCTCGACTCCGGCGCAACGGTGCTGACGCTGAACACCGCGACGGCAAAAGCCCTCACCGCTAACGGAGTCAGTGTTGCTCCGGTTTGTCCGGCGAGCGCCGGCAAGGCGGGACCGTCAGCTTCCCGATCACCGGTGGAGCGGTCGACACCGGCTCTGCCGCGGGCAGTGTCACCCACTCCGGCGGTCTTGCCTTTCGCTCGGGTGGCGTCACGGTCAAGCTGGACGCACGTGACCATCACGGTCGGGAAGAGACGAGCCGCCTCGGTGCCTCTGTCGGGAGGCCCGGATGCCGATCCTCGACCTCAACGTGAAGAAGGCGACGATCGCCCGCGCGGGAGCTGACCCCACCGGCATCCAGGTCGGCAACGTCAAGGGCACGCTCGGTGCCGCGCTGTCAAGCCTCGGCATCGCACCGGCCGCGGTGGGCCCCGCGGTGGCGGCAGGCAATGGCCGCCTGTCGTTCCTCGTCTCGGGAGGGGGCCTTGCGACGGCGAACTTTTGCCGGCACGCTCGAGCACTGGCGGCATCTCGCTCACCAAGGGTGCGACGAAGGCCGCCCCCGAGCTGACCGCTCTGGTCGGCGCAAACCGCGTAGCGATCCTCACGCTCGACATGAGTGCGGCCCAGACCGAACATGGGTGCCGCGACCATCGACAACGTCGCCACCACGCTCACGCTGGGCGCCGCAACGGAGTTGAACATGGCCTTCGGTACGACGGCCGTGAAGGGCGGCATCACCTTCGGCACCGCGTACGCGAAGGCTCCACTGACCAAGTGGTTCACCACAGCAAACTCCATCCGGCGCGTTCCCCCCGCGTCGGATGGAGCTACGGTGGGTCGCGTGGATGAGACCGGTCACGCCGAGGGGACATCGTTCCGCTTCGCGATCTCGTTCGACCCCGGCCCCCCGCCAACCGTCACGAAACGCGGTGACCGCGACGCCCTCGCCCGCGAAGCGCAGGCGCTGATCGCGCTGGCCGGCCATGACTGGCTCCCGACCTTCATTCACCACGAGCCGGGCCGCCTTGTCACCGAATGGCTACCGGGTTCGCCCCGACAGCTTTCGTCCATGGCGCCCGCCGACGCGCGCGCACTCGGCGTCACGCTACGCGCCGTGCATAGATCGGTGCCCGGCACCGATCTATGCGTCAGCACGCCGGGTGGGTACGCCCGGTCACGGGCCGAGGCGGTCCGCCGCATGGCACAGCGGGCGGAACTTGAGCACGAGGTCGCCGTGCCCGACCCCGCACGAACCCTGGTGCCGATTCACGGAGATCTCGTCGAGGCGAACATCATCTGGGGGCTGAACGCCCCGGTACTCATCGACTGGGAGTTCTGGCGGCAGGGTGACCCTGCCGAAGATCTGGCGTATCTGGTCGCCCTGAACGATCTACCTCAGCGCGTCACCGATGACGTCGCGTCCGGCTACGGCACGGACGAACCCTGGGCACGAGTGGCAGCCTGGCGACCGATCGTCACCCTCGAGGCGGCCGCCTGGTATCGCCTGGCCGGAGACACCGACCGGGCCGACGCTCTGCTTCGAGGTTAGGACCCACTCCAGGAGTCCCAGTGGACGAAATCCTCGAGTGGCTTGCGTGGCCCGGGCGCGAACTCGTCGCCAATAGTGTGGGCCACCGGCACCAACGCGACCTGCATGACCTCGTCGTAGGGAATCCCGAGCACGTCGGCCGCTTCGCGTTCGTGGAACAGGTGGATCGTCGTCCAGGCGGTCCCGAGGCCCCGCGAGCGACCCGCGAGCATGAAGCTCCACAGGGCCGGCAAAACCGATCCATAGGCAGAGGCTTGAAAGACGCTGTCTCGGCCGTCGGTGCGCACGTTGATGCAGGGGATGACCAGCGCCGGGACCTCATGCAGATGGTCGGCCAGGTATCGGGCCGAGCGGCCAATGCGTTTTTGGCGCTCACGGGCGACCGGTTCGACGGCCAGCCCTTGGGGCGGGCCGAGCAGGCCATCGCGGACGTAGATGTCCCAGCCCTTGCGGTAGATCTCGGCGAGCGCGGCGCGCTTGGCCGGGTCGGTTACGACAACGAACGACGCGTTTTGGCGGTTGCCGCCGCTCGGTGCCTGTTGGGCGAGCCCCAGGCACTCTTCGAGCAGATCACGCGCGACGGGACGGGTGAGATCGAGCCGGCGGCGCACCGCACGGGTCGTCGAAAGGAGTGTGTCAGGGTCCATTACCGGCGAGGTTGAGGTCATGCCGGCAGCATACGGCCGCACCCGATGAACCCGCTCGGGGTACGGGGCAGGACCCGGCAGGCCCGTGGGCCGCCGTGGGCCGAGACTCATTAGGCGATGAGGAAGGTCACCGTCACATACGCGGGCACCTGGCAGGTGTCGCCGGGAGCAACCTGGTTGGAGCGCTGGGTACCGGCTGGGCGCAGAGCGGTGCGCGGCCGAACCACGACACGGCGGTTCTTGCCTTTGGCGCCGCGCGCGTAGGTCGCGTCGGCTTCGGTCGGAACCGGGCAGCCGCTGGCACCCGAGTCGGCCTGGATCGTCTGGACCACACCAACACCCAGACCGGCGGCAGCGGCAACGACGTCGGCGTTCTCGCGCGCGTCGGCAAACGCCTTCGTGATGGCCATCTTGTACGCCGACTTTTGGGCCGACGTGGGCAGGCCCGATCCGCCATACGGTGCAGACTCGACGCCGTAGCCGGAAACGGTGATCACGCGCGGCGTGGCCGTTGCGGTGAGCGGAGTCTGCCCGCTCGCCACACCGACGATCCCGGAAAGACCGAGAGCCAAAGCGGCCGCGGGCACCGTGAAGAGCATGGACCTCATGGTGGGTCTCCTTCGTTGTTGACACCGTGGCACGTGGTGCTCGGCATGTCCGACCGGTATCCGTCGCGGCGGCGCAAGGCGTCACACGTCCGCGGGGGGTCGTACCCTGGTGCGTATGGACGTGCATCTGATCGACGGCACCTACGAACTCTTTCGCCACCACTTCGCGCTGCCCTCGTCGACGGTCGCGGGTCGCGAGGTCGCCGCCACACGCGGCGTGATGCGCACCCTCGCGGGGATGCTCGCCGATGGGATCACCCATCTGGCCGTCGCAACTGACTCGGTCGTCGAGTCATTCCGAAATGAGATGTGGCCGGGCTATAAGACGGGCGAAGGAGTCGAGGCAAGGCTCGCGCAGCAGTTCGCGCTTCTCGAGGCCGGAGTCGCTGCGATGGGTATCCCGATCTGGGGGATGACCGATCTCGAGGCCGATGACGCCCTTGCCACGGGGGCTGTCCGTGCCGCCGCCGATCCGCGCGTGACGCGGGTGATCATCTGCACCCCCGACAAAGACCTCGCCCAGTGCGTCATCGGCACACGGGTCGTTCAGCTCGATCGACGTTCCGGCGCCATCCGCGACGAGGACGGGGTCCGCGAGAAGTTCGGTGTCTCCCCCGCCTCGATTCCCGACTACCTGGCCCTGGTCGGCGACGCGGCCGATGGATTTCCGGGTCTACCGGGGTGGGGCGCGACGTCGAGCGCCGCAGTGCTCGCTCGCTGGGGGCATCTGGAGGCGATCCCGACCGACGCCGTGGTCTGGGACGTCCGCGTGCGAGGTGCGGCGAAGCTCAGCGCCACGCTCGAGAGCAATCGTGATCGAGCGCTGCTCTTCCGCAGCTTGGCGACACTGCGCACCAACGCTCCGGTGCTCGGATCGGGTGTGGATGAACTGCGGTGGACCGCGCCGACCGAAGATCTCGCCGTGGTGTGTCACCAGGTCGGGGCCCCCGAGCTTGAACGCCGACTCGATGAGATGCGCGCGTAACTACGCTTCGGGGATCCGTCCCACCAGCTCGCTGAGCTGGGTCTGACGGGCCCGTTTCAGCCACCCATCGAGTGCGGCGTCGGTGGCGATCGCTCCTTCGCGCACAATCACCGCGGGGCGCACGACCCCCGCCACCAGGCGCGCCCGTGTTCCCGCGACCGCGACACGCTCGAGAGCCCACGATTCGCCGGCTCCGACGACGACGACACCGGATCGCGCGACCTCCTCTGCGAGGGCGATCTCGCTGACGGCGACCACGACCTCCTCGTCGCCCGCTCCCGCCGCACGAAGCGCCTCTGCGGCCGCGGCGTCGCGAGCGGCCAGCCTCAAGGGCGAGCCACTCACTGCCGCCAGCTTCTCGGCGAAGTGGATCGCGGCCCGGTCGTGGGCTCCGCCACCTGCGAGCACGAGCACCGTCTGGCCGCGCTCGAGTGCCACCCCGGCCCCTGAGCGATCGACCAGCACCGCGACGTCGGCCGGGCTATTGGCGAGAATCGTCGCGACATCGCTCGCCACCGGACTGGTGGCGAGCGTCCCGCGTGAGAAGCCAACGACGACGAGATCCGCCTCGGTGCGCTCGGCCATTCGGCAGACCAAGAGGCCCGCGTCGATGTCGGTCTCCACGGCCGTCTCGACGCGGAAACCATCGCCTCGATAGCGCTCGGCGAGCCGGTCGAGAATCCCTTGCGCATCCTGCTCGGCGTTCCGGGCGCCGAATTGGGTGGTCCGGCGCGACAGGCGCTCGGGCGCCTCTAACGCGCGGCTGAGAACGAGCGCCGCGCCGGTCGGCTCGGCGATGCGCGCGGCCAACTCCGCAAGCGACGGGTCGAGGGGTGATCCGTCGAGGGCCACGAGGACGCGTTGTGGCCCCTCGCCCGGTGCGAGACCCGCGTGACTGGCGCGGAAGACGGGCTGCTGCGGCCGATTCAGGATCTCGATGATCGGAGCCGCCATGAAGGTCGTTAGCAGCGCCACCACGACGAGGATGGCGAACATCGGGTCGTTGACGACTCCGATTTCCTTGCCGACGGCGATGATGACCAACTCGGTCAGGCCACGCGTGTTCATGAGCAGGCCGAGCGTCCAGGCCTCCTTCTTCGGCAGCCCCGCCAGGCGGCCACCAACGAACACGGGAACGAGCTTGGCAAGGATCGCGACGGCCAAGATGGCAAAACCGACAGCCAGGATCTCAAAACTGTCGACGCTCGCGAGCCGTGTCTTCAGACCGGCGGAGGCGAAGAAGATGGGCAGAAAGAGCAACACGGTGAAGTCTTCGAGCTTCAGGGTGACCCCATGCACCAGACGCGATTCGCGCGGCATCACCCACCCGAACGCAAAGGCTCCGAAGATCGCATGGATTCCGATCTCCTCGGTCGCCCAGGCCGAGAGCAGAACGCCGACCAGGACGATCGAGAGCATCGTCGCCGAAAGCGCGTCGTCGGTGCCCAGCCGCCGCACGACCCACGCGAGGGCCGGGCGCACGGCGAAATACATCGCAGCACCGAAGACGAGGGTCAGGCCGAAGGTGGTGATGAAACTGCCCGCCCCGTCGGCCCGCACCACCGCGACGACAACCGCGAGGATCAGCCAGGCGCAGACATCCTCGATCGCCGCGCAGCCAAGGGCGATGACCCCGACACGGGTCTTGTCGAGACGCTTCTCCTGCAGTAGGCGGGCAAGCACCGGGAAGGCCGTGATGCACAGGGCCGCGCCGAGAAACAGCGCGTAGCCGAGCCGGTCGATCTCCGGTGCCAGGGTGCTGTGGGTCAAGAAGCCGAGGGTGATCCCGCCGATCAACGGTGTGAACAGGGACCCCACAAAGACGTAGGTCAGCGGCTTGCCCTGTCCGCGGATCAGCGAGGAATCGAACTCCAGTCCGATCAGGAACATGAAGAAGACCAAGCCGAGCTTGGCGATCACCTCGAGGGTGGGGCGAACGTCGCCGAACAAAGAATCGGTGATCCCGGGGAACGCGGCGCCGAGAAAGCTCGGGCCCAGCAGGATGCCCGCGGCGATCTCTCCCATCACCCGCGGCTGACCGAACCGGGCCACGAGCGAGCCGACCAGGCGCGCGGCCACCACGATCACCGCGATCGCGAGAAGCACCTTGGCGATCTCGAAGGGCGCCGTGCTGGGCGCCACTCCCGTCGCCGCAGGCACCACGAAGGCGCCGAGTGAGCTGATGTTCGCGATGATGTCGGCCATGGGTACCCGGCGCTTTCGTTGGTCGCGTGGCGCCGCATGCGGCCGCAGCGGCGACCAAACTACCCCAATGGAGGGTGCCGCGTAACAGGACGTGACCACTACGATCTACCAGTCATCACCACCCGTACCGACCACGGCGAACACGCGGAGAGAACATGGCCGAGGAGCACCTCGTCGTCACCAATGGATCATCTGTCGGCTCGCGCCTCGACCTCGACGGCGACACATTCGTCATCGGTCGCGACGACGACACCGAGCTCGCGATCGACGACAGCCAGGCCTCGCGCCGCCACGCCCGCGTCACGCGGTCGGCGGCGGGCTTCATGGTGGAGGATCTCGGCTCCACCAACGGCACGTTCCTCGGCGGTTCGCGCATTTCGGCTCCCCAGCCGTGGGGGCCCGCAGATGAACTGCGCATCGGGCGCACGACCATTGCGCTGAAGGGCGCACCCGCGCGCACCGAGATCGGCAGCGCCGACGAGTTCGACGGCACCGTCGCCGCTGCCCCGGCTCCCGGGGCGACCCCTGCTCGCGCGGCTGCTCCGCCACCCCCTCCGCCCGCCGCGCCAGGTCCGCCGCCGCTGGCCGTTCCGGCGACCCCGCACGGGTACCCAGAGGCCGCGCCGCCGCCGGCACAGGTGGCCGCAGGATGGAAGGGTGGTGCGATCCCGGGAGAGCGCGACAGTGCCGACGGCCTCGCGGGCCTCAAGAGCGATTCGCAGGTGCGTTTTCGCGCCTACTTGGTGACGTTCTTGGTGCTGGCGTTGGTCGCACTGGCGGTAATCGTGTTCGTCGTCACGCGGTAGTCGGGGCGAGATATCTCGCGATGTAGGGGCTGATCGTCAAGTCGGCCGTTGTTTGGGTCGATGGACGTGGGGTGTTCGTATCCTCGACCCGCGAGTTTCCTATGCCGCGCCGTATCCGACGTTTCCCTGCCCTTGCCGCTCTTGCCGCAGCGCTCTTGGCCGGTGTCGCGCCAAGCGCGATGGCCGTGGAGTTTCCCGGTCAAAGCCAGATCAGGGTCCAGACAAACGGTCCTGCCGCCCCCGTCGAATTCGGCGACTGGTACTCCAGCCCGCTGCGCAGTGGCGGCGCGGGCGATCACTTCGTCGAGATCGAAGTTCCGCGAGGCTGGCCAGCGAGCCGACCAATCGATGTGGACCTGTTCAGCCCGGAGATGAATCGCTCAGGCACGCCCATCGCGGTCGCTCTCGACGAGGTGCGTGGGACAGGCGCGGGTCCGACGAATTTCGAGATCTATGGTCCAGACGTCCCGGCGCTCTCTCCTCGGAGCCCACAGCCGGGTGGTCGCGGCAGCCTCGTGCGTCGCGATTTCTCGTCGACCACGGCGCCTGAGCAGTGGGTGCGCCTCGGAACAATTGCCCGACCGCGACCGGGTTCCACATACCTCGTTCGGGCAGACACCTCAGGAGACGATCAGAACGGCTGGTCGCTGCGCGTGGGTGCCGACGACGACGCGAACCCCAACAACCGCCCGCCCGCGAACGACGACAATCCCGATGGTGAGGACGGAACGGGCGATGAGTTGGCGGTTCGGCCGATCTTTGTCGCGTATCAGCACTTCGGGGCCGACGGTGCGTGCCATACATTTCTCCGGTTCGTCGACGCGCATTCGGTCCGAGTCGGCTTCAACAACTTCGACATGGACCTCGGCAACACCGGTGTCGTGCCTCCGAGCGTCGAGAACCAGGTGCGACTCCGCTACTACGCCCCGAGTGACCGGTACGACGCGGGCGGCAGGATGCCGGGAAGCACACCGTCAAACCATGCCGCGGCGATCCTGTCGGGCAACGGTGTGTGGAACGGCGGATCGCTCAATCAGAAGGTCGGCGACGTTTTCACGAACCCGGAAGGGGGTTGGTGGCGGATCGTCTACTGCGCCAACGCCGGTAACCAATACATCGTCGAGGCTGATGGACTCGCGAACGGGGCGACGCCGCTCTCTCTGCTCGCGACGAAGTCGGACGGCCTCCAGTACACCACTCGCGGGGCCGTGCTTCCGTACCGAGTCGAGGTCACGAACGCCAGCTCAGGACCCAGCGCCAGCGCCGCGGCAAATGTCACCTTGGTTGATCCGCTTCCGCCCGAGGTCAGCTTCGTCAGCTGCCGCATTCTGGATCCGTTTCGCGGGTCGTGCCGGCTTAGCGCGGACTCAACAGTCGTCGCTACGATTCGTGGCATTCTCCGCGCCGGTCGCGCGGCGCAGATAGAGATAAAGGCTCGTGTCGGATCCGCCGTCCCCGATGGGACCGTCATTCGCAACACCGGCACGATCAGCTACGTCGGGCTCTTTTTTCGCCGCCATCCGGAGATAACGGCAAGCGACACGACGATCGTCGGCGGCGACGACCCCAACCCCGCGGTCGACCCGCCTCCTGGGCCGGGGGGTCCGGCCTTCTAACGACGCTCGCGTTCGAGCGCTGCGAGGAACTCCGGCGGTATCGGGCCGATCTGTGACGGTGGAGGCAGGGCCTGCCCGATTTCACTGGGTCGGTTCCAGATTCCGGACAGACGCTCGGGCAACCTCTCGCCCGCCGAGGCCAGAATGGGAAGCTGCTGGAGGTTCGGCGGGACGGTCCAGCGGACCGGGCGAAGCTCTCCCCCATCTTCGAGCCGCGTCAGGAAGAACAGCGGCAGGATGGCGATCCGCACGGTTTGGGCGATGCACCACACCACGAGGTAGAAGACCGCCGCCTGCCACACGGGGATCGTGAACCCGAGCGACAGAGCGAGGACCAGCAGCAGGACGAACTCCGCAAGGCCGAGGACGCCCGTGAGCCACGGGGGCTGCCAGGCGACGACGCGCGCGTAGAGCGCAAGGTCGAGTACCGACCCCATCAGCAGGTAGAGCCCAATCAACATGATCCATTCCGGGTTCCCAGTGATCAGGGAGAGGATCCCGGCCAGGATCGCCGGCAGGATCAGGATGACCATCCGGGTTTGAAGCCGTCCGAGCTGAGTAGGACACACGGTTTCGCCGACTCCTTACGAGAGCTGGGGGGTCTCGGGCAGGGCCCGGATGTCACGGACGCTGCGACGCACACAGCGAAAATGCATCGAATTGCGCTCAAAGAAACCGCGCTTGGCGCGCTTCTCGGCGCGCAGTACATCAGCGGCGAAACGGCGGGCGACGTACTTGAGGCCGGCGATCGTGTCGCCGTTGGGGATGGTGATGTTTGCCTGGATGCCGATCATCCCCAGCCGCGAGTTCGGCCGATCGAGCCCCGGGATGCCGCAGTTGCCATCGAGCGCGATCCGCGGGCCCTCCATCGGAGGGTGGTAGCGATCAATCAGCTTCTTGAGGATCGGCACCGCGGCCGATCCCTTCTCGAACCCGGTGGCCGCCGAGACACCGGTGATGTGGAGGGGACCGGTACGGCCGCCTTCGTGCAGAGCAACGTCAACGACCAGGCCCTCGGGCCCCGGCTGAATCGACGAGATCTCACCGATGACCTCACGGAACCTGCCGGTTTCGTACCCCTCGGCGAGGATGCTCTGCCACTTGCGCCGTTGGGGCGTCGTTCCCTTGAGCACGGTTCCCAGGACACGCAGGCGATCGGCGTGGCTGAGCTCCTGGAACGCGTCGATCCCGTACGCCTCGAACAGGCACCGCGGCACGTTGAGATCTTGGTCGTCGGGCACCGGGGTCCGCCGCAGTGCAATGCACTCGGCACCGTTGAGTAGGACGTTGACCCACTCGTTGACGGCGGCGATACCGCTGCCCACGACGATGTACCGGCCACCGGTAGAGAACCGCTTGGGTTGGTAGGCCTGCACGATACGCTCGCCCATGAGGGGGTCTTTGCGCGCCGCGGCGAGGCTCGAGGGGAAGAACAACGGGCCGTGGCCCATCGCCAGAAGGACGTGGCGCGCCTGGGCCTGGAGATTTCCGTCTTCGTCGTAGATCCCGAAGAACGGGTCGCGCTCGGTACCGGCGCGGATGACCTCGCCCACCCGGCACTTCTGAAAGCTCTCTTGGTAGCCGAGCAAATCGGAGACGGCACGCGCCTCGGCGAGGATGTCCGGCACGCCCGGGTTATAGGTGCGGTTCAACGACCGCCGGATGGCCCCGAGACGGCGACGGGCGAACATGTCGAGCACCGCGAACGTCGGCCAGTCGGCCGGCAGGAAGTGGCTCTCACTCTCGGAGCGCAGCACCGTCTGCCCGAGACCCCATGCGAACGAGCGGTATGTGGCAACGGGGTCTTCCTGGTCACCGAGCACGATGATCTCGTGGTTCTCGAAGCCGAGGTAGCGCAGGGAGGTGTACGTCAGGAGGGCTCCGAAACCGCCGCCCACGATGCACGTTGTGTAGTTACCGGGCGCCACTGGCACGTACCTTTCTCGACGGAACGACGACCACTGCGACGTACGACCGACACGCGTCGCAGACGTTTCCACCGAGGATCCTAAGGTGGCGCAGAAATGACCGCGCTGGCCAGACGGCCAGTCCCTCATCCGCCCAGGGCGGCGTTCATCCGTGACAGGTAGGGCGCCCACGACGCGACGTGCAGGGCCTCCAGCACCTGCGGTTCGGTCCAGCCCTCCCCGTAGAGAAGCTCATAGTCGGCCCGGGTGAGGTCGGCCGGAGCGCGAGCGGCCTGGCGCACGAAAAGGGCCAGCTCGCCGAGGGCTCGCGGGGTCGGCAAGGGCGTCGTTTCGTCGAGGGCGACCATCAGGGTGCGCTTCGTGGCGGCGTCCAGGGCACCGTCGTCGATCACGCTGCGCATCATCATGGCCGCCGCATCCAACAGCGCCGGGTTGGCGGCCATCGCCTCGAAGGCCGGCGGAACCGTCCCCCACGAACGACCGAGACTCTCGAGGCGCGGACGGCTGATCGGATCGGGGGCATCCAGCCGCGCGGCGGGGCGGTCGGGGATCCGCATTCCGTCAGCCAGAGCACGCTCGAGTGCCCGGCGCGCGCGGTTGAGACGACTCATCACGGTGCCCTCGGGAATGTCGAGGACCTCCGCGATCTCCCGGTAACGCAGGCCGGCGACATGGGCGAGCACCAGCACCTGGCGCCCCCATTCGGGCAGACCGTCGATCGCGTGCCGTACGAGGTCGCGGTCGTCCCACCGAGAGACCAGGCGGGCCGGGTCGCTGTAGATGCCGGTGTCGCGGCCGGCCTCGAGGCGGTCGTAGAGCCCCGCACCCTCGTCGTCGACCGACAGCGGCGGCGGCCGCCGCGCCTGCTCACGCGCTCGGTCGGTCGCGAGGTTCATGAGGATCCTGTGGCACCAGGCAGCGGGATTGTCCGGCGGCCGCTCGACGTCGAAGGTCCGGTAGGCCCGCAGCATCGTCTCCTGAACGAGGTCTTCGGCATCGGCATCGCTCGGGCTGTGTCGGCGCGCCGAGCGGTAGAGCACGGGCATTTCGGGCACGAAGACGACCTCGAACGAGCGGCGGCGAACCTCGCTCGCGGCGCTCACGCGGTGTCTTCGGCCTGCAGTGCGTCGGTGACCCGATCGACGAGGCCCGGTGGGGGGATCTCACCGTTCAGGGCACCGACGACGTGGCGCCGCAGCTCCTCCTGGAACCGGTGACGGCCGCGACACGACGAGCACTCGGCGAGGTGGCCGGTCACGAACGCGGTGTGCTCATCCGAAAGCTCCGCGTCGAGATGGCGCTCGATGAGAACCGTCAGGCGCCGGCATTCAGGGGGTATGCGAGGCAGCTCTTCGCCCTTCGGGTTTCAACCACGGACTCTCCGGGCGCCGAGTTTATTCCACGAATGGCGAAGGAATTGTTTCGCGGGTCCGGCGTCGTGCCGTGTGACAGCGCACAGCCCTCGTTAAGGAGCCACCATGCCGGTCGTCACGCTTCCCCCCCGCCCCGCCACATCCGTCGATTCTCGCCTCGCTCAGCGGGCCGCCCACGGCGACGCCGCCGCGATGAATCAGATCATCGACCGCCACGATGCTCGATTGCGGCGCATGTGCCGGGCGATCCTTCGCGATCCCCACGACGGCGACGACGCCGTCCAAGAGACATGGCTTCGCGTCGTCCGTGCGCTGAAGGGCTTTGCCGGAGACGACCTCGGCGCCTGGGTGTCGGTGATCGCCCGCAACGAGGCGTACCGCATCGCCGGCCACCGGAGCCGGAATCCGATCCCGGTCGACGAGCTGCCGACCGTTGCCGACCCGGGAGCCGACCCCGCCGCCCAGGTCTGCGCCCGAGAGCTCGGCGATGCTCTGGTCGCCGCAGTCGCGGGGCTCCCGTTGACGTACCGCGACGCTGCCGCCCGCGATCTCGCAGGCCAGTCCCCGATGGAGATCGCGGAGATCCTGCACCTGTCACCGGTCGCCACGCGGGTCCGAACCCACCGGGCCCGAAGGATGCTCATTCATCAGCTCCACAACGCCGGCCTCGCCGCGTGATCACCGCACGAATCTCATGTCACGTGACCGGCACCCAATCGTCAGTCGAGGCCGAGGGATCCCGACAGGGCGTGAGTGAAGGCGGTGGCGGAACCGAAACGGGCGGTGGGTTCCTTCGCCAGACCACGCGCCAGGACGGCGTCAACCGGGGCAAGGGATGCCCGCAGCGATGATGCCGCTCGGGGTGTGTCGGCCATGTGAGCCTGCATGAGGTCGGCCGGGTTACGACGCACGAACGGTGGCCGCCCCGTCAGGGCTTCGTAGGTGACCGCCGCCAGCGCGTAGAGGTCGGCGGCCGGCCCGACGCGTTGAGCGCGGATCTGCTCGGGTGCCATGTACTCGAGGGTCCCCACCCAGATGCCGGTACGGGTGATCCGTGCGCCCTCGGCAACGGTTGCCAGGCCGAAGTCCGACAGAAATGCGCGGTCGTCCGAGCCCAAGAGGACGTTCGCCGGCTTCACATCGCGGTGCACGGTGCCGCGCTCATGGGCGTGGTCGAGGGCGCCGGCGATCTGCCGCATGAGGTGGAGCGCGCGCTCGGGCTCGAGACCCCCTTCGGCCGTGATCGCCGCCTGAAGAGTGCCCCCCTCCACGAGTGCCATACAGATGTACGGCTGCCCGTTGATGTCACCCGCCTCATGCACACGCAGCACCGCGGGGTGATCAAGCTCGCCAACGGCCTGGGCCTCGCGCGCGAAACGCAAACGCAGGTCGGCGGCCCCGAGCAGGTCGGCGGGGAGAACCTTCAACGCGACGCTCGAACCATCGCGATCGTCCCGAGCGCGGTAGACGATGGCCTGCGCGCCTCGGCCGAGTTGGTCTTCGATCACGAATGGCCCGAAGTGGTAGCCCGGCCACATGCTCATCGTCCCAGACTACTCGCCGCGTCCGATCATCCGTTCAGGTAGCCCTTCGGAGTCGGTGTGTCGCCGATTGCCGCGGTTCCGGGCAGGGCCCCACGGCGAAAGAGCGACTCCAGTGCGCCGATCGCGCGGGGGTTGAAGTGCCCCGAGGCTGACTGGCGCAGTTCGGCCAAAGCCTCTGCGTGCGAACGGCGGCGGCGATGAAGACGTCCCGAGATCATCGCATCCCACGTATCCGCGACGGCGATCAGACGGCTTCCCGCCGGAATGCTCTCGCCGGAGAGCCCGTCGGGATACCCGCTGCCATCGTGGCGCTCGTGGTGGTGGCGCACCCAGCGCGCTTGTTCAGGGGTAAGCACGTCGGCGAGGATCCGTGCGCCCACCGAGACATGGGTCTGCATGAGCTGACGCTCCTGCGCGGTGAGGGGTCCGGCTCGCGTCAGCACCTCGTCGGGCACGGCGACCATGCCGACGTCGTGGACCAGCGCCGCCTCGCGAAGGGCCTCCACCTGCTCGGGAGCCCATCCCAGCTCGTGTGCGACCAAGGTGGCGATCTCCGCGATACGTTCCGAGCGGCCCTGCGTGAACGCGTCGCGGGCATCGACCGTCCAGGCCAGCGTGCGGATCGATCGCAGGTTTGGCGACAGCGTCACTGCCGCCTCGGCGCGCTGCGCCAGCAGGGTCTCGGCGACCTCATCCGAGTAGGTCGAGCAGCGGTTGCGACCGGCCGACTTCGCCCAGTACAGCGCCAGGTCGGTGCGCTCATAGAGGCTCTCCGCATCTTTGGCCGAGGCCAAATCACAGACGCCCATCGACGCAGTGACCGAGCCCACAGGGGCGATCTGGGTCGCGGCGATCGCCAGTCGCAGCCGATCGGCGGCGGCGAGGGCCGCCGAGACGTCGGCGCGCGGAAGCAGCCAGGCGAGCTCTTCCCCACCCACCCGGGCAACGCTGTCGCCCTCACGCGCGTGAGCGCGAAGGGCCACGGCAACCGAACGCAGCACCTCATCCCCGGCCGCATGGCCGTGCCGATCGTTAACCCGCTTGAAGTGGTCGAGATCGAGAAGGACGAGGCTCACCGGGTCGCCGTGGCGACGCGCACGGGCGACCTCGGACCGAAGGCGCTCATGAAAGACGCGGTGGTTCACGAGGCCCGTCAAGGCGTCGGTGGTGGCCTGCGAGACGAGCGCGGCCCGCGCGCGGGCGTTGGCCAGGGCGAGCTCCATCGACTCAGCAAGCCCGCGCAGCACGCTCGGAGCCTCGGGCGGAACGGCGTCAATACGGCGATCGCCGGCGGCGACGAGCCCCCAGGGGCGCGACCCGGCGGGGCCAGCCGGGGAATCGACCCACGATGAGAGCGGAACCACGCCTGCCAGTGAATGGACGTCGCCGTCGGCCGATCCCAGCACCGCACCGACCTGGGGGGCGGCTTCGCCGAAGGTCCCGATGACCCGCCAGCCCGCGTCCTCACGCCTGACCACGACGCCGATCTCGACGTCCAATGCCTCCGCCGCGGCCTGCGCGATCGTCCCGAAGAGGCGACGAGGCGGAACGCCCTCAGCGACCTCGGCGGAAACGCGATGAAGCGCGGCGAGCTCTGCCTCCGAGCGATGGCGCGACGTGACATCGGTACGCGTACCCAGAGCCCGCAGAGGCCGTCCCTCGTCGTCGCGTTCGGTCACGCACCCGCGATCGGCGACCCATCGCCACGGCCCAGTGGTCATACCGACCCGGTACTCGACGACGATCTCCTCGGTCTGACCCGAGATGTGTTGCGCAAAGGCCGCCGCCACCCGCCCAGTGTCGAGCGGCCCGACGATCTCTTTGTCGGGATGCCCGTCCGGGCGCGGCCAGAAGCGGCGCGCGTCGTGGAGTTCGCCATCGTCGGATGACCACTCCCACAGTGTGTGGCCCGCCCCCAGCAGCGCGGTGCGCACGCGATCGTCGTCGTCGTGCTCCGGCTGCTCGACGCGCGGGCGGGCACCGCGACGCGAGAACCAGACAACGATCAGCCCGTCGACGGCGGTCGCGCGATGCCGCGCCCAGGCGGTCGACCCACATCCCAAGGGCTGCCCCGCCGCCTCGTCGAGAGGCTCTCCCGTCTCGAGCACACGCCGGTACTTCTCCGAGGCCCGCGACGCGCGGTCACGCGCGGCGAAGTCGGACAGACGCTTGCCGACAAGGCGCTCACGCGGCAGGCCAAGGAGCGCCGCGCCCGCAGGGTTTACATCGACGAGCCACAGGTCGTCGGCGCGGCGGTCGGCGGCGAGAACGGCAACACCATCGACGCAGCCATCGAGGATCGCCGCCAGGATCGCATCGGGAGTCGGGCGTCCGTCGCCGGTCGCCACCGTCGAAAAGTGCTGGGCGATAGTCGCCGCAAGCACGTCGACTTCCACGGGAATAAGGCCGGCCTCGCCCTCCTCGGGCGTGGCTCCCTGCGCCAGGACCGCAATCACGTGGGGTTTCGTCGCGAGCCCCTCGGCGGCAATCCGAATGGCATCCACGTCGAGCCGTGCGCCACCGACGGCGACAACGACGAGATCGACCCCGCGCGACAGTCGCCGCACGGCACGTTCGGTGTCGGTGACGGTCACCACGCGTGCAAGAGGTGAGAGCAATGTCGCGAGGGTGCGCGCGGCGACGGCGTCCTCGTGGGCGACAAGGATCACCCGTCGGGTCGACGCGGCGTCGGGGGTAGGACGTCTCACAGTTGCGCTATCGGCCCGCGAGGCCGCGCGATTGAGGCCCCCGCGCGCTTTCTCTAGAGCGGCTCTACCGTTGGGACGTTCCGCGGCGACGCAGCAGGCCCTGCACGACGGGGCGTTCGGCGACGATGACGACTGCACCGAGCCGCTCGGCATTGCGTTGCATGAGGTCCAAAGTGTGTCGCCAGCGCCGGCTCGTCAGGCCCGGTCGGACCAGCCGGCCCATGATCTCTGCGGTGCGCCGCGGGCCTTCCTCGGCCACCAGGCCGTGCAGGCTCGGCACAACCAGCGGGGCGGTCATGGTGCCCACCACGGTGAGCCCCGCCTCGGTGACGAGATCGCGCCATCCCAGAAGCGTCAGCGGGCGAACACCACCATTTGCCGAACGGCCCAACTGGGCCCGCAGGTCATCATCCGGCTCACGCAGATAGATCTCGTGAAACGTCAGTCGCCCTCCGGCGCGCAGGAGTCGATGTGCCTCGGCGACGACCGCACGCTTACGTGGATCCGACAGGCCGGTGAGAAGCCCCTCGCACGTCACCACCGAGGCGTCGCCCGCGGGAAGCCCGGTGGCGTCGGCGGGCGCCACGATCGCCCGATGGTCGTGCCCTTTGAGGCTCCTCTGAAGACGTCTCGCCTCGGCGGCAGACGAGCACACGCCCGTCCAGGCGTGGAGGTCGGCGGCCTGCGCGAGCCGCCCGGTCGCGCCCGCTCCCGGCGCAAGATCGATGACGCGGTCACCCATGCCCAGACGCGCGCCTTCGAGCATCCGCCGCGTCATCTCGACCCCGCCGGCACGAAGGGTGCCAAAGCCCGCGCGCCGCGCCAGGGGCCATGCTCCGGCGACGATGAGGCCGGGTGGGGAGGCACCGGTCACGAGAACTCCCGAATCAGGGGTGATGCGCCGGGGGAATCTCATCGGCACCAGTGGGATAGGTCACGATCAATCAGGCGGCCGAGGTGTTCGACATCGGGGCGAAAGTACTCGGCGAGCATCCGCCGAAACGCCGGGTCGACCTGCGCGCGATCCGCGACACGACGGTTGCGCTCCTTGATCCGGGGCAGCACGTTCAGGCGCTCGACCCTTGCGACCCGCTTGATTCCCCGCGCGGCCGCCATCAGCGGGGCCGGCGGACGTTGGCTGACTCGACCGAGCCAGCCGTACCGGTGCTGCTTGTTCGCATTCACGCGTGGGAAGTCGACGCGCCCGTCGTCGGGCACACCCAGGAACTCGAGCGTCTCGGTGTAGACGCGCCGTGTGTCGCGGGCGAACTCGTCAAACGGGATCACGCGTAGGTTCTCTTTGGGGACCGCACTCATCGCGCGCTCGACCTGCGCCCCCAGCGAGCACGCGGCCCCGTACTGAAGGAAGTCCGGCACCCGGCAGGTGCCGGGGATGCGTTCGCCGCGGGCCCGCTCGGCCTGCAGACGCCACGCCAGCTCGACGCTCGGCTCATCCTCATCGAGGGTGTAGAGCAGCTGGGAGTGAAGCGATGGCACCATGTCGACCGGGTTGCGCACCATTGCGATCACGCGTGAGGTCGGGTCGAACGCGACGATCGCCGGCAGGGCGGCCACGCTGTAGAGGTACCAGACCGACGCCTCACCAACGGCGAGATGACGCTCGGTCGCGCCGTCGAAAAGGCGCAGATAGCCGTCGAGCGTCGGGTCTTCGCGGTTGGCGTAGTAGTCGAAGTCGCTACTGAACCAGTGAGGTTCTTTGGGGCGCGACATGAAGACGGCCGCGTTGCCGCGAAGATATTCGCTGAGCGCCGTCGTGCCGCATTTCGGTGCGCCAACAATGAAGAAGTTCGGTCGTCTCACGGGCGCTCAGATTAGTGGACGGGAGGCCCCACCGGCGGGCCGCCGCCGACACGCGGCCACGGTTAAGCCATAACGACACACATGCCACAATCAGACAGATGCACACACGAACACTGCCACTACGGTCGTGGTCGGGCGACAGGGTCGCGTCGTGATCCCGGCCGACGTTCGCCGCGACATGGGCATCGGCGAGGGGGACCGCCTGCCCGTGGAACGCCACGGTGAACGAATCGTCCTCGTACCGCAAAAGGAAGAGGTCGCCTGAATCCGGGGGATGTTTCGCCGCCTCGGCGACGGGCAGGTGGTGCCGATCGGCGCCGCGACGCTTCAGGAAGCCGTCGGTCGGTCGTTGATCTCGACCGTCAACTGGGCTGAAGTCGCGCAGGCGTGCATCGCTCGTGACGCCGACCCGGTTGCCGCGCGCACGGCGCTGACCACGATCGGGCTCGAGCTCGTGCCCCTCGACGTCGCCGACGCCGAGGCAGCGGCCACGATGCGCCCGATAACCCGTGCCTCGGGGCTCTCCCTCGCCGACCGCTGCCGTCGTGCCCTGGCAGCCCGACATCGACTTCCCGCCCCGACGGCCGACCCGGCCTGGGCCGACGTGCTCACCGCGGCGGCTCCCCGGTGGAGTACCCACGCCAGCGATCCGGGCACGAGAGACACCACGTTCGTCCGGGCCTCGTTCTCGTCCGACCACTCCGTACGCCTCCGACATACCCCTACATCCAAGGCCCATCAACCTGACTTCGAGGGCACCCAGATGGGGGGTTGCAACCGGCGCTTTCGTCACTCGCCGAGGATTGCAGCATCGGCCTCGAAACGTCTCGACGACCACAGGGTCCTCGAGACGGAGCAACGAACCTACGGCAAAGGTGTCGATCCTGGCGCGCAGATGCCGATACACCGTCGTAACCGGCGATACGACCACACGAGGAGGTGACCGATGACCACAACAACCGACCGCGACCCGCACGCCGCGCTCGACCGCGCACGCTCGGACTACCTCTCGGTGTCACGAGGCGCCCACCTGTACGGGTCGCCCCTCGAGCACGAACGCGCCGAAGAGATCGCATGGGAGCGCCTCGTCGAGGCTCAGGGGCTGATCGATGCCCTCGCGAGCGACGACGATGCGACATCCGGGTCAGCGAGCCGTTGAGCCGGATGACGCTGTGCCTGTACACGACATCTCCCACGGTGCCGGGGTCCACGAAGCGACGCGCATCGCGCAGATCGCCATCCATCGGGACCTCCAAGCCGACGTCATAAGCCAGACTGGGATCGCCCAGGCGACCCAGCAGGCACGCCGCCTTCCGACGACGAGCCGCGCCTCACGGTTTCGCCGCGACACCGAGCGGAAACCGCAGGATCACTCGCCGACGGCCCGCCCGGCATCGCCGACCGATCCCCAGAACCCCACGCCCCGGCTCGACCTGCTGGCGTAGACGAGGTTGTCAACATCCGGTGCCGGGCACCGGATGTTGACAACCTGGCCTCTCGGCTCGTCGCGATTGGGGCGAGCGCCGCGTCGACGGTGGCCGCCAGCGAGGTGACCGGGTCGGCCGCCACCGCCCCCTGCGCGCCATGGCGAGCACCGTAGGTGCCGCCCACCTGCCGAACCGCCGCGCACGGACCATCCTCATCACAACCCCGTCGCCCGGGTTGCTCTGAGGCGGCTGCGCTCGACCCGGCGAAGCTACTGAGAGCCTGCGACGGCTACGCGGCCTGGCGTGCCGCCGGGTCGAGCCGGGCGTCGAAGAAGGCGCGAATCGCGTCGCGGCCGCCGTCGGTGGCGATCTGGGCAAAGCGTGCGGCCATGTGGCCCTCGCCACCCGAAGCCGACTCTTCCCGACGAATGACTTCGGCGTCGACGGCGTGCCAACCGAGTTCGGCCAGCTCGATTTCGATGCGAACGTGGCTACCGGAGGGGAAGTCGGGCCCCGAAAGAAGTGCTCCACCCGCGCTGATATCAACGGTCTGCACGTCGACGACTCGATCGTGATCGATGACCCGGGCCCGCAGCTGAGCGGACATGCGCTGATCGGCGCGCCGATCCTGATCGGGGTTCGTGGCTTCAGGCTGGGAGTTCACACGCGACCTTTCATCGTCACTTACCGACCACATCACCCCGGTCGGGGTGTGTTTGCCGCTGCGCCCGTCATTGGGAGCGTAGAGGGCCCCTTCGGCATCTCGCGGAAAAACTTGAGCCCTTCGTGCAGCCCGCATGCTCAAGCCGCACCGTCGACTGCCGATTCGGGACGCGTGGGTACTCGCCGCATCGATGTCGCCATCACCGGAACCGTGCTGGCCGCCTCGGCCGGAACGGCGGTCGCCGTCCCCCTGTTGTTTTCGCGAAGCACCGACCTCGTCGCTCTTTGGCTCCTCGATGCCCTTGCGCTGCTGCTGCTCGCGGTCCTCAGCCTCAAGACCCGCGCCGACCGCCGCGAACGCCATGCCGCGAGGGCCTTTCGTCTGCTGGCCGAGAACTCCGGCGACATGGTGTGCCGGATCTCCCCCGCCGGATCGCTGCTCTATGTCTCCCCCGCCGGCCACGACATCACCGGTTGCGCCGTCGACGGCCTCGGTGGCAGATCGCTCGCCGACCTCGTGCATCCCGACGACCGCGCCATCGTCGATAGCCTTCTCCAGCGGCTCCATGACAGTGATGCGGTCCAGTCGGCGCGAATGCGAATCGCCCACCATGATCGCGGCTGGGTGTGGACCGAGACGACCGGACGACGTGTCTGCGACGACAACGGCCGCCTTATCGAGCTGCATGCGGCGGTGCGCGACATCCACGCCCGTCACCGCGCAGAGGAGCTGACCCGACAACAACGTGATCGGGCCGAGGCTCTTCTGGTGCTCGGTCGCCGCCTCGCCGGCCACAGCGACGCCGGCGCCCTCGCCCAAAGCGCGCTCGACGGCCTGTGCGCCCTCACCGGGGCGCCACGCGGTGTGCTGTGGACGACCTCGGGGCCCGACCGCGCACCCGAGATCATGGCCACCCGGGGCGTCGAGCCCGACCGCGCGGCTGACGTCGAGAGCAACATCACCCTGGGCGGCGACTGGTTGTACATCCCGATCGCCCACGGCCCACTCGAGCTCGGAGCCGCGCGGATCGGATGGGAATCGAGTGACCACCACGATGGCTTCGACCGCGTGGCGCTCGCACAACTTGCCGACCAGGTGGCCGCCGCCCTGGCCAACGCGCTGTCATTGCGCGACGCCGTCCAGCAGGCGGGCATCGTGCGAGCAATGCTCGATGCCACTCCCGACGGAATTGAGCTTGTCAACACCCGGGGCGAGCGCGTAATGGCGAACCCGCCGCTCGCACAACTAATGGAGGACATCTCGCCCGCGCGACCGGTGACCCATTCGATCGGCGCCCTTGCCGGGCGCGTCGACGATCCAGACGCCTTTCTTGCCCGTCTCGGAGCGATCACCGACGATCCCGAGCGCGAGGTTCGCCATGAGTACACCCTGACCGATTCAGGCCGAACGATCGCGTGCTTCACCACCCCGGTGCGGGACGATCACGGGGCCTTGATGGGACGCGTTTTCGTTCACCGCGAGGTCACCGCCGAGCGTCAGGCCGAGCGTCTGAAGGATGAGTTTCTGGCGCTCGTCTCGCACGAGCTGCGAACTCCGCTGACGTCGATCATCGGGTACGCGGAGGTCCTGCTCGACGGTGAGGCGGGGCGGCTTCGGGCCGGGCAGCGACGTTTTCTGGAGATTGTCGAGCGCAACGGACAGCGCCTGCTGCGTCTCGTGGGGGATCTCCTTGTCGTTGCTCAGGCCGAGGCGGGCCAGCTCGACTTGGCGATCACCCCGTGCGACCTCGCCGAGGTCGCACGGGAGGCCGTTGAGGGTGCACGCCCCATGGCCGACGAGCACGGCATCACCCTGGAGCTGTGTGCGGCGGCCCCGATGATCACCCTCGGCGATCGCACGCGGCTCGGCCAGGTGCTCGACAACCTCCTGTCGAATGCGCTCGCCTACACCCCCGAGGGCGGGCGCGTGGTCGTCAGTGGCTGCCAGGGGCCCGACGAGGTATTGCTGGAGGTTGCCGACTCAGGGATCGGCATCCCCCGTGACGAGTGCGACCGACTCTTCGAGCGCTTCTACCGGGGGCGCACCGGGGCCGGCGCCGCGGGCGGCACCGGCCTCGGGCTGGCGATCAGCAAGGCGATCGTCGAGGGCCATGGCGGCCAGATCAGCGTCGACTCCGATGAGGGCCAGGGAGCAACGTTCCGCTTTCGCTTACCGACCGTGCCTCCCCCGGCGACTCGCAGCGCGGGCCCGTCGCACCGCTATCCGGCGCTCTGCGCACCCGGGTGAGTCCGGGCGATGTAGTCCTCGACGAGCAGGAGGTTCTGCTCACCCGCACGGCGCACCACCTGCAGAAGCTCGCCCATCGTCGCGACTTCCTCCACCTGCTCGGTCACGAACCACTGCAGGAAGGTCTGCGTCGCGTGATCGTGCCCATCGACGGAGATGTCGACCATCCGGTGGATCTGCCGGGTGACCTCCTCTTCCCATTCGAGGCTGAGGCCAACGGCCTCCTCTGCGGTCTCGAAGATCGCCTTCGGCGCGGTGATCTGCGGGATCACCAGGGGCGCACCGGTGTCGTTGATGTAGCCCACGAACTTCATCGCGTGCTCGTGTTCTTCGGCGGCCTGATTCGCGAAGAACGTCGAGAGCTGGCGAAGACCCTCTGAGCTGAACCAGCTCGAGATCGATAGGTACTGGAGGTGCGCTCCGAGCTCGTTGCCGACTTGGGCATTGATGGCATCGACGACGGGGGTCGCAATCGGCATGGCCGTTCTCCTCGCGGTGGAAGCACGTGATCGCGCTCCATCGTAGCCTCCCCGTTCGGGCCTGGACCGGTGGGGGGCGGCACCGGAAGCGCCTGTGGAAACGGGCAGGAGGCGCGCGGGTCGCGCACTTGTAGGCTCGACCGCGTCAACGTGGAGGAGAGAAGCATGGGTCTGAAGTCACATCGTCCGATCGTCGGCGGCCTCGCCATCGGCTGCATCGCCCTCGTCGCCGGATGCGGTGGCGGAACCAGCAGCTCCGCGCTCAGCCCCGAGGAATACCGCACCCAGGCCGACGCGATCTGCACCACGTTCGACACGGCGCAGAACGCCGTCGCCGAGCCGACCTCGCCCGAGACGATCGCCCCGTACTTCGAAACGCTCCTTCCGCTCGCTACAAAGCAGACCGCCGACCTCAAGGCGTTGCAGGTGCCCGACGAGCTGAAGGTCAAGCACGACGAGGCCATCGGCCTACAGGAGCAGCAGCTCGCGATCATCACAGACGTCAAGAAGCGCATTGACGGCGGAGAATCGCCCGTGTCGGTGGTCACCGAGCTGCAAACCAAAGTCACGCCCCTTTCCGACAAGGGCGAGGCTCTGGCGAAAGAACTCGGCCTGAAGGTGTGTGGCAACGACAGCAGCACGACAACATCAACGACAACCACGTCGACCACCGCCACCGCGCCGGTCCTGACCACGGCGACGACCTCGACGGAGACCGCCGACACCACCGCAACGACCAGTGCCTCGCCCACGGGCGAGGTCGACGCGACGGTGTTCGCCGGCGACGTTCAGAAGCTCGGCGGCAACCTGACCCAGTTCGGCCTCACCCTTCAGGCCGCCGCGCAGGGCCCCGCGGCCCTCGCCGAGCGCAGCACGTTGTTGCGCACGCAGCTCGACGAATTCGACACCATCATCGGCCGGATGGACGGCTACACGGTCTCGACCCCGGAACTCGAGTCGCGCCGCGCGGCGATCGTCGCATCCGGACCGGACGTCACGAGCTCCGGTCGTGAGCTGCTCGACGCCGCCGACGCGGGTGACGCCCCGAAGCTGAACGCCATTCTGCCGAAGTTCACCTCGGCCCTGACCAAACTGCAGACCGCCGCCACCGGCGGCTGATCACGTGAACCGCTGACGACCACCCGCCCCGGGTGGACGTCAGCGCCTCGCGTTTCGGCGCGCGCGCTCCGAGCGGGTGGCCCCGACGATGGCCCCGGTGACAAGGACTCCCCAAAAGACCCCGTAGCCCAGGCCGCGTCCGTTGGGCTGGTTCAGTAAGTACACGTGGGCGGCCCACAGCAGCAGCACCGATGCCGGCCCCACGACCCCGATCTGGACCCCGATCGGCAGATTCTCCCACCAACGCAACAGGCGCGGCGGATCTTTCGCAGGAGCAGGCACGGGCAGAGGATAAACCCACCCGCCCTGGGAGACCGTTGACTATCATCGCCCGCGTGGCGTCGAACATCACCGATCCCTGGGAACGCTTTCGCGACTGGACCGGCACCCTCGCCGACCTCAACGGCACCGGCGCCCTTCTCGGCTGGGATCGCGAGACCGGCATGCCGCCGCGTGGTGCGACAACCCGCTCGCGCCAGATGGGAACGATCGCCGCCCTGCACCACCGTGAAATGGTGCGACCCGAGATCGGCGAGGTCTTGGCGGCGCTCGCCGAGACCCCCCTCGATGCCGAACAGGCCCGCGCGGTGGCGGTCGCCTCTCGCGCCCGCGCCCGCGCGACCCGGATGCCCGAGATGCTCGTACGTGCGCTCAGCGAAGCACGCTCACGATGCGTGACCGTCTGGATCGACGCGCGGCCACGCGCTGATTTCCCGGCGTTCGCCGAGGCCCTACGCCCGGTCGTGGAGCTGAAGCGCGAAGAGGCGCAGGCCGTCGGCGACGGCGGTGAGCCCTACGACGCGCTGCTCGACGAGTTCGAACCCGGCGTACGCGCCGCCGACATCGAGCCGGTGTTCGCTGATCTCCGGGCCCGCATCGCGCCACTGGTCGCGGCGGCCAATGCAGCGGTGCCGGCCCCCGACCTCTCCGACCGCGTCTGGCCGGCCGCCGCGCAGGTCGCCCTCGCACACGATCTCGGTGCCCTGGTCGGATACGACATTTCCGGCGGGATGATCGCCCTCTCCGCGCATCCCTTCACCAGTTCTCCGGGCTTCGGCGACGTCCGCTTCACCACCCGCGTTGACGAGGCCGACCCGGTCGGCAACATCCTCGCCGTGATGCACGAGGCTGGTCACGCCCTCTACGAGCAGGGCTTTCCCGAGCGTTTCGCCCGCGGGTTCCTTCTGGATGCGCCCTCGATGGGAGCGCACGAGTCGCAATCGCGGTTCTGGGAGAACCACATCGGCAGAACCGCCGGATTCTGGCGGCACATCGCGCCGCTTCTGGACACGCATTTCCCCACGGCGATGACGGGCCTCGACCCCGAGGTCCTTTTCCGGCGCGCAAGCGCGGTCGCGCCGTCGTTGATCCGCGTGGACGCCGACGAGGTCACGTACAACCTGCACATCGCGCTGCGCTTTGAGATCGAGCTGGCGCTGATCCGCGGCGACCTCGACGTCGATGAGCTTCCCGGCACCTGGGACGACCGTATGCACGAGATGCTCGGCGTGCGGCCCGCGTCTGTTACCGACGGCCCGATGCAAGACATACACTGGGCGGAGGGGCTGTTCGGCTACTTCCCGACGTACACCATGGGCAACCTCTACGCCGCCCAGCTCGCCGAAACCGCCGACGAGGAGCTCGGGGGCCTGGAGCCCGCCATCGAGGACGGCCGCTTCGCCGAGATCCTCGCGTTCATGCGTGAGCGTGTGCATCGTCACGCCCGCTGCCAGGAGACGCCCGACCTGATGCGGGCCGCCACCGGCCGCGAATTGTCAGCCGACGCCCTGATCGCCCACCTGTCGAGGGTCGTCGCGCCCGCCGGGTAGCCGCAGGGGCGCACAGGTCACAATCGGCCGCTGCGCGCCGATGGAAGGGCATGGTTGTCACATCGCACCGCGCCCGTCGGGCGGCACTCGTCGCGGCCCTGATCGCCGCGACCGCCGCCACCTCGCTCGCGCTGCCTGCGAGCCGGCTTGACCGCGACTACGCCAAGGCGCGACGCGACGCAGACGTGAGCGAGACCAACCTCGGCGCCCGCCAGGCCGCGCTGGCCGCGACCCGCGCCCGCCTCGACGCCGCCCGCACTCGCTACCGCAACGAGCTCACGAGTGTCCAGGCACGCCTGCGTGCCTTCTACGTATCTCCGCCACCGGAACCCCTAATCGCCGCCCTGATCGGTGACCCGGGCGACGCCCTGGCCCGCGCCGAGCTGGTGCAGGCTGCCGCCGAGGGCGACTGGCGCATGATCGCTGGCTACCGGGAGGCGGTCCGTGACCTCGACCGCGCCGAGGTCGAGCTGGAGGCGCGCAAACGGGCGGCGGCCGCCGAGGCCCGCCTTGCGGCCGTCCGCGAGACGATCGCGGGCCGACGCGTGGCACGCCACCGCGCGGCCCAGCGTCGCGCCGTGACCGACCCACGGGGGCCCGTCGCCGAGGTGCCGCGTGCCGAACGCGGCCTGCCGGCACGGATCCTCGCCGCACGCAGTCTCCCCGGCGACGCGCCCATCGACGCAGCGACCGGCCAGCCGCTGAGCTTCGATCTCCCGACCGGCGCCCCCGTGCCGCAGAGCCGGTCGGAGCAGGCCGCGCGGCGGACGCTGCTGCGCGTGATGGCCTACCGCTTCACGCCGCGACGTACGGCCAACGGTGAGGCGTTCGATCCCCGGGCGGCGAGTGCCGCCTCGCGCACGCTGCCGTTCGGTACACAGGTGCGGCTGAGTATGGGTGGCCGCACCGTCACCGTGCGCATCAACGATCGCGGTCCTTACATCGCCGGCGTCGACCTCGCCCTGTCGGCCGCGGCGGTCGCCGGACTGGGCCTGCGCAACACCGCCCGCGTCAGGGCTGAGGTGCTGACCTTGAGCTGAGGGTCTCGGCGACCCGCAGAGCACTACCGACGATGCCGGCGTTGTTCTGCAGGGTCGCTGTGACGATCGGGGGTCGCGCGCGCACCATCGGCATGAACTTCTCGGGATTCTTCGAGACTCCGCCGCCGAGGATGATGCGGTCGGGCCACACGAGCTTGTCGATGTGATCGATGTACTCGTTGAGGCGCTCGACCCAGGCCGCCCACGAGAGCCCTTTTCGTTCTCGCACGCTCGGCGCGGCGCGATCCTCTCCGTCTTTGCCCCGCACCTCGATGTGGCCGAACTCGGTATTGGGCACGAGGTGCCCGTCGACGAACAACGCCGAGCCGATCCCGGTGCCGAGCGTCAGCATCAGAACCACCCCGTGGCACCCGGCGCCCGCACCGAATCGCATCTCCGCCAGGCCGGCGGCGTCGGCGTCGTTCACCAGAATGACTTCACGGCCCGTTGCCGTGGCGATCATCTCCTGCGCGAACAGGCCGATCCATGAGGGGTCGAGGTTGGCCATCATCATCAGCCGCCCCGCCGAAAGGGGCCCGGGAAGCCCAACCCCTATCGGGCCATCGGCGCCGAGCATGCCCACCACGCGGGCAATCTCTGCGATGACCGCTTCGGGAGCCCCGCCTTCGGGCGTGAGCACGCGTATGCGCTCACCGACGAGGGCACCCGTGTCGGTGTCGACGAGGCCGGCTTTGATGCCGGTGCCGCCGACGTCGACCCCGACGACGGTCACTGCATCGCCTCGCTGTCGTAGGTGATCAGCGACATCACTTGATATGGCGCGAGGGCGGCGCGCCCGGGGAGGAAGGTCAGCTCGACGATGAAGGCGATACCAACGACGATGCCGCCCAGCGACTCAACGAGCCGGCAGGCCGCGGCGGCGGTGCCTCCGGTGGCAAGAAGATCATCGTGCACCAAGACGCGCTGCCCCGGCCGGATGGCGTCAGCCTGCATCTCGAGCGCATCGGTGCCGTACTCGAGGGCGTACTCCTCGCGGATCGTCTCGGTCGGGAGCTTTCCCGGCTTGCGGGCTGCCGCGAATCCGGCTCCGAGCGCATGTGCGACCGCGCCTCCCACCACGAACCCACGCGATTCAGGCCCGAGCACGAGGTCAACCGCTCGCGGCCGCGCCCACTCGGCGGTGTGCTCGACGCATTGGGCCAGGGCCGCGGGATCGGCGAACATCGGCATGAGGTCGTAAAAGACGATCCCCGGCGACGGGTGATTCGGCACCGTGCGAATGGCTTCTGCGATACCGACCGTCGTCACGAGCCGGCGATCCGCCGCAACTCCGTGATGAGCATCAGGTGGCGCATGTGTGACGCCAGCGCGGCGAGTGCCTCGAGGGTCTCCAAGGCCTCTCGGCGGCGCTCGGGGTTCTTCGAGCGAAGGCCGGTGGTCAGCAGCTGTTCGAGCAGACCGGCCTCCCGCTCGGCGCCCGTGCGAAACAGACGAAGATGCCGCGGCTCGACTCCGTAGCCGCGCATCTCGACGGCGGTCCGGACGATCTCGCGCTCGGTCTCGTCAAAACCCGCTCCGCCATCGACGAGGCCGTACTCCTGGAGCTCGCGAACGAGGGCCGGCCCGGCGCCGGTCGTCGCGAGTACGTCCTGGCTCGTGTAGCGCCGGGTCGGTGCGGGCTCGCTGAGCTGCGCCTGCTTCATCTTCTTGGTCTGGCTGGCCACGCTGAAGGCGCCGGTCTTCGACGACTCGAGTTCCTGGCGGATGACGCGCAGCGGAAGAAACTCGTCGCGCTGGAGACGAAGGATCGTGCGCAACCGCTCCACATCGAGAGGCGAGTAGAGCCGGTAGCCACCGGGCGTGCGGCGCGGGGCCAGCAGCTTTTGATCTTCGAGATACCGGATCTTCGAGATCGACACGCTGGGGTAGTCCTCGCGGAGCGCGTCGCACACGGCGCCGATGGTCATTTCACCGACCGTGGCGGCGTTCGTGGGCAGCACCTCGGGGCTCTGGGCCGGAGCGCCGATATCGCTTGCGGTGCTCATCCGCCGAGGAATGTCAGCCGAAACTTGCCGATCTGCAGTTCGTCACCGTCGTGCAGGGCCTCATCCTCATCGATCCGCCGCCGGTTGACGTACGTCCCGTTCAGGCTTGCGAGATCGCGCATCACGATGTGTTTTCCCTCCCGGTCGATCTCGGCATGGTTCCTCGACACGGTCACGTCGTCAAGAAACACGTCGCTGTCGGGTGAGCGACCGATCGTCACGCGCCCCTCCGAGACCGGGAACAGGGCTCCTGTGGGCCCCCCGGCACGCACAGCAAGGACCGGCGCGTCGGTGTGTGTCGCGTGCCAGTCGTGCTCGTCGGTCGAGATCGGTCCGGTGAGCTCACCGGTTCCGATGTCCCCCGGCAGCAATGCCCCGCACCGTCCGCAGAAGCGGTGAGAGCCGCTTTGGTGCGCTCCGCATTCGGTGCAGTACATGGCCTCGTCCGCTAACCCTTTTCGAGGGTATCGACGTCGGCCAGACGTCCGGCGAGGATCTTGCTCAACGCATCGACGTCAACCACCGACAGTGCGCCCTGATCCTTGCCCGAGAGTCTGCGCACGAGCTCCTGCTTGAGTAGATCGAGGCGGCCGTGGATCAGGCGGCGCTGATACGAGATCTCCCGTTCGGCGCTCTTCAGGTCTTCGATCGTCTGCTTCAGCTCGGCATCAGAGAGCGCCGGTAGGTCGGGCATCGGCTCCATCAAGTCGCCTCCTCGGGCGCGCGGTGAACCTCCAGTGTAGCCCAGAACGCGGCTAACCCTCATTCACAGGTCGAGTCGGGCACCTCACCCCGCGTGTCCAGCACCGGCGATCAGCTTCGGGACCGTGCGCGCATAGTTCGCGAACGTCGCGACGCTCAGGATCACGCCGGACCAGAACAGGATGTCGGTCCACAGGGCGTCGATGCCCACGCCGAAACCGACACCGAACATCACCACAGCCGAGGCGATCTTGCCGGGGGTGTCGATCTCGAGCGGGATGCCGCGTCGCACGAGGATGGTTCCCGATGCGATCGCGATCGCATCGCGGGCCAGGATGGCCACCGGCCCGATCCAATGGAAGCGACCGAGGATGAGCAGGCCGATGAGGCCGACCGCCACGAGGAGCCGATCTGCCAGTGGATCGGCGATCGCGCCAAAGCGTGACTCTGCGTCGAGGGCACGCGCCAGCTTGCCGTCGATAAAATCAGTGATCGCGATCGCTCCGAAGAGCAGCCCACCAAGCGCGGTAACTGGCCCCGGGGCCGTCCAGATGATCGCCGCAAGAATCGGGATCGCGCACAGACGCAGCGTCGTCAGCGCATTCGGCGCCCACCAGACGCGACTCCTCGTAGGAGCCGCCGAACCTTTGTTACTCATCGGGGCGAGAGGATTTGAACCTCCGACCGCCCGGCCCCCAGCCGGGTGCGCTACCAGACTGCGCCACGCCCCGAATCACTGCTGGCACGGTACCACAGCCCCCGCTACGGCAGCGCCGACCAGAGCGCACAGATCGCCTCCGCGGCGCCGGCCAATGGAACCTCGGACTTCTCGCGCTCTCGGCGAACCTGCACCTCGAGCGGACCATCAGGCACGGTCCGTTTGCCGACGGTGATGCGGATCGGCACGCCCAGCAGCTCGGCCTCGACGAACTTCTCACCCGGCTTCACACCAGGCCGGTCGTCGAACAGCACCTCGAGCCCGAGGTCGGAGAGTTCGCCGAACAGCCCTTCCGCGTAGACCCCCGAGGGGCCGTCGACGTCACCGATCAACACCAGGTGAACGTCAAACGGGGCGATCGCCCTGGGCCAGACGATTCCGCTCTCGTCGTTGCCCTGCTCAATGGCGGCGGCAAGGGTGCGGGCCGGGCCGATGCCGTAGGAGCCCATCACGATCGTCTGCTCAGTGCCCTCGGCATCGAGGTAGCGCGCGCCCAAGGCAGAGCTGTACTTGGTGCCCAGCTTGAAGATGTTGCCAACCTCGATCACGGGCTCCAGGACCAAAGGCTCGCCCGAGATCGGGCAACCCTCCCCGGCAATGACCTCGCGAATGTCAGCGATCTCACCGGTGAAGTCGCGTCCGAAGACGACGCCACGCAGGTGCACCCCGTCGCGGTTGGCCCCGGTGATGTAATGACCACGGGTGATCGTCTCGTCGACGACGATCCGCACGCCCTCGATGCCGACCGGGCCGAGGGAGCCAGGATCAGCACCGAACCAGCCTCGGATCTCCTCCGGCTGGGCCGGGCGGTGCATTCCAACAAGGCGGGCCAGCTTCTTGTCGTGAAGCTGATGTTCTCCACGCAGCACGGCCAGCACCGGGCCGTCGTCAGTGACCACGACAACGCTCTTGGCAAGGCGCGCGGCCACGAGGCCGGTCGCCGTGACGAGTTGGTCGATCGTCTCGATGCCCGGCGTGTCGAAAGGCTCTGGCGTACCGGGGGCGGCATCGAACTCGGGCTCGATGGCGACCGACGTGGCCATCTCGATGTTCGCCGCGTACCCGGTCGGGCCGCGGGCGATCATGTCTTCACCGACGGGGCTGGGTGCCATGTACTCGTGGGCACCGCTGCCGCCCATCATTCCGGTGTCGCTTTCGACCATGACCCAGTCGAGGCCGCAGCGGTCGAAGATCCGCGCATACGCCCCGGCGTGGGCGTCGTATGACGCGTCGAGGCCGGCGGTGTCGCGGTCGAGCGAGTACGAGTCTTTCATGATGAATTCGCGTACCCGGAGCATCCCGCTCTTGGCCCGCGGTTCGTCGCGCATCTTGGTCTGGAACTGGTACCAGCTTTGCGGCAGGTCGCGGTACGAGCGGATCTCCCGCGCCGCGTGCCAGGTGATGATCTCCTCGTGCGTCATCCCGAGCACCATGGCGCGACCGGCGCGGTCTTCGAGCTGGAACTGTTCGTCGAGGCCCAGGCGGCCGGTCGTCTCCCAGATCTCCGCCGGGTGCATCACGGGCAGGAGCATCTCCTGGGCGCCGATGGCGTCCATCTCCTCGCGGATGATCGCGATGATGCGGTGCAGCGACCGCAGCCCGAAGGGCATGAATGAGTAGAGGCCGGAGGCGAGTTGACGTACCAGCCCCGCCCTCACCATCAACTTGTGGCTGATGGCCTCGGCATCGGCCGGTGGGTCGCGCAGGGTCGGCCAGAGACGGCCCGACAGACGAATGCTGCCGCCGCGCGGGGCGGAGGGCATTTTCCAGTCGGCGGGGGTGGAGGTGTCGGAATCGGCCACGCCGGGCAACCTACACGCCATGCTCGTGTGCCTGTCATCGTGCGTCCGATAGATGGTCCGCGCCGACGCTCAATCTCCACCGTTGACACCTCGCGAGCGGCGGCTCCGCCGAGCGACGATCACGTTGGCGATGCTGCTGACCCTGGCCCTGCTGGTCGTCGCCGCGATCGTCTTCTACTGGCGCCTCTACCTGCTCGGGCCGAGCGATGACCCGTTCACCCGGGGTCCGTATCTGGTGCGCGTCGATGAGCGGTCCGCCGAACTTCGCTGGCGTACGACCGGCGACTCGACGGTGGAGGTCGTGGCCGCCGACCCTCGCGGCGCGACGATCACCGGCCGCGAGGGCCGCCTCACCGGCCTGACCCCGGGCACCCGCTATGTCTGGACCGCCTCGATCGACGGCGGCGCGAAGGCGGCGGGGAGCTTCGCGACACCCAGCCCCGACCCGCGCCGACCGGTGCGATTCAGCGTGCTCGCCGACTACGGCGACGGCAGCGACCCCCAGTGGGCCGTGGCGCGCACGCTCGCGGCCACACGACCACAGTTTGTCGTCACCGCGGGAGACAACAGCTATGTGAGCGCCGCGAGCTTTCTCCTCGAGCGCAACATCTTCCGACCGATGGCCGAGGTGATGCGCAACGCCCCCGTCTACGTCGGCCTCGGCGACCACGATCTGCTGCCGCCGGACGGCGGCGCGGCGATTCGCGAGGCCTTCGACCTGCCTCGCGACGGTCGCCACGTGGTGGCGCATGGCCCGATCCAGCTGGTGATCTTGGGTAACGACACCGGCGGGACGTCCGTCGCCTTCGCGCGCCGCGCCCTCGCGCAGGGGAGCTTTACGCACCGCTTCGTCGTGGTGCACGTGCCGATCCGGTCGGGTGACCCGATCCTTCCGGTGCTGCGAGCCGCCCGCGTGGACGCCGTCTTCTCCGGGAACCTGCACCTGTTCGAACGCCGCACCGTCGACGACGTGCGGACGTTCACCGTGGGTACCGGCGGGGCCGGATTCAGCAGCCGCGAGTTCGCGCCGGGGAGCGCCGATGCGCAGATCACCCGCGAGGAGTACGGCCACCTGACCGTCGACGTCAGCCCAAGCCGTGTCGTCTACTCGTTCGTCGACCAGCGCGGGCGAGTCCTCGACCGCACCAGCACCCCGTGATTTTTCGTCTCCTGCTGGTCGCGTTGGGTGTGGTGGCCCTCGTGGGATCGTTGGCGATCGAGCGGCCCGAGCGCTTCGCGATCATCTGGCCGACCGCCGTGCTCATCGTGTTGCTCGCCGCCGGTTCGATCGCCGCACACGCGGTGCCCCTGCATCGGGTCGGCCTCGTCTGCGCGATCGCCACGCTCGTGTGCGGGTTCTTCCTGCTCTCCCGCGCCGAGGTGCAGATCCCGTTGGCAGGTGCCGTCGTCGTGCTCCAGGCGGTCGCGATCACTGACGCGTTCGTGCGAGCCCCTACGCGCCGGGCTTGATCACCATCGCCCAGACGGCGATCAGCAGCAGCACGAGCTCGATACGTGAAAAAAGAAGCACCCGCCGCAGGCGTTGAGCCACTGCATCGGCATTCGTACCGAGGCTCGGAAGCAGGCTCTCGATGCGCGCGTACTCGGGCCGCACGAGAGCAAGACCGGCTACCACGGCGACGATCCAGACGCTGAAGGAGATCGAGATCCACGCGGCGCCGAAGTCCCAGTTGCCCTCGATCGCCGCCCAGATGCCGGAGCCCAAGAGCACCAGCGCGGCGGGAAGCGTGATCCGCGTTGCGATCCAGGCGATGTCGCGGCCGAAGCCACCGACCCGCACCGGATCGCCCTCGCGCAGGATCAACGACGCGAAGTGCTGGGTCACGACGCCGCCACCCAGCCAGACGGCGACCATGACGACGTGCACGAACACAAGGGTCTCGTAGAGCGTCATGCGGGTTGTCCCTCGTCGGCGGTGAGCGGTGAAGCGGCGAGCGGAAAGCGACGCTCGACGTATGCGTCGACCATCGCGATGAAGTCGTCGGCGAGGCTCGCGCCTTCGAGCGTGCGGACCTTCTCACCGTCGATGTACACCGGGGCGCGCGGCTGCTCGCCGGTGCCGGGAAGGCTGATGCCGATGTCGGCCGCGCGGCTTTCGCCCGGGCCGTTGACGATGCAGCCCATCACCGCGACGGTGAGCTCGGCGGCGGCGGGCCGCTCGGCCTTCCAGACCGCCATCCGGGCTTCCAGATGCGTCTCGATGTCGCGGGCGAGATGTTGAAACACCGTGCTCGTCGTCCGTCCGCATCCCGGGCAGGCCGTCACCTGCGGCCGGAACGACCGCAGGCCCAGCGCCTGCAGCAGGTCGAGGCAGACCCTCACCTCGAGGGTTCGGTCTCCCCCGGGCTCGGGCGTGAGGCTGGCGCGGATCGTGTCGCCGATGCCCTGGTGTAAGAGCATTCCCAACGCCGCGGAGGTCGCGACGATGCCCTTGGCGCCCATGCCGGCCTCGGTCAATCCGAGGTGCAGCGGGTAGTCGCAGCGGGTCGCGATGTCTTCGTAGACCGCGACCATCTCTGACAGGCGACTGACCTTGCAGGAGATCGTGATGCGGTCGTGCCCGAGGCCCAGCTCTTCGGCGGCTTCGGCCGACCGAAGGGCGCTTTGGATCATCGCCTCACCCAGCACCGCCTCGGCTGAGTGCGGCACGGGCGAAGCGGCGTTGGCATCCATCAGCTCGTCGAGCAGCTCGGGGTCGAGCGAGCCCGCGTTCACGCCGATGCGCACCGGGCGGTCGTACTCGACGGCGCAGTCGATCATCGTGGCGAAGTTGGCGTCGTGGCGGGCACCGCGACCGACGTTGCCGGGGTTGATCCGGTACTTGTCGAGCGCCTCGGCGCAGTCGGGGAACTCGCGAAGGAGCGTGTGGCCGTTGTAGTGGAAGTCGCCGACCAGCGGGACGCTCACGCCATGGTCGTCGCGCAGCCGAGCGCGGACCTCCACCACCTTCGCCGCGGCGGCGCGATTGTTGACGGTGATCCGGACGATCTCCGACCCGGCCTCGGCCAGCTCGGCCACCTGAAGAGCGGTGGCGACCGCATCGGCGGTGTCGGTGTTGGTCATCGACTGGACGACCACGGGTGCGCCACCACCGATCTGAACGTCGCCGACGTGGCAGGCCACGCTGTGTCGTCGTTCGAACCTCATGGAGGCCAGGTTATCGGGGTTGGAGCAGCGTGCCGTTGCTGATGCTGATGATGTCGTTCTGGATGATGAACACCGAGAAGATCAGCATGACCGCGAGGCCGATCATCGACGCCCGCTCGAACGCTTGCCGCGAAAACGGGCTGCCTTTGAGTTTCTCCAGGAGGGCGAAGAGGATGTGCCCGCCGTCAAGCGGCAGGAACGGCAGCAGGTTGAAAAGCCCCAGCGCGAGACTGATGAGCGCGGCGAAGAAGATGATCTGAGAGATGCCTTGGTTGGCGACGTCGTCGTATACAGCGCCGATCCCGACGACGCTGTTGAACTCCTTCACCGTGGTCCCGGTGATCGCTCGCCACATGGCGGCACGGGTTCCGTCGATCACGAACCACGTTTGATCGAACGCATTGGTGAGGCCCTCGATCGGCCCGGAACGATCAGTCGGTCCTTGCGTGACGACAAAGCTGAACCCGAGCTTGCCCGTCCCGCTTTCGTCCTTCAGCTTCGTGGCCCGGGTGACTTTCTCCCCCTCCCGGGCATACGTGACGCGGACGGTCTCACCGGGCCGGCTCGCAATGAGCTTGCGAAGGCCCTCGGGGTCGTCTGCTGTGCGGCCGTCGATGGCGACCAGCCGGTCTCCGGGCATCAGCCCAATCGACGCCGCGGGACTCTCGCTCGTCACGGACCTGATCCGGTCGGTTGGGATGCCCGTCGGGACGCCGGTCCAGAACATGACCGTGAGCAGAACGAACGCCAGGACGATGTTCACGGCGGGCCCGGCCAGAATGGTGGCGACGCGCTTCCACGTGGGGGCGTTGTAGTAGGCCCGATGCTCCTGGTCGGCGGGCATCTCCTCGCCGCGGACCATCCCGTTGATCTTCACGTAGCCTCCGGCGGGGAGCCATCCAATGGCGTACTCGGTCTCGCCCCGCTGGAACTTGGCCAGCGGGCGCCCGAAGAAGAGCGAGAACTTCTCGACGCGCATGCCGCACCATTTGGCGACCAGCAGGTGGCCAAACTCGTGAAGGATCACCAGCACCGAGAGGATCCCGACGAACTGAAGCAGGTGGATCGCGAGGCTCATCGGGCGACCGCCCCGCCCACGAACTCGGCAGCAACCTCACGCGCGCGACGGTCAGCGCCGTCGACGACTTCCAGGCTGTCGGCACGTTCAACCGGAATCGCGTCGAGCGCATGCGAGACGACGTCGGCGATGTCGAGGAATCGCAGTCGCCCATCGAGGAATCCGGCGACCGCCACCTCGTTGGCGGCGTTCAGAACAGCAGGTGCCGTGCCGCCCACGCGACCCGCCTCGCGAGCAAGCGGCAGGCAGCGGAACGTTTCCTCATCGGGCGCCTCAAAGGTGAGCGTGCGGCCGAGCAGATCGACCGGTTCGCGCACCGGCGGCGCCTGCGGCCAACATAACGCGTAGGCAATCGGGACGCGCATGTCGGGCGGCCCCATGTGGGCGAGAACGCTGCCGTCGTCGAGCCGTGCCATTCCGTGGATCACCGACTGCGGATGAACGACGACCTCGATGTCGTCGTACGACGTTCCGAAGAGATGGTGTGCCTCGATGACTTCGAGCCCCTTGTTCATGAGGGTGGCGGAATCGATGGTGATCTTCGCGCCCATCGTCCAGGTGGGGTGCGCCAGCGCGTCGGCGACGGTGACCTCACCCAGATCATCGGCAGTGCGGCCGCGAAACGGGCCTCCTGAGGCCGTGATCACGAGCGAGCGCACGCGCTCTGCGGGGATGGCTTCGAGCAACTGCCACAAAGCGGAGTGTTCCGAGTCGACCGGGATCAGCGCCGCACCGGTCCGTGCACGCACCTCGGCGACGAGGTCTCCACCGGCCACGAGGCTTTCCTTGTTGGCCAGGGCGACCGTGATGCCCCGCTCCAACGCCGCCAGCGTCGGTGGCAACCCCGCAGCGCCGACGAGTGCGTTCAGCACGATGTCTGGTGCGCTGGCTTCGATCAGCTCCGAGAGATCGGCCGAGTGGGCGACCGTCCCGCCGCCGGAGGCACAGGCGGTGAACGCGACGCCGTGGTCGTGAGCCTGGCGGCTCAACACGTCGATCTGGGAGCCGCACGACAGCCCGCAGCACTCCAGATCAGCGTTCGCCGCGATAACGTCGAGGGTCTGAACCCCGATCGATCCGGTGGAGCCGAGTACGAGAACGCGCGTCACTCGACGAGTGTAGCGAGGTCTCCGGCCGGGGCTCCCGACCGGTGTTTCAGCGGCTCTCGGGTGAGAAGACGGTGATTGGAACAGCATGACCAGTCGTCCGCGCCAGCCGTGCGTCGCACGTCACGAGCGGGCAGTCCAACGCCTCGGCAAGCGCAAGGTAGGCCGCGTCGTACGCGCTGACATTGTCGCGCAGGCTGAAGGCCCGCTCCCGAAGAGCGCCGTCGGCGACCCATCGGTGCACGGGGAGATCGAAGTAGTCGGTCAGCGCAGCGTGCGCTCCCGGCACCGTGATCTCCCGACGGCGGGTCATTCCCCGCAACGCGGAAACGAACTCATCGTCCAGGAGCGCCGGACCGTGGAGTTCCTCATCGCGAAGAAGCCGTCGTAGCGGCTCGATGTCGCCGGCGGGAATCAGGGCGTCGACGACTGTCGAGCAATCGACGACGATCACCCGTCCGCGTGCCGGGCCAGCTCAGCCTCACGTTCGTCACGGGCCTCTCGAATGGCGTCGACCGACGACGGGTGCGCGCGACGAACGCGCTGAGCTGCGCGGTCAAGCACTTCAGCCACCGTCGGACGCGAAACCTCTCGACCGAGGACCTCCAGCATGTACGCGTTGAGTGACTGCCCGCGGCTCGCCGCCCGAGCCTTCAACATGCGACGGGTCTCCTCGGGGACATTGCGGATTTGGAGCGGCCCGCTCATGGTTGTCGTCATAGACGAGCATGCAACCAAAATGCATGCATCCAACTCAGGCCGGTCGCGGGCTCAACAGGAGTTCATGAGCGGTCCCGCAGAAGGCGGCGACAAGCGCGACGCAGGCGTCGAGGTCATCCGGGTGACAGGTCTCAACCGACTGATGCACGTAGCGGGTCGGGATCGACACGCACCCTGCCGGAGCGCCGTCGCCCGAGAGTTGAAGCTCACGGGTATCGGTGCCGCCCCGAGGCATGATCTCGAGTTGATGCGGGATACCGCGGGCATCGGCCACGGTCATCAGGTGCTCGATGATCTCGGCGGGAACGATGGCGCTGGTGTCGTAGACCTTGATGGCGGCTCCCCCGCCGATCGCCGACACGCGCTCGTGCGGCTTGGCGTCGGGCCCGTCGTTGGCGAGGGTGATGTCGATGGCCAAGCCGATCGCCGGACGCACGCGGGCGGCAGCGACCCGCGCACCGCGCAGACCGACTTCTTCTTGGACGGCCCCGACGGCCACGATCTCGCACTCGTGATCGCCGAGGGCCCGCATCGCCTCGATCATCACGTAGAGGCCGGCGCGGTTGTCGAGGCTCTTGCTGGTGACGAGGTCGCCGAGCATCGTGAGATCGCGCTCTCGGGTGACGACGTCCCCGACCCGAACGAGCTCGCGCACACGCTCCACTTTCAGGCCGAGATCGATGAAGTAGTCCTCGAGCTTCGGCGGGCGCTTGCGTTCCTCGTCGCTCATCAGGTGGATCGCCTTGCCACCCATCACGCCGAGCAGATCCTCCCGGCCGTGCACAATCACCCGCTGCGCGGTGAGTGTCTTCGCGTCGAAGCCGCCGAGCGGGATGACCCGTAAGAAGCCGGAATCCTCGATGTGCTGAACCATGAACGAGATCTCGTCCATGTGGGCGCAGAGCATCAGCCGCGGCCCCGTGCCCTTCTTGGTCGCGACGAGGCTCCCCATCGGGTCGACCGAGATCTCGTCGACGAGCGGCTCCAGCTCCCGCCGCACAACAGCCCGGATCCGCTCTTCATGCCCCGGCGCCCCGGGGGTCTTGCACAGCTCGGCAAGCAGTTCGATGTTCATGGATTCAGTTTACGTCCGCTGGCGCGTTGCGCTCGACGTCTGGCGCAACCGATATTCCTCCCTGCAGTGATATCCACGCGAGGAGGGCCAATGCGGGTGACAGCCAAGGGGCAGGTGACGATTCCGGTCGACATTCGCAAGGCGTTCGGCATCGTCCCCGGCACGGAACTGAGCTTCCGTGTTCGCGGAGCGGGCATCGAGGTGGAGAAGACCGCTGGTCGGATGGGGCGCTGAGATTGTTCGCAAACTCGGGGCTGCTCGCGGCTGGAGCGGAATGAGTACCGACGAACTGATGGCACTCACCCGCGCTGAGCCCACGTGACCGGAACCGCAGACTCCTGACTTTTTCGACACAAATGCCGCGTTTCTGGCGAGCCGTGCGTTCCTGGCTCGGCGTGGCACGCGTCGGCGAACAGCGGACGCCCTGGCCGGACTTGCCCATCGAGGCCCACGCTCCGGTCGCGAGGATGCGTTTGCTGACCCGCGGCCCCCACCCCACCGATCGAGTTTTCCGGGAGTCGAGCTCCTGTCCCCTCAGCGCTGAACGGCGTCCGATCGATACCTTCCGTGCGACCTGTCAGGGCGCGAATCTCGGCACGTCTGGCCGCCCCGAGGACCCAATTCACCCTCGCCGAGCAGCAGCAGGAAGCTCAACGTGGTCAGTACGAGCGCCTGGATCGCCCGCCCCCCGTTGCCATCTGTTCGAACGTCGGCAGTTTCCATCCGTCCGGTTGGGATGACTTCGAAGCGTCGATCAATTCCTCGTTGTTTTCCCGGGAGGTTTCCGAGAGTCCGGCATCCGGCACCCGGTCGACTACCGCGAGACGCCTCCGCGCGTCATCGGCGACGACGCCTTCAACGAGTTCCTTCGTCGCCGCGAGATAGACCCGCCCGACGGCCCCGGTCATCTTTCCGGGCGGTTTCGCGATCAACGAGCCGCTGATGCCGTGCGCTTCTCACGCAGCGCGACCCCGGGGGGATTCAGGAGACGGCACGGTCAGTAGACCAGCCAGACGGTGACGAAGTAGTTGGCCAAGCTGGCGAAGAAGAGGGCGTCGAAGCGGTCGAGCACTCCGCCGTGGCCGAGCAGGAGGCGACCGGAGTCTTTCGCTCCCGCGTCGCGCTTCAGGAGTGACTCGAACAGATCACCGGGAAGAGCGGCGAGGCAGATGGTCGCTCCGAGTACCAGCGACTGCCAACCGTCGATCCAGTCCATGTAGAGCCCGGCGACGCCGACGGCGAGGGTCGCAACCACGAAACCGACGATCGCGCCTTCGACGGTCTTGCCCGGGGACGTCCTGGGAGCGATCTTGCGGCGCCCCCACGTGCGGCCGCCGACGTAGGAGGCGGTGTCGAAGACCCACGTGCCGACGAGGATGTTCGCGACCGCGGCGCCACCGTGGGGAAGCTCGCGTGTGGCGACGAGGATTGCCAAGGGAAGGCCGACATAGAGGCCCCCGAGGGCCGTGACCGCGAGCCGGGCGGTGACGTCTTCGCGGCGTGCGAGGATCAGCCCGGCGATCGCTACGCATCCGAGGCCGATGGCCAACCCGAGGAGGATCCCGTGCTCGCTGTCGGTCAGCGCCCAGGCAAAACCGATGGGAAGGAGCGCCGACAGGTAGCCCGCCCAGCGCAGTGGCAGCCAACCGGCGGTGAGGCTGTAGAACTCGAACAGGGCGAGGGCCGCGAGAACGGCCATGACCAGGGCGAAGAGCGCGCCCCCCACCACGACGAACCCGATCGCGATGAGTATGCCGGGCACCGCGATGGCCAGACGGCTGCCCAGCCCCGAGGGCATCTGCGGCATATGCGGCATCGGAAGATGGCGCCGCCCGCGAGGCTCGTCGTCGTCGAAAGGCTCGTCGGGCTCGGTCAAAGCGGGGAGATCGTCGGTCGGCTCGTCCTTGTCCGGTCGCTCCGGGCGGCTACCTGCCACCGAAGCGGCGCTCCCGGCCCGCATAGTCGCCGACGGCGGCCGCGAGATCCTCAGGGCCGAAATCGGGCCACAGCTTCTCGCTGAACACGAGTTCCGAGTACGCCGACTGCCACAAAAGGAAGTTCGACAGGCGCTGCTCGCCGCTCGTGCGGATCACCAGCTCCGGGTCGCGGAGGTCCGCGCCGTAGAGCATGCGCCCGAACTCTTCCTCCGTCGCATCCGGGCCGCACTCGGTGGCGAAGCGTCGCGCGGCGTCGACGATCTCCGCCCGCCCGCCGTAGTTCATGGCGACGAAGAAGCGCAGACCGGTGTTGTCGGCGGTCACGGCCTCGGAATGCGCGATGCGCGCCTGTAATTCAGCGCTCAGTTCTTCACGGCGGCCGATGAAACGCATCCGCACATTCTCGGCGTCCAGCTCGCCGACCTCGTGGTCGATCAGCTCGACGAACAACGCCATCAGATCGCCGACCTCTTTGGGCGAGCGCGACCAGTTCTCCGTCGAGAACGAGAACACGGTGAGGTCGCCGATCCCCATGTCAGAAGCCGCTCGAACGACCCGTTTCAATGCCTGCGCACCCGCGCGATGGCCGGCCGCGACGGGCAGGCCCTGCTCACGCGCCCAACGCCCGTTGCCATCCATGATGATGGCGACCGAGGTCGGCACGCGACCCAGCGGCGCGGTGGTCTGATGGCGTTCGGCGCGCGTCAGGCCCAGGATCCCGCGGACCGCGCGAAGACGCGTCGTGATGGTCATGGGCGCGACAACTCTCCCGTCGGTCCGAGGAGTCGGGCTCCTCAGACCTCCATGATCTCGGCTTCTTTGCGCACCAAAAGCTCGTCGACGGCCTTGACCTGCGCGTCGGTCAGCTTCTGTACCTCGTCTTGAGCGCGGCCGAGCTCGTCGCGCCCGAGATCGCCGTCTTTCTCGGCGCGCTTCATTTCGTTGAGGACGTCACGACGGACGTTGCGCACCGAGATGCGCGCTTCCTCGCCCATCTTTCCGATAAGGCGCACGAATTCCTTGCGGCGTTCTTCCGACAGCTGGGGGACGGCGATTCGGATCAGCTGACCGTCATTCGATGGCGTCAACCCGAGATCGCTCTCCATGATCGCCTTCTCGATGGCCTGGACGAGCGTCTTGTCGAACGGTGCGACACTGATCATCCGCGCGTCAGGCGCCGTGACCGTGGCGACCTGCTTCAGGGGGGTCCTTGTCCCATACGCGTCGACGCTGACGCGATCGAGCAAAGCCGCGCTGGCCCGGCCGGTACGTACCGTCGACAGCTCGGTGCCGAGGGCCTTGACCGCCCCCTCCATACGCCGCTTGGCATCGTCCATACGCTCTTTCACGACTTCTCCCCTGTCTCGGTGACCACCGTCGTGCCCACGCGCTCGCCCGAGAGTATGCGGCCGATGTTGGCTTCGTCACTCATGTTGAAGACGAAGATCGGCAGGCCGTTGTCCATGCAGAGCGTGAGCGCGGTCGTATCCATGACCTTGAGCCCGCGCTCGATCGCCTCCATATGGGAGATCCGCGGGATTAACTTGGCGTCTGGATGCGTGCGCGGATCGGCGTCGAGTACTCCCTCCACCCCGTTCTTGGCCATCAGGATGCACTCCGCACCGATCTCGAGGGCGCGCAGCGCAGCCGTCGTGTCGGTCGTGAAGAACGGGTTGCCCGTGCCGCCGGCGAAGATCACGACGCGCTTCTTCTCCAAGTGGCGCATCGCCCGCCGCCGGATGTACGGCTCGGCAACCTCCTGCATGGTGATCGCCGACTGCACGCGCGTGGCCATCCCCAACTTCTCCAGGGAATCCTGGATCGCCAGGGCGTTGAGCATGGTCGCGATCATGCCCATGTAATCGGCGGTTGCGCGGTCCATGCCCGCCGCCGTGCCGCTCACCCCGCGAAAGATATTGCCCGCGCCGACGACGATCGCCACCTCGACGCCGCGATCGGCTGCGACGCGGACCTGCCGCGCCACCCCCGCGATCTTGTCGGGGTCGATGCCGAATCCGGCATCGCCCATGAGGGCTTCGCCGGAGAGTTTCAGCACGACCCGTTCGAAGACCGGGGGGGCGAGGGGAAGCATCGTCGCCGCGTCGTCGCGCGTCGGCTACGAACCGAGCTCGAACGTCGCGAACCGGCGGATCGTGACGTTCTCGCCGACCTCAGACGCCACCTCAGTGCGAAGCTGCTCGATCGTGCGTGCCTTCTTCTCGGAGAGGTCCTTGACGAACTCCTGATCGAGAAGGCAAATCTCCTTGAGGCGCTTGGCCAGCTTGCCCTCGACCGCGCGCTCACGGGCTTGCTCAGGAATGTCCTTGGCCTGATCGATGTAGATCGCCTTCTCCGACTCAACGAAGTCAGTTGGGACTTCTTCGGAGCTCACGTACAACGGCTTCATCGCTGCGATGTGCAGGGCCACGTCGTGGACGAACTCCTGGAACTTCGGGGTGCGGGCGACGAAGTCGGTCTCGCAATTGACCTCGATCAGCACGCCGACACGCCCGCCCTGGTGGATGTAGCTGTCGACGATCCCCTCATTGGCGGCGCGTCCCGCGCGCTTCGCGGCGTCGGCCATGCCCATCGTCCTCAGGAGCTTGTCCGCGGCGTCCATGTCACCAGAGGTGTCACCGAGGGCCTTCTTGCAATCCATCATTCCCGCGCCGGTCTTCTCGCGCAGTTCCTTCACCATTGTCGCCGAGATGGGCGTGCTCATACGATTTCTCCTGGTGCTCGCGTCAGCGTGCGCGATCAGGCCGGCTCAGCCGCGTCGGCGGCCGCAGCGGGCTCGGGGGCGGTTTCGTCGGCCGCGGGGGCCGGGGCGGCCTCCACGACGGGCGCCGCAGGCGGAGCCTCGACGGCGGGAGCCGGGGCGGCCTCGACGACGGGCGCCGCAGGTGCAGCTTCGACCACGGGCGCCGCAGCAGGCGGTGCCTCCGCGACCGGAGCCGGAGCGGCCACAGCGACCGGCGCTGCAGGTGCGGGCGGAGTCGCCTCGGTGACGGGCGCCTCCGCGGCGGGCGCAGCGGCTTCCTCGCCGGCGGCCTCGGCGTCCTGGGTCAGGCCCTTGCCCTCGATGATCGCGTCGGCAAGCGCGCCGAGCACGAGAGTGCAGCTGCGGATGGCGTCGTCGTTGCCCGGGATGACGTAGGTCGCCTCGTCCGGATCGCAGTTCGTGTCGACCAGACCGATGACCGGAATGCCCAGGCGGTTCGCCTCGCGCACGCCGATCGCCTCTTTGTTGAGGTCGACGATCACGATGGCGTCGGGCAGCTTCTCCATGTCGGCAACACCGCCGAGGTTCGTCTCGAGCTTCAGGAGCTCGGCCTCGCGAGTCAGACGCTCACGGGTCGGCAGCAGCTCGAGCTGACCCTCACGCTTCTGGCGACGTAGCTCGTGAAGGCGCTTGATGCGCTGCGAGATCGTGCCCCAGTTGGTGAGCAGGCCGCCGAGCCAGCGGTGCGAGACGTACGGCATGGCGCAGCGCACGGCGCTGTCGCGGATGGCGTCCTGGCACTGCTTCTTGGTACCGACGAACAGCACGGCGCCGCCGCGGGCGGCGATGTTGTGCACGATGTTCTGCGACTTTTCGAGAAGCACGATGGTCTGCTGGAGATCGATGACATAGATACCGCCGCGCTCACCGAAGATGTAGCGCTTCATCTTCGGGTTCCAACGACGGGTCTGGTGCCCGAAGTGAACGCCGGATTCCAGCAGTTGCTTCATGGTGACTTTGGCCATCGTCATTCCTTCACAGGCTCGGTTTGATCAGTATCCGTCGCCGTCTCAGTGGAACCCGCACGCTCACGTGCATGCGGGCACCGCCACCGAGGGGTGGGGCGCCGGGTAGGCAGTTGGGGTGAAGCGGTCGCTTCAGACGTGCCGGGGCATGTTACCGGGCGTGCCGGCGAGTGCTCGATCTTTGGGCGGCCTCGCGCATGCTCGTGGGCCGCGGGGGCGGTCGCACGATGCCTCGGGCGTGCGCCAGGGCCGTGGAAAGGTCTTCGGGCAGAGGGCTTTCAACCTCCACGACGGTGTCTTCCTGCATCGGGTGCGCGAACGACAACCTGTACGAGTGCAGGAACTGGCGCGTGAGGTCGAGGTTGTCTTCGCGACGGCCGTAGGTGGGGTCGCCGACCACCGGGTGTCCGACTGATTCGAGGTGCACGCGAATCTGATGGGTCCGGCCCGTCTCCAGACGCGCCTCGCAGAGGGCATGGCGGCCGAACTGTTCGACGACGCGAACGTGGGTGACGGCGTCGCGGCCGTCTTCCACGTTTACCGCCATACGGGTGCGATGGCGTTTGTCGCGCCCCACGGCGCGATCGATCGTGAGCGCCGGTTGCGGCGCGCCGTGCACGAGCACGAGGTAGCGACGATCGACGGCGTGATCGCGCATCATCTTCTGAAGGCGCCGATGCGCCTCTTCGCTGCGCGCGACGACCAGCAGGCCGGAGGTGTCGCGATCGATGCGGTGCACGATCCCCGGACGCGTCGGATCATCTCCTCCCGCCGCGTGAAGGGCGATGAGACCGTTCACGAGGGTTCCCTCGAGATGGCCGCGCGAGGGATGAACCACCACCCCGGCCGGTTTGTCGACGACCATCAGATGGTCGTCGACGTAGCGGACCTCGAACGGGACGTCCCCGGGACGTACATCGGTGGGCTGCGCGGCGCGCACGCGCACGGTGACCGTCTGGCCGACATCCAGCAGCGCGCGCTTACGTGCCGGCTGACCGTTGATCAAAACGAGATCGTCGGCAATGAGACGCTGGGCTTCCGCACGACTGCCGACGGCCTCACGTTCCCCCACCACCGCGTCGAGCCGACGCCCGGCGGCCCCTGGGCTGATCACGAACTGGTCGTCAGGCATCGTGCTCACCGTCCTCGCCCTGTTGCAGCAACCCGAGAACGATCAGGCCGGCGCCCGCCACGATCGCCATGTCGGCGAAGTTGAATGTATCGGCCAGGTTCAATGGCGGCGGCGAGAAGTGGATGAAGTCGGTGACGCCGCCATGCAGGAGCCGATCGACGAGATTTCCGACGCTTCCTCCTCCGAGCAACCCCGCCCCGGTCGCCGCCATCGGGTTTCGGCGCACCAAACCCGCAAGGGCCGCGGCGATCGCCGCCAGTGCCACGATCGTGACGACCGCGACGATTCCTTGCCGTCCCGGAAAGAGGCCGAACGCAATGCCCTCGTTGGTGACCCGTGACAGCTCGAGTCCGGCGAAGATGTCGCGCCGCTCGCCGGGCGCCAGCGTGCCGCGCACGATCGCCTTGGCCACCTGGTCGAGCGCAAAGACGACGACACCGATGATCGCCATACGCGTCCACCGGCCACGCACCTCGCGACGCTGACGCCGCTGGCTCGCCTGACGGACGGCATCGACGGTGACCCGCACGCGGTCGCTCACGATGCCAAGGCGCGGTCGGACAGGGCGGCTGAGACGAAATCGGTGAGCGTCGTGGTGATCTCGGCGGGGTCACCGTCGACCTCGATCAGCTTGCGCGCGCCGCTCGATCCCCGGCGCACCCGCACCGCCGAGCCGCGCACACCTGCCGCGTCGGCCAGGTAGGCGCACAGAGCGCTGTTCGACTGGCCGTGGTGCGGGGCGGCGGCGATCTGAACGCGGACCGCGCCGTCCTGCATACCGACCACGCGCGTCGACCGAGAGCGCGGCACCGCCTTGATGGCGAGCGTCACCCCGTCGGGACGCGCGGTGAGCCAGTCGGGTACCGCCACCCTCAGAGTCCGGAAAGGACCGACGTAACCAGGCCGTTGACGACGAACAGCACAAGGAGCGCGACCATCGGCGAGAGATCGAACATTCCCAGCGGCGGGATGAAGCGTCGAAAGATGTTGAGATACCAATCGGTGCACTGCTCCACGAAGTCGTAGAGCGAGCGCAGCAGCGGCTGGACCGGTCGGGTCGGAAAGAACGAGAACAGCACGCGCACGAGCACGAGGATCGTAAACACCACAAAAAGCGCATTCACGTAGGTAATGGCCTGATCCACTCAGTCCTCCGCGCCGGGGTTGAGACGGCATTGCATCACAGCTCGGCCGCTCTGCAAGCAGCGGCGACCACCGCGTCGGCCATGTGGGCGCGCACGGAGCCGCGTTCGAGCACGGAGATCCCGGCCATCGTCGTACCGGCGGGCGAGCTGACCCGCTGCCGCAGGAGCGCCGGATCCGTGCCGTCTGACAGCAGCGCCGCGGTGCCGGCGAACACGGCCTGGGTCATCGATCGAGCCTGGGCGCGGGGCAGGCCGGCGGCCACCGCGCCCTCCTCCATCGCCTCGGCGACGACCGCCAGGAGGCCGGGCCCGCTACCGACAAGAGCCGTTGCTACGGAGAAAAGGCTCTCGGGGAGGCGCACCACCGTGCCCAAGGGAGCGAGGGCGTCCCGCAGCCGTTGCGAATCCTCGACGGCCAGGTGGAGATCCGACACGGCGACAAGCCCGGCGCCATGGCGGACCGCGAGGTTCGGCATGGTCCGCACGACGCGGGTCTGTGGGGCCTCCGCGCGGAGCCGATCGAGGGTCCAGCCCGCGACCACCGACACGACGACGGTGTCGGGCCCGCGCGCGGCGTCGATGGCGCGCAGAGCGCCGGCCGCGTCACCCGGCTTGACCGCCAGCACCACGAGGTCGCACGCCGCGGCCTGGGCGAGGGTGCCGACGCTGCCATCGACCTCGGTGGCCCCGGCCTGCGCGGCGGCATCGACCACGTCGTGGATGCGGCTGGAATGGCCGAGCTCCGGCCGTTCACGTGCGAGCCCCGCCAGCATGGCCCGGCCCATGGCACCAGACCCGATCAGCCCAAGGGATGCCGGCCAGTCGCTCAATATTGGTTGAAGAAGCCCTTTTCCAGCAGGCGCGCGCGCTCTTCGGCCGACACCTCGACGTTGCGCGGGGTGAGCATGAAGACCTTGTCGGCGACGCGCTGCATGCCACCGTCCATGGCGTAGGTGAGCCCGCTCGAAAAGTCGATCAGCCGCTTGGCGAGATCTGTCTCGGCCGACTGCAGATTCAGGATCACCGGCACGTTGTTCTTGAACTTGTCGGCGATCTGCTGGGCGTCGTTGAAGCTCTTTGGCACCACGAGGTGCACCTCCGAGCGGGGCGGACGCGACTCGACGGCGCGCATCGAGCCACCACGTGGCGCGCGCTCCTCGGAGAAGATGTCGTCGAACTCTGCGTCGCGACGGCGCGGCCCCAGCCGTCGCACGTTGGGTCGCTCGCGGTAGCTGCGCTCGAGGTCGTCGGCCGAGCCGAAGCGCCGTTCACGGGCCGCTGACGATGTCGCGCGTGTGGGCTGCTCGTCGTCGAAGTCGTCCTCGTAATCGTCGAACCCGTCGTCGGGGTCGTCGGTCATGCCGAAGTACACCAGCGCCTTGCGCCAGGCGTCACCGATGGCCACGCGTGCTCCCTTCGATGCGACAGCGATCGATGAGGCCGCGCCCAACCCTCACCATCGTGGCTCCCTCCTCGGCGGCGACGAGGTAGTCCTGGCTCGTTCCCATCGACAGATCGCGGAAGTCATGCCGCCCTTCCCACTGCGTCTGGAGGTCGGCCGAGAGCGCCCGCACACCCGCGAAATGCGGGCGACTGAGCTCGGGATCCGCCGTTGCGGGGGGCATCGCCATGAGGCCACCGATCACGAGATTCGAGTGGATGGACACTTCCTCCACGAAGGCCTTCAAACGGGACGGCACGATACCAGCCTTGGTCGGTTCATCACCCGCGTTCACTTCGACAAGCACGCGCACCTCCCCTTCTGCGCGCCGTGCGATCTCCGCGGCGAGCTCGACCGAGTCGAGGCTGTGGATCAGGCGCACGGCCGGCAGAACCGCCCGGACCTTACGCCGCTGCAGATGCCCGATGAAATCGAAAATGACGTCCTCACCTACGGCTGCGCGCTTCGCCTCGAGATCCTGAAGCCGGTTCTCGCCGACAGTGGTCACCCCCGCCGCAACGAGCACGGGGGCTTCTTCGGGCGAAATGTACTTGCCGGCGACGATCAGCTCGACCGTGCCGTGTGCGCGCCCCGCACGAGCGGCCGCGGCGTCGAGGGCTGTTCGCGTCTGCGCGAGGGCGGCGCGAAGGAGATCAAGGTTGAGTTCACTCATCGCGACGGACACTACGGGGCGATCCAGATCACGCCCGCCTGTCGGCCGCACGCCTCTCCATCGCGACGATACGAAAACCACCGTTCAGAGTCGCAACGCGTGCAGGTATCGAGCGTCGTGATCGATCCGTCACCGACGCCAACGCCGGTCAGCGCCGCGCGCGCCGCGCGGGCGAGATCCACGGCGCTACCGTCGACGGTCTCGGGGCCGAACCGCTCGGTGAAGTTCGTGCGGATCTCCGGGCTCACCTCGTAGCAGCAGGGCCCGATGCCTGGCCCGATTGCGACACCGGTTCGGGAGGGGTCCCCAAGGGCCGCGACGGCCTTCTCGAGAACGCCCGCGACGAGGCCCCGCCAGCCCGCATGCGCCGCCGCGACGCGAGGCGAGTCGGTGCGCCACATCACGACGGGCAGGCAATCGGCACCCAACACCACGAGCGCCACCCCCGGGGTCGAGGTGGCAAGGCCATCGCCGTCCGGCCAGCCGTGGTCACCGTCGATGAACCGTCCCCTGGGTGAGGCGCCGGCGACCTCGCAGACGTGCGCGCCATGGACCTGGTTTCCCATCACGACCTGCTCGGCGTCGAGACCGAGCGCCGCACAGAGCGATGCCCGGTTGTCCACGACATCGTCTTGCCGATCTCCGACGGTGGCGCCCAGGTTGAGGGTCGCAAAGGGCGCCGCGCTGACCCCGCCGAGGCGGGTGGTGAAGGCCGCCTGAATGGGCGTTGAGGTGTCAACCCCTACGAAGCCTGGGGTCACGCATCATCTCCGGCGGCCGCGATCGCGATTCTCAATTGGGCATCACGGTCGGTCACCGCACGGTCGAGCAGCGCGGCGCGCGCGGCCCCCAGCCCCTGTCCGATGCCGGGTCCGCGGGCTACTCCGGCCGCCAAGAGGTCGTCTCCGCTGATCTCTAGACGAGCGTGCTGGTCGGTCGCCCACCAACCGTCGACAGCCTCGGCGCCGGCCACCCGTGCACCGACCGCGGTCGCGGGAGCGGCCGCGCCCAACAACCGGTCGACCTGCGAGGGTGTCAGGGCGACGGCAAGGGCCTCGGCGAGACCGGGGCCCTGCGCAAACTGACCCGAAAGAATCTGCGCCCACCCGTCAACCGCGACCTCTTTGCGTGCCCGGGACGCAAACACGGCTCCGAGGCGAAGCGGCCACGCCGCAAGCGACGGCGCCCCGGGTTGGGCGAGCGCCGCGTCGATCGCGGCAAGATCGTGCGGCCCGGGTCGTAGCCCCGGCGCCCCGAGGTCACCGAGAAGGCCGACGGCTGATGCCGCGGCATCTTCTGCGAGCAGCCGTTCCAGTTCGCCGGCGACGCGCGCCGACGACCAGTCGAGGTGCGGCGCCTGCCCGACCGCGGCGAGCTTCGTGCCCTCCTCCAGCGCAAAGCCGAGCCGCGCCGCGTACCGCGCCGCGCGGACGATCCGGCTGGGATCCTCCGCGAATGCATCGGGGCGCAACATCCGCACCAGCCCCGCGGTGAGATCGGCCACGCCGCCGAACGGATCGACCAGAGCGGCATTGCCCAACCCGCTGACATCGGCGGCCATCGCGTTGATGGTGAAATCTCGCCGCGCCAGATCGTCGGCGAGCGTGCCGGCCTCGACATCCGGCAGGGCACCGGGGCGCGCATAGCTCTCGCGCCGAGCCGTGATGACATCGACATGGAGACCATCCGGCAATGTAAGAAGGGCCGTCTGAAAGCGGTCGTGCACCGTGAGATCACCACCGAGCGCGTCGCAAAGCCGTTTCGCGAGCGGCAGGGCATCGGATTCGACCACGAGGTCGATATCGTTTCTTGGCGGGATCCCGCGCAGCGCGTCGCGCACCAGACCACCGACCGCGTACACCGGTCGGCCAAGGTGAGGACGCAGCCGGGCAAGAGGGTGATCATCCGAGAACAAAGAGGCGAGGCGAGTATCCATGGGCAGCTACGACCCAGTATCTCGGAAGCTCGCGGGAGTCGCGCCGATCGCCGACGAACGCCTGATGGAAGCCGTCTCGCGCTTCGAGGCGCTGACGATCACCGAGCTCGACACCGCATGGGATGCCGTGAACGCCGACCTGCGGCTCTGGGTCGAGCAGCCCGCAAACGCCGGCCGGCCGGTCCCCGAGTTCCCCGCCTACATCGACCGCATCGCCATCGACATGCTCCG
>JANLSO010000008.1:0-19058 GCA_031362405.1 Thermoleophilia bacterium | reverse complement strand
GTCGTGGCCGCCCGGGCCCTCGCCCTCCAACCCACCTCGCCGGCAAAGGCCACGAGGAAAGATGGCCGCAAAGATTCTGAGAGACGGCTGTCGTGGTGCCGCGACATCGAACTGGCCGCTCTTGGTGCGACGCTCGGCCTGTCCGTTGCGTCCGCCAACCTGGCTGACTTCGAGCCCATCGCAGACCTACTGGACCGCGTGGCTCCCGGTCCAGCGCTGGATCTGGTCGACGTGCCCTTCGCGTGAACGGCGTTTGTCGGCCAGGACCCCCGGCCGCGTTTCGCCTCTCGGATGCCGCTTCTCAGCTGGGCGAGCGGGCACGCTCAGCCCCTGAGCGGCGCGCCGGTTTGCCCGGGAAGCCAATCGTTTCGGGGAATCATGACCGCCCTCGATGTGTCGACGGGCTCGGCGACCTCTGTGAGTTCCAGGGGGCTGGGCGAGTGACGCCTCGTCCGAGCCCTCAGGGCGTCCGGAGCAGGAGCGAGCCGCCCGCCAGTTCCACTGACGGCAGGTGCCTCGCCGCAACGCGACCGACGTGCCCTGTGGGGCCACGAACGTGCTCACGGCACAACGCAGCCCCACAGATCCGGAAGCTCACAACGGCCCCGCGCGAGCTGTCCTCGCGTGAGGGGCAGAGCTAGCGGGTCATGCCGAGATCGCGCCGGCGGGCACTGCGATTCCGATGCCTTCGGCGACGAGGCGGCCGAACTCCTCGTCGCAGCGGGCGAAGTGCTCGATCATCCGCTGCTGGATGTGTCCCTCGCAGTCCCCGATCAGCGTGACCAGGTTGAGCACGAGATCCTCCCGCTCGGCGTCGGGCATCGTGCGGTAGCGCTCGCCGGCCTGGGCGTAGTCGTTGGTGCGCTCCAGTTTCTGGCGCCCGACCGGGCCCTCGACGTGCGGCCGGTACTCCGGGCCCGCCGGAGCGGCCTCGGGCAGGCCGCCGGTGCTGGAGGGCTCGTAGTTGACGTGCGGGTTCTCGCCGGTGCCGTCTACCGCATAGGCCATCTGGCCGTCGCGCTGGTTGGTGCTCACCGGCACGACCGGCGCGTTGACCGGCAGCTGGAGGTAGTTCGGGCCCACCCGGTAGCGCTGCGTATCGGAGTACGAGAACGTGCGCCCGACGAGCATCTTGTCGTCGGAGAACTCGAGCCCGTCCACCAGCACGCCCGTGCCGAAGGCGACCTGTTCGTTCTCGGCGAAGTGGTTGACGACGTTGCGGTCGAGCACCATCCGACCGACCGGCAAAAGAGGGAAGAGATCCTCCGGCCACACCTTCGTGTCGTCGAGCGGGTCGAAATCGAGCTCAGGGTGCTCATCGTCGCTCATGATCTGGACGCGCAGCTCCCACTCCGGGTAGTCGCCCGAGTGGATCGCCTCGTAGGCATCCTTTGAGGCATGGCCGAGCTCGGTCGCCTGAATAGCGTCGGCCTGGGCCTGGGTCAGCGAGTGGATGCCCGCCTTCGGCTCCCAGTGATACTTCACCAGCACGCCCTCGCCGGCCGCGTTCACCATCTTGTAGGTGTTGACGCCGAAGCCCTGCATCTCGCGGTAGTTGGCCGGGATGCCGCGTGGACTGAAAAGCCAGGTGAGCATGTGCATCGACTCAGGCGTCATGCTCATGAAGTCGAAGATCCGGTTCGGCTCCTGGCGGAACGTGACGGGGTCGGGCTTCAACGAGTGGATGACGTCGGGAAACTTGATCGCGTCGCGGATGAAGAACACCGGCAGGTTGTTGCCCACCAAGTCCCAGTTGCCGTCCTCGGTGCGGAATTTCACGGCGAAGCCGCGCGGGTCACGGGCCGCTTCGGAGGAGTCGCGACCGCCGATCACCGTCGAGAAGCGGATCGTTACCGGGGTGCGTTTCCCCTTGTCCTGGAAGAGTTTGGCGCGGGTGTAGACGGATGCCGGCACGTCACCGATCGTTCCGTAGGCCTCGAAGTACCCGTGCGCCACGAAGCCGCGTGCGTGCACCACCCTCTCGGGGACTCGCTCGCGATCGAAGTGGGCGATCTTCTCGATCAGTTGGTAGTTCTCGAGGGTGGCTGGGCCACGGTCGCCGACGGTGCGGGTGCTCTGGTTATCGGAGACCGGGTGGCCCTGGCGGGTGGTGAGGTGGCGTGGCGCATCGCTCATTAAGTCCCTCTCGTCGCGGTGGTGGTTGCGTGGCAGCTGGGGCAAAGACCCCAGAACACGACCTCGGCCTCGTCGACCACGAAGTCGTGGTCCTGCAGGGGCGCGAGACAGGGGGAGTGTGCGGCGTCGCAGTCGACGTCGCGTGTGTCCCCGCAGGCCCGGCAGATCAGGTGGTGGTGGTTATCGCCGACCCGCGTTTCGTAGCGAGCCGGGTGGCCGGCCGGCTCGATGCGGCGCAGCAGCCCGACGTCGGTGAAGGTGTGGAGGATGTCGTAGACGGCCTGGGTCGAGACGCTGCCCAGCCGCTCAATCACCCGGGTGCGAACGGCCTCGGCGTCGGGGTGTCCCGGCAGTGTGGCCAGCACATCGAGGACCGCTACGCGCGGGGCCGTGGCGCGAAGGCCGTGGCTCCTCAAGCGTTCGACGACGTGGTGCAGGGGCTGCGTCATGGCGCCAGCGTACATCAAGAATGGAATAGATCCATTTAAAGCATAGATCCGAAGAGGACGCGGCACCGGGTATCCGGACGCAACTCCCCTTTCTGCCCCGGTGCCTGGGTGCACCGGGGCGATCCTCCGAAGGGTGCGACCGCTCCGTTGGTCGCCAAGGGCAAGCAGTCGGATTCTGGCTATTTCTCCCAAGTTCATAGATCGCCGCATGACGTGGCTCAGCGGTCGTGAGATGGGTTCCGATCCTCGGCACCGACGCCCGGACGGTCCCCACGTCGACGCCCCTCACGCGGACCACGACTCCCGGAAGCGCTCGAGCATGTTGCCGGCCTCGGCGCCGCTCGCCATGCGCATCGCACGACGCCGTCGGACGTGAGCGGGTCGCCGGCGGTGGTGGCGAAGACGAGGGTGCCGTCCGGTGGTCGACAGCAGGCCAGCCCGTGGCGACGCAGGCGCGCCACCCCCTGCGCCGGGAGCGGCACATCCCGGCGGCTCGACCGGCTCTTCGGCGCCACGAAGGCCGGTCGCCCTCGGCGCCCGGCGCGTGATCGAGGGAGCGACGCACGCGAACGCGCGCGGCGTCGAGATCGAGGCCGCCCTCACCCCAATCCAGCGTCAGTAGCTCCCCCGAGCGCAGGCCGCTCCCGAAGGCAACGCCGAAGAGCGGACCGCCCGGGGAGCGCCCCAGCCGCTCGTCCATCGCCTCCGCGGCCGTCACGATCGCGGCGCACTCGGCCGGAGTGAGGATGTGGGCGGGCTGCTCCTCGCGGTCGTCTGACTGTCGGGCGTGGCTGGGCGCACGGCTGGGCTTGATGCGGCCGGCCTTCTCGGCGAGCTAGGCGACGCCCCTGTGTCCAGGCGGGCTCGCCTCCGAAGCGGCCCGCACAGCGTCGCTCACGGACGCCGTCGTTCCGTCGAAGATCTGTCTGAGGACAGATGTGAGACGGGCCGCCGGTCGTTAGCGTTGGACCGGTGATGAGCACCGCCAGCCGCGCGTGGGCGTGGATACAGGCCCATCCGGTGGCGGCCGACGCCGCGCTGGCTGCGGTCCTGCTGGGCGCGGCGCTCGTGTCTTTCAACGCGACGAGGAACCTCTTCTCGGCCGACCCGGCGTTCGAGCCGCCCCCGACGCTCGGCGTCGCGGCCGGCCTCGCCGCGATGACCCTCCCCCTGGCCCTGCGGCGCCGCGCGCCGCTGACGGTGCTGCTGGCCAGCACCGCCGCCTTCGTCGCCCTGGTGCTGCTGGTCGGCCCGGCCGGCGAGGGGTCGGTCACGGCCATTGCCTTTTCGCTGGCGGTCTACAGCGCGGCGGCGTACGGCCGCGCGCGCTGGCGCGACTGGGTCTGCGGGATCTGCCTGGTCGCCGTCCTTGGGGCGCTGTGGCGCCAGTTGACCGTCGACATCCCTCCGGATGATTCGATCCCGGTGCTGCTCCTGTTCTTCATCCTGCTGGTCAACCTCGTGCTGTTCTGCGCGTTGTGGGCGCTGGGCGCCGCGCTCAGCTCGGGCCGGCGCCGCGCCGCGCAGTTGCTCGAGCGCACGGTGGAGCTGGAGCGGGAGCGCGAGGAGAACGCCCGCCGGGCGGTGTTCGACGAGCGCGTGCGGATCGCGCGCGAGCTCCACGATGTGGTCGCTCACCACGTCAGCATGATGGGCGTCCAGGCCGGCGCCGCTCGCGTCGTGATCGGCCAGGATCCGGTCAGGGCGAAGGAGGCGCTGGCCTCGATCGAGAGCTCCAGCCGCCAGGCCGTCTCGGAGCTGCACCGGCTGCTCGGCTTCCTGCGCCAGGCGGGAGACGCCGACGATCTGGCGCCCAGCCCCGGCCTCGGTCAGCTTCACCGCCTGGCGGCCAGCATGAGCGACTCCGATCTGACCGTCGCGGTGCGCGTCGAGGGCGAGGAGCGGCCGCTGGCGGCCACGGTCGACGTCTCGGCCTACCGGATCGTGCAGGAGGCCCTGACCAACACGCTCAAGCACGCCGGCGCCTCGCGGGCCGACGTCTGCGTGCGCTACTGGCCCGACGAGCTCGAGGTCGAGGTCGTCGACGACGGACACGGGAGCGCCGGCCGGTCACCGGCGCCGGGCGGCCTCGGCCTGATCGGCATGCGCGAGCGCGCCGCCCTGCACGGCGGGCAGCTCACGGTGGGTCCCGCGGCGGGTGGCGGGTACGCGGTGCGGGTCCGCCTGCCGACCCCCGCGGGCGCGCTGTGAGCGCCGCCGGCGCCATCAGGGTGCTGTTGGCCGACGACCAGGCGATGGTGCGGGCCGGCTTTCGCATGATCCTCGAGTCCGAACCCGACATCGAGGTGGTGGGCGAGGCCGACAACGGCGAGCTGGCCACCGCGGCGACCCGGCGCCTTCTCCCCGACGTCGTCCTGATGGACATCCAGATGCCCGTCGAGGACGGCCTCGCGGCGACCCGGCGGATCACCGAGAGCCTTGAGCTGCCGAGCCGCGTGGTCATCCTGACCACCTTCGAGCGCGACGAGTACGTCTTCGAGGCCCTGCGCTCGGGCGCCAGTGGTTTCCTGCTGAAGAACGCTCCCCCGGAGGAGCTCGTCCACGCGGTGCGCGTCGTGGCCGCCGGCGATGCCCTGCTCGCGCCGTCGGTCACGCGACGGATCATCCAGCAGTTCGCCTCCCGGCCGACCAGGCCCGAGGTCGGCCAGCGGCTACAGGCACTGACCCATCGCGAGCGCGAGGTGTTGGTGATGCTGGCCCGCGGTAAGAGCAACGCCGAGCTGGCGGCCGCGCTGTTTGTCAGCGAGGGCACCATCAAGACGCACGTGTCGAGCCTGCTGGCCAAGCTCGGGCTGCGCGACCGGGTTCAGGCCGTCGTCCTCGCCTACGAGAGCGGGCTCGTCACGCCGGGTGAGTAGGCCGCCTCTGCCGTTCGACAGAGGCGCGGGCGGCGAAGATCTGCGCTGAGGAGGAGCGACGACAGGCCCTGCGGGCGATGGCGAGCGGGGGTCGCGGTCGCAGACTGACCCCAGGTGAATCGCACCAACCTGAGGAGGCAGACATGACCGCACTGCAGGCAATGCTCGACAAGCACCTTCCCCCGCTGGGAAGGCCCAAGCACCCGGGCCTGGCAGCCTTGCTCGGGGCCCTCACCGGCGGGATCGGGCTGGCGATCTACTTCAGGTCGGTTCGCGACCTGTTCCCGGTGGAGGTCGCCGGCGGGCTCATCCTTGTCGCCTCCCTCGTCGCGGGTAGGGATCCGCTGCGGGACCCGCTGCTGCTGGCGAGCCTCCTGGCCCCGGTCGTAGGCGGCCTCTACGGCTACTGGCGGGCGCAGAGCTCGAACCGGCGCCTCGGGGCCTCGATCGTGCCGGACCACCTCGTCGGATCGGTGGGCTGAGCGATGGCCCCCGTCGAGGTCCGCGACCTCTCCAAGCGGTTCGGGGATGTCGCGGCCGTCAAGGACCTCAGCTTCGACGTCGAGGCCGGTCGCGTCACCGGCTTCCTCGGCCCCAACGGCGCCGGCAAGAGCACCACGCTTCGCGCGCTGCTCGGGCTGATCCGACCGTCATCGGGATCCGCCACGTTCGCCGGTCAGCGCTACGACGAGCTCGAGCGGCCCGGCTCCCGCGTCGGGGCGGTGCTCGAGGATGCCTCCTTTCACCCGGGCCGCAGCGCCCGCGACCACCTGCGGGTCTTGGCCGTGACCGGGGGGCATCCCGCCGGCCGTGTCGGCGAGGTCCTTCAGCAGGTCGGGCTCCACGAGGCCGCCGATCGGCGCGTCAAGGGCTACTCGATGGGGATGCGCCAGCGCCTGGCGATCGCCGCCGCGTTGCTCGGCGACCCGCAGGTCCTGATCCTCGACGAGCCCACCAACGGCCTCGACCCGCCCGGCATCAGCTGGGTACGCGAACTCCTGCGCGAGCAGGCGTCCAACGGTCGCGCCGTGCTCGTCTCCAGCCACATGCTCGCCGAGGTGGCCCAGTCGGTCGACGACATCGTCGTGATCGCCGAGGGAGAGCTGCGCGCCCACGGCACCCTCGAGGAGGTGCTCGGTGGCGGCGATGTTCCCGCGACCGAGGTGCGCGCGCAGGATCCGCTCCGGCTGTCGAGCGCCCTCGAGCGCCACGGCCACCGCGTCGAGCGCAACGGTGACCTGCTGCTCGTGCTCGGCGCCACCCCGGCGCAGGTCGGCGGGATCGCCGGCGAGGCGGGCGTGGCCGTGCTCGGCCTCGCACCCCGGGAACGCTCGCTGGAGGCGGCGTTCTTCGCGCTGACCGGAGCGCCGGCATGACCGCGCTCCTTCATGCCGAGCTCCTCAAGCTGCGCACCACCCGGACCTTCGCCGCGCTCGTCGGCGCGGCGCTCGCCCTGTCGCTCCTTGTCGTCGTCCTGACGGCGACGCTGGACAACGGCCTCACCGAGGGCGACGTGCGCCTGCTGTTCGGCGGAGACTTCACCGGCCTGTTCATCCTGCTGCTGGGGGCGATCGGGATCACGGGCGAGTGGCGCCATCGCACGATCGCGGGCTCCGTGCTCGCCGCGCCCGAGCGCGTGCGCCTGCTGGCCGCCAAGACACTGGCCTACGCCGCCGCGGGCGTAGTCCTCTCGCTCGTCGTGACGGGGGCGATCATGCTCGTCGGCACGCTGATCCTCTCGGGCCGGGCAGAGGCGACGCTCGGACTGGCCGAGCTCGCCGACGTGCTCTGGCGCAACCTCGCCGTCGCCGCCCTGCTCGGCGCCCTCGGCGTCGGCGTTGGCGGGCTGGTGCGCAATCAGACCGCCGCCGTCACCGGGTTGCTCGTCGTCCTCTTCGCCCTCGAGCCGGCCATCGCCATCCTGCTCCCCGATGCGGGTCGGTTCGGTCCGCTGTCGGGCGCGCCCTCCGGCATCGTCGGCGGCTTCGACTTCCCCGAGGGCAAGCTGCTCTCGCCCGGCCTCGCGGTGGCGGTGTCGATCGCCTGGGCCGGCGCCACCTTCGCCGCCGCCGCCGCGTCCCTACGTGGCCGCGATCTTGTCTGAGGCGGCGCTCACCGAAGCCGCGAGTCGGGCTTCGGCACCGGCCCGTCGCGTCGTGCTGATGCGGCACCGCGACCGGCGTCGCGGCATCGCGGCCAGGGCGTGGTCCCGGACCGACCTGACGAGGGGCTTGGGGCGCCTGAGCGAGGCGGGACCCGGATCACCTCGTGCCGAGGTCGCCGGCCGGGGTACTAGCATCAACCCTCGAGAGGAGATCGCCATGGAGCCGCACCGGGATGTTCAGAACCCCCTCGAGCGAGTCCGCGCGGCGTGCCTCGCGCTGCCCGAGGTGAGCGAGCGCCTGAGCCACGGGGCGCCCACTTTCTTCGTGCGCGCCAAGCGTTCGTCGTGATGTATCCGGACGACCACCACGGCGACGGGCAACTGGGGCTCTGGTGCGCGGCGCCCCTGGGTGCCCAGGACGAGCTGGTCGAGAGCGCCCCAAAGCGCTCCTTCGTGCCGCCCTACGTGGGGCACCGGGGGTGGGTCGGGCTGCGCCTCGACCGGGCTGCGGGCTGGAGCGAGGTCGAGGCGGTGATCGAGGATGCGTACCGTGCCGTCGCTCCGGCGCGGCTCGTCGAGGCGAGGTGGCCCGCGCCCCACGCCACCCTGCCCGAGCGATGACCGACCTCGAGTTGACGCGCACGCCGGGCGATCGGCGCCTCTACGCCCTGGAGGGGGTCGGCACCCTGCGCCTCGTGGGGTTCGCCTCGCGCAGCGCGACCGCCGAGGCCCGCAGCGAGAGCTGGCGGATCACCCGGCGCGGGTTCTGGCGACGGATCATCGAGGCCACCGACGACGCGGGAACGGTCGTGGGGGAGTTCGAGCCACGGGGGCTGCGACGCGGCGGCACCCTGCGATGGGCGGGTCGCGACCTGATGCTGCGCCCAGCGAGCCTCTGGCGCGAGCGCTACGCGCTCGCCGATGGTGATCATGAGCTCGCCCTCCTCGATGGCAGGAGCTGGGGTCGGCGCCCGGTGAGGATCACCGTCGAGGACCTCGCGGCGCTCGAAGTCGGGCTTCTCCTCTTCGCGGCCTTTGTCGTCCGCGGGCTCGCGGAGGATGCCGCGAGCGCGGGCGGGGCGGGAGCGGCGACCAGCGCGCCCGGGGCGGGCGCCTGAGGAACAGGCTCGGGGCCACGCAGGTCGGCCCCTCAGCCGTCGAGGACCGGCGGGTCGAGCTGGCTGGCGACCTCGCACTTTCGATCATCCCGGACAGGCGGCGGCGCCCGGCGGAAGGGCGAGGTCCATCAGGTAGGAGTCGATGGAGGCGTCGGCGCAGTCGTCCTTGCTGTAGACGGTGTGGCCGCCGCCGTGGTAGGTCAGCAGCCGCGCTCGAGCGAGCCGGCCACCCGGCGGGCCGCGTCGTACGGGGTGACCGGGTCGCCGGTGTTGCCGATGACGAGGATCGGCGGGCCCCTGGCGCCCTGACGACGCCGGGCGCTTCCGACGCCTGCACCGGCCAGTCAAGGCAGGGCAGCGCGAACGCCCGGACGTAGCCGCCGGCGAGCCCCGTCACCACGGTGGCGTCGCGAGCCGCACCGGCGGCGAGCTCCTCGACCCGCTCAGCGGAGGTGGGATGGGGCAGGTCGCCGCAGAACTCGGCGATGGCGGGAGCGAGGTCGAACCCGCCGACGAATCCGAAAATAGCCGAGGCGAGCGAGGAATCAAGGAGCGCCGGCTGGTCTCAGCGGTTATCCGACTGGGGATTGCGGGAGCTCGGCCCGTGTACGACGGTTGGCCTTCACGACCAGGAGGCAGACATGACGGGTCCAAAGGTGGGGACGACGTTGCTGGAAGGGTTTCTCGAGGCTTTCAACTCCCACGATGTCGATGCGGTCATGTCGTTCTTCACCGAGGATTGCATACTCGACATGCCGAGCGGGCCGGGGCCAGGAGGGCTCCATCTGGTTGGCAAGCAGCAAGTACGCGAGGGAATCCAGGGACGACTAGATGGGATTCCGGACATCCACTACGGCGACGACCAGCATTGGACATGTGGGAATCGCGGCGTGTCCACGTGGACGATCCGTGGCACCCGGCTGACGGGGGAGCCCATCGAAGTGCTCGGATGCGACCTGCTCGAGTTCAGCAACGGCAAGATCAGCCGCAAGGACTCCTACTGGAAGATCGTCGCCTGAGGCTTTGTCGTCGGCCCAGCGGTGACGAGCGGTGGTCCCAGGCGCTGGGGAAAGCTCATGGTCCTCGGCCCAATGGATCTGGGAGCAAAGTCGCGCGATCAGCGTGAACGGCGGCGGAATCGTCCCGTGCGAGGCGGGGAAAGCGGCCTCACGAGGCGATCGCTCGCGGGGGAGCTGATGCCGATCACGGCATCAACCCGGCCCACCCTGACGAGTTCAACGCCGCGGCTCACTGGGCGCTGCCGCTCTGAATACCGACACCTGTGGCGCGAGGACGAATGGGCCCCCGCCCGCCCTGGTAGGCGGCCTGCGGCCAGCGTCCCGTCTGCGAGGAACCAACATGTCCGACACGATCGAGAACGTCGGCCACCCCAAGGACTCGATGCGCCGGCTCGTGGTCGAGTCGGGCGAGCGCATCGTCAGCGCGGACGCCAGCGAGGAGAAGTGGTTCGACGACACGTCGTTCACGCAGGGCGACGAGCCGGGGGTCCGCACGTACGTCTCGACCCCGCTGCCGCTAGGCGGCGAGGTGGTCGACACGCTGTACGCCTGGGACCCCGGTGCGGCGACGCTGAGCGACGACCAGCTCGCCGCCTTCGACGACCTCGCGCTCCTCGCCGCCGCCGTCCTCAAGGCCGGCGGGTCCGAGACCTCATAGCCTCTGCCCTTGTGCCGTGCCGACGGGCGCACGTTCCTCCCTTAGAGAGGGCCTCGATGGTCTGAAGCGGAGGGGGAGGGATCTGAACCCTCGTAGGACGCAACCGCCCGAAACGGTTCTCGAGACCGCCGCATTCGACGTCCCTGTCGTGCGCTGCATCCCGCGCGCCTGAAAATGTGTCCGAGCAGTCGCCGCCTCGCTCTCGTGGCCCCGGCATCGTCTCGCCATAGCGGTATAGCGGTACCTCACCGGGGCGTCGGTCGGGTACCGAGCGTAAGCAGGCTCGCGCGGTATGCGAAGGGAAAGCCACCGGTCGGCCACAGGAGCGCCGCGCCGGGCCTCTCGGCCAGGGGGAAAAGACGAAAGCTCTGCGAGGTGCGGATCGGTGTTCCGATCGGCCCCGCGGTGCGCATACCCGGCGTTCCGTCGTCTCCGATCTGGGCGACGCGCACCCGGCCACCCCGTTGGGGTCCCAGACCGATGCCCAGCTGGATCGTGGCGATGGCTCCTGCGCCGGCCAGCGGTGCGACACCCTCCAGCTCGCTGAATCCGCGAGCCTCGGCCACGAGCAGCCGCTCGGGCGACCATTCGCCGGTGCCCGCCGTGCGCGCGAAGACGCCGATCGACGAGCGGAAGGGCTGGCTGTTGGGCGACGAGCGCCTCACGGCGAGCACCCCTCCCGCCCGTGTCGACACCAGGCGCAACTTGACCGACGACGCCGGTTCGGAGCACGTGAGCTCGCGCCTGGCCACTGCCCCCGAAGTGGCCGTCGCGACGACGTCGCACGTGCGCGCGAGCGTGCCATCGGGGTTGCTCGCACGGCCTTCCGACCAGGCCCCGATGACCTCCCCGGTCGCGGGCGCGGCGGCCGTCAGATCGATGGAGACGACCTGACCGGACCCGAGCACCACCGGGCTCGAGAGCGTCCCTTCGGCCGAGATGGTGGCCGCGGCGATGGTCGTCGGCGGTGCGAAGGCCGTCACCGGTCCGTCGGGCTGGCGCCACACCACACCAAAACCACCGCCGGGTGCTCCCGCCGCCGCGATCGCCACCTGCGGGGCTGGTCCGGCTGGGAGGGCGGGGTACGTACCGGCGGAGATCTCCACCGCGGCGGCCCATCGGCCATCGGGCAGGAGCCGGGCGCCATAGATGCCGAGGCGCCCTCCGCTGGGGCCTCCCCACCATGCCACGAGCACCTGACCACCCGGCGCGGTGGCCACCGCGAATCCCCGGGCGGTGCCCGCCGTCCACGGCACGAAGCGCTGCACCGGGCCAAAGCGCGCGACCGCGTTCGGGCGCAGAGAGGACACCCCGGCGTCTGACACGGCGAGCGCCCGTCCACCCGGCAGGGCGACGATCCTGGGTAGACCGAACCGACCCCGGTACGGCGCCGTGAACACCACCTGCCGACGGGCCACCCGACCGCCCGCAAGCGTGGAGACGATCAACCGGCGCCGATCGAGCGAGGCCACCAGGGTGCGCGGACCGTCCGCGACCGCGTCGACCGGGGCGCCCAGAATCTGCCCCGACACCGGCGTCCACGTTGGGGAGCCGGCTGACGCCGTCGCGGTGGCCCCGCCGAGGAGCGCTACCACGGCCACGGCGCGGATCGACAACGACCACGGGCTCCGGGCAGGAGGCATGGCCGCCACCCTATGCCCACCTGGTGTGGCGGTCCACCGCGCCCGTATCGACGAACCCGACGCATCGCGGAACTCTCCGCACCGCGCAGACAACCAGAGGGGCCCGACATCCGGACATCCATGTCACGGAGCGGCCGGCAGGGACGCACCGCGGCTACGCGCACTGACGGCGCGGGCGGCAGCCAGGACATCGGCCTCACGGAGATCGGCCGCGCGCGCCAGAACGAACAGCTCGTGTGCCACGGTGCCGTCGGCCCAGGTGACCTCGATCGCGAGGTACTCACGCCCGTCGCGGCGACCCGACTTACGAGCGGCTGCCGCGCCCGGGATGTCGGGGATCGCGATCGGGGTCGCGGTGAGCCCGGGCTCGGAGGATCCGTTCTCGCGGAACAGCCGCGCCGCCTCGGCGCGGGCATCGTCGGCGGTCTCGAGTTCCGCGGCCGCGGAGATCCCAAAGGCATCGGGCGGGCCGGCCAGGCGCGCGACGGCAGCACGCCGGATTCCGCGCTCGCGGAGCCGGGCGACCGTGACGCCGTTCTCGGCGGTAATCGCCGCCAGGTCGAGGCGTTCGGCGGCCGAGGGGGTGAAGCCGGCAAGGTCACCGCCCTGCACGACCCGCTCGCTCAGTGGCACGGCGACCGATGGTACGGCGGTCGTGCCCGCGCCGCCGCCATCGCCGCATCCGCCGACCAGCGTGACGGCGGCGAGCGTGGCGATCAGTGGGAAGGTGCGTCGGGTGGGGCGGGTCATGGTGGTCTCCGATGCGGTGAGGGGTGAGCGGGGCCGACGCTATGAGCGCGGGTTCCGAAGGGCGTCCCCGAGAACGCCGATCCCGCATCCCTCTCGCGGTTGATCCCCACGTGCGAGTCCGCCTTGCGGTTGATGCCCGCATCGGCGCCTCTCGACTAGCGTTGCGGGCATGGAGGCCGTGCTCACGCGGATCAGGACGCTGGCGGCGCTCGTGCGCCCCTGGCACCGCGACGCCGTGGTGGTTGTCTTGCTCGTCGCCGTATCCCTCGTGGAGATCGCGACTGCTGACGACCTCGACGAGCCCTGGGTCGCGCGCGCTGCCGTGGTCGCATGCGTGCTCGCCCTGCTCGCCCGTCGCCGGGCCCCGCTCGTTGTTGCGCACGCCATCGCCGCGGTGCTGGTCGCGGCCTCGGCCCTGGGAACCCCACCAGAATCGATCGGTGTTCTGCTTGCCGTCGTCGTTGCCGCCTACACCGCGGCCGCCGAGCGCCTGGTTCGGCCGGTGGTGGGCGCGGCGGCGAGCCTTTGTGCGGGTATCGCGTTCTCCATCCTGCGCGATCCCACCGACTCGGCGTGGAATATCCCGCCGACGCTGCTCCTTTTCGTCGCGATCCCGGTGGGCGCGGGCATCACCCTGCGTGGTCGGGCCCGAGCCGAGGCCCGGGCCGCTTTGGCCGAGGAGCGGGCACGGATCGCGCGTGAGCTGCACGATGTGGTCGCGCACGGCGTGAGCTTGATCGCCCTCCAGGCGGATGCCGCGTCGGCGGCACTCGACCACGACCCGCCGCGTGCCCGCGAGCCGATCGAGGCGATCGGCGTCGCAGCCCGTGACGCGCTCTCCGAGCTGCGTCGGCTGCTGGAGGTGGTCCGGGCTCCCGACGATGACGACCCGCGCAGTCCCCGCCCGCGCGCGGCGGACCTCCCGGAACTCGTCGCCCGCGCGCGGCAGGCGGGGCTGCGCGTCGAGCTGCGCATCGAGGGAACGGTCGTCGGTCTACCCGCGGGCGTCGACCTGACGGTGTATCGGGTGGCCCAGGAGGCGCTGACCAACGCCCTCCGCCACTCGGGGATGGCCGAGGTCGCGGTGACGGTGCGCTACCGGGCCGGTGAGTCGAGATCGAGGTCGTCGACGACGGGCGCCCCCTGCCGGTGTCGTCCGAGGGTCTCGGTCTTGTGGGAATGCGTGAGCGGGTCGGGCTCTACGGCGGCCGGGTCAGCGCCGGCCCTCCCCCGAACGGCGGCTACCGCGTGCTCGCGAGTGTGCCGTGGTGAGCGCCGCCGATATCCGGGTGTTGATCGCCGACGACGAGGCACTCGTACGGGCCGGGCTCTCCCTGATCGTCGATCTGGAGCCCGGCCTCACTCTCGCGGGTGAGGCCTCCGACGGTCGCGAAGCCGTCGAGCGGACCGCCGCGCTGAAACCCGACGTCGTGTTGATGGACATCCGCATGCCGGTCCTCGACGGCATCGCCGCAACCCGTCGAATCGTGGAGGCGCGGTCGTCCACCAGGGTGCTGATCCTCAGCACCTTCGGCGCCGACGAGCAGGTGTACGAGGCCCTGCTGGCGGGTGCCAGCGGGTTCCTCCTGAAGGACGTCCCGCGCGAACAACTGACGGGTGGAATCCGGGTCGTCGCGGACGGCGGGTCGCTGCTTGCCCCGGTCATCACCCGTCGCCTGATCGCGACCTACCTGCGTCGGCCGCCACGCGACACCACCCCACCCGCTTCGCTTGCGGGGCTGACGCCGCGCGAACTGGACGTCATGCGGCTGCTCGCCCGGGGCATGTCGAACGCCGAAATAGCGCAGGCACTGGTCCTCGGCGAGGCCACCGTGAAGACGCACGTCGGCCGAATCCTCGCGAAGCTCGGCCTGCGCGACCGCGTCCAGGCGGTCGTCACGGCCTTCCAGTCGGGATTGGCGCGGCCCGGGGGAGACTGACGGGTAACGATCCGCGTGAGGTGGCGGCGCCGCATGCCCGCCATCCAGCGGGCGTCGGCCATAGGGCTCGCTCTCGCCGTGCCTTCGAGCCGGAGGTGTTGAGGGCAACCGCGGCACCGATCAATGCCGTGAACGCGTCCGCATCGACCTCCTCCCCTCGTGGATGTCGATCGCACGCCTCGTCGTCGAGGCTCGAGCTGAAAAAAGCGGGAGGGGTCCCCGCTCGGCAATCCTCTGGTTGATCAACAGCGACGGCGACGGGCCCTCGGTCGAATCCGCCTTTGTCATGTTCTCCTCCCTCAGCCGAGCGGTCTGCGCGCCAGGGCGAACAGCTTGCAATAGTCGTAGACGAATCCGTCCGGCGCCGATTCGGCGTGCAAGGCGGCGTCGATGCGCTGGTCGAGTTCACTGAACCCACCCGGCGGGTTACCCAGCAGATGCCCGGCCACCGAGCGGATGCGGGCCATGAACGCATCGGGATCCGTGCAGCGACGGCGGCGTTCCATCCAGACATCGACGGGCCCGAGGCCGGCGGCCCGCAGGCCGGCGGCGATCTCGTCAACGTCGCGTTGATTCTCAGCGAACCAACCGGTCCACGCCGTCGGCGCGCCGATCCGCTCGAGCAACTCACGCCATACGATGGTGAACTTGGGCTGCGGGCGCTGTTCTCCGAACCCGAGAAGGCCACACTCCGTGGGGCGGCCTGGGCCTCTCAGGCAGGAAAGGGTGACCTCCATCGACGCTCGATCCGTCGACCGTCCGGGAGTACGGGCGGATCTCCGCCGCGTCGGCGGGGGCGGCCCTGCGATCGCGACTGCCGCCCGGTCCGAAGGGACCTTCGACGGCCGCTCGTGCGCACAGATGCCCCGGGATGAGTCCCATGGCCGATCAGCGGCTGCGAATGATGCGGCGCACAAAGACATCCTGAACGCGTCGGGAACCCTCGCTGGCGAGAACGACCACCCGGCGGCGGCGCTGATGCCAGACGACAAGGCCCTCGAGCTCGCGGGCGGTGCTGGCCGCCGCCACCCGCTCACGGGTCCGTTCGTAACGGCGCACGGCACGGGCCGCACGCCGGCTCGCCGGGCCGCGGGCCAAAGCGTCGCAGGTGGCGGCGGCCAGTTCGTCGAGCACCTCTTCCGCGTGCGCTCGCGCGCGGCGAAGACGGCCTCGGCGGGCAACGCCGATCCGCACGACAAGCGCCGTGCCAAGCGCGATGATGAGGAGCCACTCGGTCATCGACCAGATTGTACGCCAGCCGTATCGGCAGCAACCGACCCCCTGCCGGTCGCGGTCGACCAACTCCAATGCGCGGGACTCCGGCCGGCGCCTGATCTCGCCGCCAATCCTCGAGAGCCGCCTGGCCGGCCCGCGCCTGGCGCAGCGGATCGCAAAGCGGCCCCTCGCACTCGTCGCGTCGTCGGGGTGGCCGGTCGGCCAGGCGCCCCCGGGGCATCCGCCGCACGTGCCGCTTCTCGGAGCGCACACGGCGAACGGAGCCAGCTCTTGGAGGTGGGTGGTGGCCCGCTCGCCCAAACCGACCAGCTCAGTGCGGCAAAGCTCAATCTCCGCAAACTTTTCCTGGGTCACGCAGCTCGTTCTCGCGCGAGGGCGGCACGCCGCGCGAGCCGCTCGGCCAAAGCGTCGCGCTCGGCAAAGAGCAGAGGGGCAGCGATCTCCGGCGCGGCCGGGTGGGCCGGCGGGGTCTCCCGCGTGAGGGTCGTGAGCTCGCGCTCGGGCGCGATGACGGGCTCTGCGACCCAAGGCGTTCTGTGAGGCCAGGTGCGTGGCCTGGCGGCGCTCCTGGGCGGATGAGGACGCCCCCGCCGCCGCAGGGAGGTGATCACCCGATCCGCAATGCCGTATTCCCGCGCTGTCTACGCTCAGGAAACAGTCGCGTTTGGTGGCCGGGCCGTCCCCGTCGATGCGCTGGTCGGTGAGCGCGGCGACGACTATCCTCGTGGGGTGCCGCACCGGTGGCGGCCTCCGATCCGATGCGCGCCGAGCGCCCTTTCATCAGGAGGCCCGCCCATGTCCCAGATCGAGATCCGGCCGTTTCGTCGCGCCGATCGCGACCAGGTTGCGCACCTGGTCAACCTCCACGCCCAGGCCGTCGTGCCCGGGGTGAGCATCTCGGTGAACACGGTGCTCAGCCAGCTCGAGCGCGAGCCGGGGGAGTTCATCGTCGATCCGTGGGTCAGCGAGCGGGCCACGCTCGTGGCCGAGCAGCGCGGGCGCATCGTGGCGGCCGCCCACCTGCTGCGTTACGGCGACGGCGACGAGGTCGGGGCGAGCTACCGCGGCGTGGCGGAGATCCGCTGGCTTCTGTGCTGGCCCAAGGCGCCTTACTGGCCTGATGCCACCGAGGCCGGTGACCTGCTCGCCCAGGCGTGTGTGACACGGCTGGCGGGTTGGGCTCCCACCCGGATGTACGCCGACGGCGCGCTGCCGGCGCCGGGGGTCTTCGGGGTGCCCGAGCAGTGGCCGCACGTGCGCGCCATCCTGGGGCGCGCCGGCTTCGCCCACAAAGGAAGGACGGAGGTGGTGCTGCTGGCACTCCCCGCCGACCTCGCACGCCCCGGGCCAGCGCCGATCGACGGGCTACGTGTGCAAAGGACGCTTGGCATCAACGGCACCCGCCTGTCGGCGGTGCTGGGCGAGGAGGCGCTCGGGTTCATCGAGGTTGAGTGCCTGCCCGCCGCGGCCGGCCCGCGAGGCAGCCACTCCGGGTGGGCGGACATCGGCAACCTCGAGGTGGGCGAGGCGTACCGGCGTCGCGGAATCGGTCGCTGGCTAATGGCTCACGCAGGAGATTGGCTTCGCCTGGCCCTGGTGGAGCGGGTGCTCGACTACACGTTCTCCGACGACGAGGCGTGCCTGGCGTTCCTCGAGCTTGTCGGCTTTCGCGAGCTGACCCGGACCACCCGCGGGTGGGAGAGGACCGGCTGACGAACTCCATCACCGCCGGATCACGTCAAGGCGCTCCTCCATGCCTCTACGGCTCAAACCGCCGGCTCACCTGGGGTGGCCGGCCAGCCAGTCGATCACCTCCGCCTGCTCACCGTATTCGGCCCAGCCGAGCGGGGTGGAGCCGTGCTCGCCGTCGCGGATCGTCGGGTCGGCTCCGAGCTCCAGAAGTGCCTGGACCATCATCACATCGCCGGCCCCGGCCGCCTCGTGCAGGGCGGTGACGCGACGGCGGACGTTGACGTCGAATCCCATCCCGACCATCAGCCGGACCGCTTCGAGCCGACCAAGCTCCGCCGCCCGGATGACGAGATCGGGCTCGGCCGCGATCAGCCGCTCGAGAAGGGTCGGCTCGGCACCCACGATCCGCCCGACGCCGGCGCGGTCGCCCGCCATGAACACCGCGCGCAGCGCCTGGACCGGGTCGAGGGCAACGGGATCGGCACCGGCCGCCAGGAGCATCCGGGCGATCTCGGCGTTGCCGGCGCGCAGGGCGATCCGGTAGGCCGTGCCGGTGGCCCCGGGCGGGGCCGCGCGCACGTCGGGGTCGACACCGTTGTCGAGCATCAGCCGAACCCGCCTGGGCAGGTCGTGCTCGGCGGCCCATTCGAGCTGGTCGCGCATCAGCTCACTGGGTGAGGGGTGGTTGGCCGCGAAGCGTTCGTGCCAGGGGCCTCCCGACCCGGTGCCCAGGCCGTATTCGAACAGCAAGGCCAGGTGATCGTCGTCTGTCCCGAACTGGCGGTTGTAGAGGGCCTGGCTGTCGTTGGGATCGGCGCCCGCGTCGAGCAGCAGCCGCGCGAGGGCGGCGCTGTCGCGGTGGCGGGGTTGGCGGATCGAACCTTTTTCCCCCTCGCCGAAGGCCCCGGTGAGGGCGGTGAACGGGTAAAGGCCGTTCCACAGGTAGCCGGCGTTGGGGTCGGCGCCCCGGGCCAGCAGGATCCGGGCCACTTCGAGGGTCGAATACTCGGGGTGGGGGCTGTCGATCCGCGAGTAGGCGGCGTACAGGAGCGGCTCCCAGGCGTGCGGCCCACCCGGGCGACCCATCTGCGACGGATCCGCGGTCAGCAGCGCCTCGGCGGCGGCCACCTCGCCGACGGCGGCCATCGTATGGATGCTCACGGTGGCAAGCCCCGGGTCGGCCTCGAGCATCACGCGAGCGCGGACGCGTCGTGCCTGGTCGTCATCGCCGTAGGTGAGGCAGGCCAGGCGCAGGAACTCGTCGACAGCGCTCGGGCGGTCCTCGGGCGAGCTCGCTTCCGGCTCCACTTGGGGGCGGCGTGTGTGTTCGGCGACGCGGGCCATGTGCTCGCGCAGCGCCGACCAGCTCGCCAGGCCGTAGCGGCGTGCGACCACCAGTTGGGCGTCGGCGCGCGAGAAGCCCGCCAAACCGCC